>JAEUOX010000305.1 GCA_016790475.1 Rhodoferax sp. | reverse complement strand
GGACTGGGTCAAGGCATTGGACGCCAACATGCTCACGCCCATCTGGTTGATCAAGGCCGTGCTGGATGGCATGGTGGATCGTGGATTCGGGCGCATCATCAACATCACCTCGCACGCGGTCAAGGCGCCCATCGGCATGCTGGGGCTCAGCAACGGTGCTCGCAGCGGACTGACCGGGTTCGTCGCCGGTGTGGCGCGCAGTGCTGTTGCCAGTGCGAACGTCACGATCAACAACCTTCTGCCGGGTACGTTCGATACCGACCGTATCCGGGTAACGCTCCAGGGAATGGCCGACAAGGCTGGTACATCCATTGAATCCACCTTGCAGTCGTACAGCCAGACCATTCCGGCCAAACGCTTTGGCCGTCCAGCGGAGTTCGGCGCAACATGTGCTTTCCTGTGCAGTACGCATGCCGGCTACATCACCGGACAGAACATCCTGATCGACGGGGGAGGGTACCCAGGCACTTTCTGAGCATCCTCTTCCGGCGTTCGCTGGCTACCCGGAATCACGATCCGTCCCTTGATTCATGGAGTCGACTGGAGGAGTGGCTGTGGAGTCCGATGCGATCGACCGAGTTATCCGGCGGCCTTGAAAAGCCGGCCAAGCAACAGTGGCAAACGGGTGCACTCGACAAGGAGGCAGTGCCAGTAGATTCGACCGGCCAGGCCGGGGCTTGTTGACCGTAGCAATCCAACTTCCGCACTGGTATCCCTGCATGCCTGGTAGGTGCAATAGGGACATATTTCATGCATCCGCAGATACAATGAGGTCACATTTTCCGGGGGTCCAACATGTCCGTAGCCATTCGCGAACTCAAAGCCAGCCTCTCACGCGTGCTGTCGCGCGCGCAGAGTGGCGAAATCATTGAGGTCACCTCCCACAACAAGCCGATCGCCCGCATCATCGGCATCCCCGAGCATGCCGAGCCTGGATTGCGCGGGCTGATCGCCGGCGGCGCCGTGTCCTGGGGCGGCGGCAAGCCTGTGCACGAACTGCCAGTGGCGCTGACAGCGCGGGCACCTTCCGTCAGCCAAATGGTCCTGGAGGACCGTCGTTGATCCTGTTCTGCGACACCTCTGCGCTGGTAAAGCTGTATGTCCTCGAGGAATCCAGCCGCGAGATGCAGGCTCTGGCGGCCGCGGCCACCGCGATTGCGGTCTGCCGGATTGCGTGGGCCGAGATGATGGCGGCCCTGGCGCGTCGCGCCCGCGAGTTTCCTAGCGACGCCGAGGCGATCGAGACTGTCCGAAATCGCCTGCGAACAGACTGGTCAAGGTATGCGGTGGTAGAGATCACCCAGCCACTCGTGGAACTGGCCGGTGAGTTTGCCGACACCTTTGCACTGCGCGGGTACGACAGTGTTCAACTTGCTGCCGCTCGTACATTGCAGGAGAGTGCGGGTGAAGAAGTTCAATTCGCCTGCTTTGACATTCGTCTGGGCAAGGCGGCGCGGATACTGGGCATATCCGGTCCTACCTGATCCGGCGGGCCGAATCCAACGTTGCGCTGACGTCACCGGTTGCCCCATGACGCGGCCCTATCTCTAGTCGTCGGGTAGCAGATGCAGTAGCGCAGCCATAAGTTGCTGATTCAATTGATCGAATAAGGCTTGCAAATCCGGCCAGCGCGGTTCGACTCCGCGTCGCGCCTCCAGAAGCCTCATGAATATTAGCTCTGCAGCTATCAAAAACATAGCATGCTACTTTTCTGCAAGTAGCAGGATCTGACTGTACGATCGGCCTTGGACTCCTTCAGTGCACGAGGTTGCGCACCCTCAGGCGTACTCGGTCCTCACCTCGACACTGCCGCGTTGACCCAGCCTCAACGCCTTGGTGTCCTGCCGCTCAGTGATTCCTCGCCTTTTCCTGCAACCAGACTTTGGTCAGGGATTGATACGGCAGATCGCGGGCATTTGCCGCCGACTTGATGGCATCCAGCCGGTGCTGGGGCAATCGCAACGAAATGGTCTTCGTCGTGGGTTTGAGATTGGGCAGGGTGACGCTCCGGGCCTGGGTCCAGTCCAATTGATCTGTAGAGTCGTGGGACTCCCAATAGTCCCGCTCGGCCTTTTGGTTAGCGAACTTCGGGATGGCCTTCGATGGGGTCTTAGGCGGCTTGTTCATAGATCGCGCGTTCCTTCCGGTGCACGTCGCGGGCCGAGATCACTCGAATCTGAGTTCCCGCTTTGCTCAAAGTGAAGGTGATATGCAGTGCACGCCCCTCGTGTGTCTTGCCCAGAGCGTGGACTCGAAGTTCATGGGTACTGTGGGACCGATCCTCCAGCATCAACAGTGGTGTGTTGAAAAATGATTGCTCCGCCTCGGCCATCGACACCCCATGCTTTGCGTCGTTCTTGTGCGCGTTGCCTGTATCCCAGTCGAAGCCACTGATCTTGAATCGATCCTATATGCGTGTCTAAGGGAAAACACCAATCTTTTATTTGGTCTGACAATTTAAAGTTCTGGCCAATTCAATGTTGTTGGCCTCAGACCGATACACCCGGGGCCCGTACACCACCCAGGAGACGCCCCTTGATAACAGTTCAGAAGTCCCTGCGACGCTGGTTTGCCACGCTCGCACTACTGTTTGGCGCTGCTTCGGCCGCCATGGCGCAATCATCCGAACCGTTTCCGTCACGGCCACTGCGCATCGTTGTGCCCTTTGGCGCGGGAAGTGGCACCGACCTGGGGACACGGTTGGTCGCGCAGCATCTCGAAGCTGCACTCAAGCAGAGCGTGGTGACCGACAACCGCCCAGGTGCCAACGGTGTCATTGCGAGCACGGCGGTGGCCCGCGCGGCGGCCGATGGCTACACCCTGCTGATGGGGACGAATTCCACCCATGGCGCCAACCCCGGCCTGGTGGCAAAGCTGCCTTACGACCCGATCAAGGACTTCGTACCAGTGGGCCTGGTGGGCGTTTTTTCCAGTTTCCTGGTGGTCCATCCGGGGCTGCCGGTGCGCACCCCGGCAGAACTGGTGGCCTACGCACGCGCCCGGCCCAAGGAGCTCACGTTCGCCGCCGGCAACACCTCCAGCCTGATCATGGGCGAGATGTTCGCCCGCGGCGCCGGTCTCGAGATGACCCGCGTGCCGTACAAGAGCAACCCGGACGGTCTGACAGACGTGATCGCCGGCCGTGTATCGGTGATGTTCCCGGACATCGGCTCCAGCCTGGCGCAGGTCAAGGCCGGCAATGTGCGTGCGCTTGCGACGGTGACCATGGGCGAGCGCAGTCCGATGGCGCCCGAACTGCCGACCGTCGCGCAGACAGTGCTTCCGAATTTTCACTTCGTCGGCTGGATTGGTCTGTTCGCCCCGGCCGGCACTCCCGCCTCGGTGGTCACCCGGCTGGCCACGGAGATGCAGAAGGTCATGGCTCTTCCCGAGGTGGCCCAACGCTTCCAGCAGATGGGTGCTGAAGCCCGCTGGATGGGGCCAGAGGAGTTCCGTGCCTATGTTGCCAGTGAAGTGGTGCGTTTGCCCAAGATCCTTGCGGAGATCGGCGTGCAGGCCCAGTAGCCGATCGACGCCGTCCTCCGCCCCCTTCGTACCGCGCAGAACCGGTTGCCATGCCGCTGCACCCCGTCATTGCCGATGCGCTCGCCGCAGCAGCGGGGCAGCCGTCTTATGACCGGCTGCCTCTGGCCGAAGCGCGGGCTCAGGCCATGCAGCCTTACCTTCGCAGCAACGCACCAGCCGTGCCGGTGGCCTCCGTGCGAGACACGACACTGCCCGGGCCAGGGGGTCAGAGCATACCGGTGCGGGTGTATCTGCCGCACGGAGCGGGACCCTTTCCGGTGACGGTCTTCCTGCATGGCAGCGGATTCGTGCTTCTGGGCCTGGATTCGCACGACCGCCTCTGCCGGCAGTTATGCGCTGGCGCCGAATGTGCCGTGGTGTCGGTGGACTATCGGTTGGCCCCGGAGCACCGCTTCCCGGCCGCTTCTGACGACTGCCTTGCGGCCGTGCGCTGGGTGCGGCGCAATGCGCAGGCCCTGTCGATCGATCCGGAGCGCATCGCGCTGGCGGGCGACAGCGCAGGTGCCTGCCTGTCCGCCGTCACCTGCGCGCGGCTTTGCGACGCAGGCGAACCGCAGGTGTGCGCCCAACTTCTGTTCTACCCCGTCACCAACTACCCGCTGCCCCTTCCTGATTCCTACGGACAGTTCTCGGAAGGCTATGGTCTGACCGCGGCTGGCATGCATTGGTTCTGGGACCAGTACCTGCGCGGGCCGCAGGACCGCTCGCACCCCTGGGCCAGCCCCTTGCGCGCGGCATCGTTGGCAGGACTGCCGCCGACCTATGTGGCCGTCGCGGAGTTCGACGTCCTGCGCGACGAAGGGGAGGCCTATGCGCGGCGTCTGAAGGGCGAGGGCATACCGGTGCTTGCCCACCGTGCGGCAGGCATGAACCATGGCTTTCTGAAGTACAGCGGCCGCATCGCCGAGGTGGATCAGGAAATCAGAGAAGCCTGCGCTTGGCTGCATACGGTTCTGGAGGCGCGCCGGCAGCGCCAGGAACCAACTCCATCGCCGGCCTCCAAACCAGGCAATTCCCATGCGTGATATCCCCGTCATCCAGGTTCCGAAGGCCGCCGACATGCTCGCCGGCGTTTTGCGCGAGAAGATATTGGAAGGTCACTACGAAGAGGGCACCGACCTTCCCAACGAGCGCGACCTCGGCCTGCGCAGCGGTCTGTCACGGGCCTCGGTGCGCGAGGCGCTGCGCATTCTGGAGGGTGAGGGCCTGATCGTGACGCGGTCCGGCCGCAATGGCGGCTCCGCAGTGATGCGCCCCAGCTTGGCCACGATCGAGCGGTCGGTGGCCATCTTCATCCGCGGGCAGAAGATCCGTCTGGAAGCCGTGCTTGAGACGCGTTCGGCCATCGAGCCGTCCTGCGCCCGTTTCGCGGCCATGCATCGCACCGACGAAGACATGGTGCAGATCGAGGCTCGCCACCGCGCACTGATGGCCGCGTCCGAATCTGGCGATCTGGCGGCCTACTTGCGGGCCAATCTCGACTGGCATGTCCAGGTCGTACGCGCCAGCCACAACGAACTTCTCATCGCCTTCATCTCCGCCGTTTCGCAGTCGGTGTATGTCAGTACCGACATCGAGGGTTTCAATTCGGTTGATGTGCGCCAGGCGGTGATCCGGGCCCATCAGCAGGTCAACGAGGCGATCCGCGCACGGGACGGAGATGCCGCCGCCCGACGAATGGCCCGGCATGTCGGAGCGTATGTCGGCGATGTGCGAAAGACCGGTGCGGACACCGGTGCGGGCGGGCGTGCCTCATGAGGTTCGCATGGGCGACCGGTTGGACCTCAGGATGCACGGCGCTTGCGTGCCGGTGCGGTTGCGGCCCGATCGGCATCGCGCTCGCCCAACAGCATTTGCCAGAACACGTCCGCCGCGCTCGAGAGGCTGTGACCGCGACGGCGGATCAGGTAGATCGAACGGGTCGTCCCCTCGGCCTGCAATGGTACGGCTGTCACGCCCTTCTGAAGGCAGATACCAACTGCGTGCTCCGGGACAATGCTCACGCCGAAGCCGGCGCGCACCAGACCACCCAAGGTACTCAGGTGCGTAACTTCCAGGCCCGTGTCCTCGAAGTCGGCATGCTCGACGAGGTGCCGCAGATACTGGTAGACGCTGCCACTGCGAGCAGTCTGGATGAACTTGCGGTGGCGCAGCTGGCGCAGCGTCACATGGGACTGCCCCGCCAGTGCGTCGTCGCTGGGACACACGACCCAACTGCCCTCCTGGAACAGCCGCACCGCGTCAAATTCGAGCGGGTTGCCGCTCTGGGCATTGATCCCGATGTCCACTTCGCCCGAGCGCAGCATGTCCAGGCAGCGGTCCGACACCACGTCGGCCAGCCGCAGCGCAATACCCGGGTGGTCGGCCCGAAAGCGCGCCATGCGCCGTGGGAGCCACCAGGACGACAGCGATGGCGGCGCGGCGATCTGCACCCTGCCGCTCGACAAACCCACGCGGCCCTGAACCTCTGCAAGCGTGGCGCGCATCTCGGCGGCGATGCGCCGCGCGCCCTGGGCGAAGACTTCGCCCTCCGCGGTGAGCGTGACTTTGCGCGTGTCGCGGTCGAACAGACGCACCCCGACCTGCGTCTCGAGCCTGGTGATCATTTGGCTGAACGCAGGCGCCGAGATATTGCATCGCTCTGCGGCGAGCGAGAAGCGACGGGTTTCCTCAAGGGCAATGAAGGCATCGACCAGGCGGCCAGAGAGATTCATTCGATTTTCCAAACAATCGCTTCGATATATCAAGTTTACTTTCATGGTCGGAAACGGCAAAGTGTGACCGTGGAAAAGGTGCATGCCTGCCGATCAACGGCTCGACGGCATCGCTGGGAACAAGGAGACAGGCAATGGCAGGTGTAGTAGGCATCGACGTTGGTGGAACGTTCACCGACCTGTATTACTCGGGCGACGCGAGTCAGCCGCACAAGATCCTGAAGGTGCCCACCACGCCGCAGGATCCATCGATCGGCATGCTCGATGCGTTGAAGGCGGCGGGCTTGGGCCCGGCAGATCTGGATGCGATCCTGCATGGAACCACCATCGCCACCAATGCGGTGATCGAACGCCGTGGCGCGCGATGCGCGCTGGTGACGACCACCGGATTCCGTGACGTCCTCGAACTCGGCCGACGCGATCGACCCACCATGTACGGCCTCGAGGGCACCCACGAGCCACTGGTGCCACGCGACCTGCGCTTCGAAGTCGACGAGCGGCTGGATTACGAAGGCCATGTGCTCGTGCCACTGGATGTTGATGGTCTGCGCGCCATCGGTGCCGCCCTGCTGGAACTCGAAGTCGAATCGATCGTCATCGCGTTCCTGCATGCCTATGCCAACCCGGCGCATGAACTGCAGGCGCGCGATATCCTGGCAGGGATCAACCCGGCCTGGGAACTGGTGGTGGCTACCTCGGTCGTGCGGGAGTATTACGAGTTCGAGCGCACGAGTACCGCTGCCGTGCAGGGTTACCTGCAGCCGTTGGTGGCACGCTACGCGAAGAATCTTGCGATCCAGCTCAAGAACTGGGGCTACCAGCGGGACGTGGCCATCATGCAGTCCAACGGCGGCGTCGCACCGCTGCGTCAACTCGGTGCCCGGGCGGCCTACATCGTCCGCTCCGGCCCGGCCGCAGGCGTGATTGCAGCTGCACGACTTGCGGCCGAGGCTGGGTTCCACCACATCATCACCGGTGACATGGGGGGTACCAGCTTCGATGTGGCCGTGGTGATCAACGGTGAGCCCAAGGTAGCCGAACTGACCAACCTCGATTTCCGAATTCCGCTGCGCCTGCCGATGATCGACGTGCACACCATTGGTGCTGGCGGCGGCAGCATTGCATCTTTGGACCGGGGCGGCATGTTGCTGGTGGGGCCGCGCAGTGCCGGTGCCGTTCCCGGTCCGGTGGCCTATCGCCGGGGCGGAACCGAACCGACCGTGACCGACGCCAACGTGGTGCTGGGCCGCATCAACCCGGACAGCCCGATGAACGGTACCGATGCCAAGCTGGATGTCGCAGGTGCGCGCGCAGCGGTCGAGCGGCTCGGCAAGCAGATGGGCCTGGGGCTCGAGGCTACGGCCGAGGCCATCCTGGCCGTGGTCAACCAGCGCATGGCCGGGCGCATTCGCCTGATGTCGATCGAGCGCGGCCTGGACCCGCGGGACTTCGCGCTGGTCGCCTTTGGCGGAGCGGGTCCGCTGCATTGCGGTGCGTTGATGCGCGAGGTCGGCGGCAGCACGATGCTCGTGCCGCTGTACCCTGGTGTGTTGTGCGCGCTGGGCTGTGTGTACGCTGACCTTCGGTATGACCTGTCGCAGACGCTGGAGAAGCGCCTCGACCGCCTGGAAGATGGCGAGTTGGCCGCGATCATCGGCCGCCAGAAGGCCGAGGGGCTTCGGCAGATCGAAGAGAGTCAGGTGCCGGTCGATCGCACCACCATCACCCATGCCGCAGACATGGCCTATGTCGGACAGATCCACGCATTGCGGGTGCTGATCGATCCTGACTGGGATGCCGGGCGTCTGGAACAGGCCTTCCTGGATACCTACCAGGCGACCTTCGGCAATACGCTCAAGAACATGCCCGTGATGCTGGTGAACCTGCGCACCATTGCCATCGGCCAGCGGACCAGCGCCGAACTGCCGCAAAGCAGCTCCTCCGCCCTGGGTGTGCCGAAGGTCTGGCAGCGCCGCCAGGTGCATTTCAACGCCTGGTACGACACGCCGATCTACCAGCGGGCCGACCTCGCGCCCGGCATGTGCTTCGATGGCCCAGCCATCGTCGAGCAAAGCGATACCACGACGGTCGTGGAGCCTGGGATGGATGTCACGGTCGATCCCAAGGGCAACCTGTTGGTGAAGGTGAAATGATGGACGCAGTAACCCTGGCCGTGGTGCGCGGCAGCCTTGAACAGATCGCGGACGAGATGGATCTGCACCTGATCCACGCAGCAATCTCACCGATCATCTCGGAAACCAACGACTGCGCCAACGGCATCTTCCACCCGGTCACCGGCGAGACCATCGCGCAGGGCCGCTACGGTCTTCCGGTGTTCCTCGCCTACATGCAGTTCACGGTGCAGAAGGTAATCGAGTTGGCCAACGCCGAGGGCGGATTCAAGCCGGGTGACATGTGGATCATGAACGACACCTACCTGGGGGGCAGCCACCTGCAGGACGTACAGATCATCGCCCCGGTGTTCGCCGGTGGCGAGCTGTTCGCGGTGATGGCCACCACTGGCCACTGGATGGACATGGGTGGCAACGTCCCCGGAGGCTGGGCCCCCCGCGCCACCGAGATCCACCAGGAAGGAATGATCATTCCGCCCATCAAGCTGTACGAGGAAGGCAAGCTCAATACCGCGCTGGTGGCGATGATCCGTGCCAACGTGCGCCTGCCCAACGAGATCGCGGGCGACCTGGCGGCGATGTCGAACGTGTTCACGGTCGGCAACCGCGGCATCGAGGCACTGGTGAAGAAATATGGGCGAGCCGTGCTCAGCGAGTGCCTGGACGAGATGATCGCCTACTCGGAGCGGCAGATGCGCTCCTACATCACCGACCTGCCCGACGGCAGCTACAGCTGGGAAGACTGGATCGACAACGACGGAATCGTCGATGAACCGATTCCAGTGCGCCTGACCATCACGGTCAAGGACGACACCATGCATTTCGATTTTGCCGGCACCGGCCCGATGGCGCGCGGGCCGCTGAACATGTCGCGCAACACCACGCTGTCGTCGTGTTATGTGGCCATCAAGCACATCTTCCCGGATGTGCCGGTCAATGGCGGCACCTTCCGACCGATCAGTTTCAACGTGCCGCCGCGCACGCTGCTGTCGGCCGAGTATCCGGCGGCCTGCGGCGGGTACCTCGACCCGATGGGGCGGGTGGTGGACGTCGTGTTTGGCGCGATGTCTCAAATCATTCCGGGCAAGGCGCCGGCGGCGTTCTTCGGCACGATCGGCGTTGTGGCGATCAGTGGCACCCACCCGCGCAGCGGAAGCTATTTCGTTGGCGTCTTCCCCTATCCCGGCGGTTACGGCGCCAGCAAGGCCAGCGACGGTCTGATCAACGGCACACCACCACAGTCCATGGCCAATTTCATGTCGTTGGAGATGTCCGAGCACCGCTTTCCGCTGCGCTTCAACCATTTCCGCATCCGCGAGGACTCGGGTGGGAAGGGCTGGCACCGCGGTGGCTGCGGCACGGAATACGGGTTCACGACGTGGTCCGACACCACCGTGTCGGTGCTTGGCGACCGTGTCGACCATACGCCCTTCGGTGTGGCCGGTGGCGGATCGGCCCAGCCGAACAAGGTCGAACTGACCACGGCCGGCAAGACCTGGAAGCCGCCGATGCGCAGCAAGCTGGAGAAGGAACCGTTCGCTGCGGGCGACGCCATCCGCGTCGGCTCGCCGGGCGGAGGCGGCTACGGGATTGCCATCGAACGCGAACTGAACTCGGTCGAACGCGACCTGAACCTCGGCTATATCAGCCGGGCCTCCGCCGAAAACGACTACGGCGTCGTTGTCGCGGAAGAGCGCACGCTGCCGGGTGGCCGAAGGCGCTATCGCCTGGATGTGACGGCGAGTGTCGCCCGGCGCGTGCAATTGCAGTCCGGTGCCACGTGACAGCACCAGCTTACAAGCACCAGGAGAAGTCGATGAATGACACGGGAAGCTGGGAGTTGCCCGAAGAGTTGCGCATGTTGCGTGACACCATCCGCCGCTTCATGGCCGAGGAGGTAAAGCCGGTCGAGGACAAGTTGCCGCACGACGCGTATACGCCGGAGCCGGACGACCTGGCGCGGCTGCAGTCAAAGGCCAGGAATCTCGGGCTGTGGTGCTTCGAGACACCCGCGGAGCATGGCGGTGCGGGTTTGAGCCTGCTTGGGCAGTGCGTAGCCGCTGAAGAGGCTGCCAAGTGCCGCATGGGCGCCTATATCGCCGGCTGCGGCGCGTTCGGTTTCGACCCGCCGGTGGTGATATGGAAAGGCACCGAACACCAGCAACGATTTGCGCGCGAGGACATGGAGAAAGGCACCAAGGCCTTTGTTGCAATCAGCGAGCCTTCGGGCGGTTCCGATCCGGGCCGTGCGATCCAGACCCGGGCGGAGCGCAAGAGCGACCGCTACGTCATCAACGGCACGAAGATATGGATCTCCGGCGCCGGCATGGCCAAGTGGGGTATCGTCTTCGCTCGCGTTGGCGACAGCAAGGGACGGGACGGCATCACCAGCTTCGTGGTCGACAAGAGCCGACCCGGAATCAGCCTGTCCAAGATCCCGGTGATCCGCTCCTACTCGCCGTATGAAGTGCACTTCGACAACTACGAGGTGCCGATCGAGGACCGACTGGGCGACGAGGGCAAGGGATTCGCTTTCGCCGAGGAGTGGCTGATCCATGCCCGGCCGCCGTATGCAGCCGCGACCATCGGGATTGCGCAAGCCGCGCTGGAACTCGCGGTCGAATGGGCCACGCAACGCAAGGCATTCGGCAGCACGCTTGCCGAGAAGCAAGCGATTCAGTGGATGATTGCCGACTCCGAGGTTGAACTCCGTGCCGCCCGCTTGCTGGTCTACCAAGCGGCATGGAATGCCGACATGGGCCGCGATATCAAGGTCGACGCCTCTGTGGCCAAGGTCTACGGTACCGAGACCGCCGGACGCGTCGTCGACCGATGCATCCAGATCTTCGGCGGCATGGGCGTAGCCCAGGAACTGCCGCTGGAGCGCTGGTACCGCGAGATGCGCATCAAGCGCATCGGAGAGGGGCCGTCCGAGGTCCACCGCATGGTCATTGCCCGGGACATCCTGGGCGGCAAGCGCGGGAAGGGCTGACGCATCATGGCCATCGATTTCCAGGTGTCCGACGAGGGCGTGGCCCTCATCACCATCAACCGTCCCGAGCGCATGAACGCAATGGACGCGGAGCATTATCAGGCCCTGTCACGCGCGTGGTGCACCGTACGTGACGATCCGGCGATCCGTGTGGCCATCATCACCGGCGGTGGTGATCGCGCCTTCTCGACGGGTGCTGACATCAAGACCTTTCTGACGGCCCCGCCCACCATAGCCGAGATGTGGCTGACCCAGCGCGATCAACTGCTCAATCGCGGTCTCGAGGTCTGGAAGCCGGTGGTTGCCGCGGTCAACGGGTATTGCCTGGGCGGTGGCATGACACTGTTGCTGGCGACCGACATCAGGATTGCAGCCAGCCATGCAACCTTCGGACTGTCCGAGGTCAAGAGGGGGGTCATCGCCGGAAATGGCGGCACACAGCGTGTGCTGGACCAACTGCCGTACGCCATCGCGATGGAAATGCTGCTGACCGGCGACGGCATCGACGCTGCAACGGCCGAGCGCTGGGGCCTTGTCAACAAGGTAGTCCCACCGGCAGAGCTGATCGAGACGGCCTATGCGTACGCGCGCAAGATCGCTGCCAATGCCCCGCTGGCCGTGCAGGCCGCCAAGGAGCTGGCCGTACGCAGCCGTGACATGGATCTCAGCTCCGGTTTGCGGCTGGAGTCCGTGCTCAATCGCATGCTGATGGGTACCGAGGACGCGAAGGAAGGCCCGGCAGCCTTCTCTGCCAAGCGCAAGCCCAATTTCAAGGGGAGCTGAGCATGGCACCCGCGTATCCGCTGCAGGGCATTACGGTCGTCGACCTGGGGCAGATCTACAACGGTCCCTATTGCACGTTTCTCATGGCCATGGCGGGCGCCCGCGTAATCAAGATCGAGGCCAAGGGTGGCGAGAACCTGCGCCGTCGCAGTGTGGTGGGTGGCGCGGCGTTGCCATTTGCCATGCTCAACTCCAACAAGACCTTTGCCACCCTCAACCTCAAGACGGAGCGCGGCCGCGAGTTGCTGCGCGCGATGGTCAAGAAGGGCGATGTGCTGGTCGAGAACTTCGCACCCGGTGCGATGGAGCGTCTGGATGTGGGTTACGAGTCGCTGCGCAAGATCAACCCTCGGCTGATCTACGGCTCTGGCTCCGGCTTTGGCCGCTCGGGTCCCAACATGAGGTACCCGGCGATGGACCTCACGGTGCAGGCGATCGCCGGCATCATGAACGTCACCGGATTCCCGGACCGGCCGCCCGTCAAGGCCGGTCCGGCGATGTGCGACTTCTTCGGCGGCGTGCACCTGTACGGCGCCATCATGACCGCGCTATATGAACGCGAGAAGACCGGCGTGGGGCGCCTGGTCGAGGTGTCGATGCAGGAGTCGGTCTACGCGTCGCTGAGTTCCAATCTTGGCCTGCACTACAGCATGGGCAATTCCGTACCGCCGCGCACCGGCAACCGGCACGGTGGCCTGGCCGAGGCACCGTACAACGTCTATCCCACCTCGGACGGCCACATCGCGATCATCTGTGTCAGTGAGGCCCACTGGAAGGCGTTGCTCAAGGCCATGCAGCGCGAGGATCTTCTGAGCGACGCGCGGTTTGCCGACCTCAAGCACCGCGTCGACAACATGGACGAGGTGGATGCGCTGGTCGCCGAGTTCACGGCACGGCACGCCAAGAAGGCGCTGTTCGATCTGCTGATGAGCCACCGTGTGCCCTGTGCGCCTGTGCGTGACCTGGAAGAGGTGGTCAACGACGAACACATGCATGCACGCCGAGCGCTGGAGTGGGTCGAGCACCCGATGTACGGGCGCGTATGCCTGCCGAATTCGCCGATGCGGTATGACGGTGTGGCACCGATCAAGCTGCGCCCCAGCGGTCCATTGGGCCGCGACAACCAGGAGGTGTACGGCGAATGGCTGGGCCTCTCCGCGGACGAAGTCGCGCAGCTGCAGGCCGAGGAGGTGATCTGACATGGCCCACCCATTGAGCGGCAAGGTGGTGATCGCCGGCATCGGCCACACCGCGTTCGGCAAGCTTCCTGGCCGCGGCACGGTGTCGCTGAACGTGGAGGCGATCCGCAAGGCGCTGGCCGACGCCGGCGTGGACAAGCGCCAGGTCGATGGCCTGATGGTCAAGGCGCCGACCTCCAAGTTCGAGATGATGTATGCGCAGAAGCTGGCCGAGGCGCTGGGCATGCAGCCGCGCATCGGCGGCGTGTATGACCATGGTGGCGCGAGCAACATCAGCATGATCAGCTACGCCACTATGGCGATCGAGGCGGGCCAGTGCGAGATCGCGGTGGTGTCGCTGGCCGACAACCCCGCCACCGGCACGCGCCAGGCCTACGAGAAATCGTACGGCGACGACGGCAGCGGCCTGGTGGGCTGGTTCGGAACACCTGCCGGCTACGCGATGATCGCTCAGCGCCACATGGCCCAGTACGGCACCACCAGCGACCAGCTCGGTGCGATCGCCGTCGCCTGCCGCCGGCATGGTGCCGCGAATCCGCATGCCCAACTGCGCAAGCCGCTGACGCTGGGGCATTACCGCGCATCGCGCCTGATCGTCGAGCCGCTGCGCCGTGACGACTGCTGCCTGGTCTCCGACGGTGCTGCAGCGGTCGTGCTGATGAGCGCGAAGAAGGCCGCGGAACTGAAGGTGGCCAAGCCGGTCCCCGTGCTGGGTTTCGGCCAGGGGCAGACCTCCTGGGACGTGGCGCTGCGCCCCGACCTCACCACCACCGCCGCCAAGGTCTCGGCCCAGACCGCCTTCGCGATGGCGGGTGTCAGGCCGGGCGACATCGACGTGGCGCAGATCTACGACTGCTTCACGATCGCGGTGCTGATGACGCTGGAGGACTATGGGTTCTGCGCCAAGGGTGAGGGCGGCCGCTTCGTGGAGGACGGGCGCATCGAGCTGGGTGGCGAGCTGCCGATCAACACCTCGGGCGGGCTGCTGTCCGAGACCGGCATGCCCGGTCTGCAGCTGGTGATGGAGGGCGTGCGCCAGATGCGCGGCGACTCGGTCAACCAGGTCCGCGGCGCGCGCACCTGCGCCATCAGCAACCAGGGCGGCATCATGCACACGCATGCCACCCTGATCCTGGGTCAATAGGAAGGGGCCATGCCATGAGCGATACCGATACCCAGGTGCTGGCCCCCGGGCCCGAGATTACCGATCTCAACCGGCCCTACTGGCAGGGCCTGAAGGAGGGGCGCCACCAGTTCCAGTGCTGCAAGGTCTGTGGCTACCGCTGGCTGCCCGCACGCAGCGAATGCCCGAACTGCCTGGCTGACGACTGGTCCTGGCAGACGGCCAGCGGCCGCGCGCGGCTGGTGAGCTGGGTGGTCTACCGCATCGCTTATCACCCATCCTTCGCGCAGCGCCTGCCCTACACCGTGGCCGTGGTCGAGCTTGAGGAGGGGCCCCGCATGTTCAGCAACATCGTCGGCGTCGACGCGGCAAGCCTGCGGATCGGCATGCCGCTGCGCTTGGTGATCGAAGACGAAGGCGGGACCGCCGTGGCGCGGTTCACGCCGGCCTGAGCACTTTCCCCGCCGATGCGCGCACACCTATCGGACAACTCGACACAAAAGCCGGAGACAACCATGAACCGCAAGCACTTTCTGACGACCCTGCTGGCCGCCCTCGGACTTACGGCAGGCAGCGCCCAGGCCCAGGCATTCCCCAACAAGCCGCTGAAGATCGTCGTCCCGACGTCGGCGGGCAGTGGCTCGGACATCACCGCGCGGTATTTTGCCGAGCAGCTGACCACCGTGCTCGGCCAGCCGGTGCTGATCGACAACAAGCCCGGCGCCAACGGCGTGATCGCGGCCATGGCGGTCAAGCAGGCGGCGGCGGACGGCTACACCATCTTCCTGGGTACGAACACCCACATGGCGGTCAACCCGTCGGTGGTGAAGGATCTGCCGTATGACGGTCTGAAGGATTTCCGCCCGGTGACCGGTATCGCGCGCGGCATGATGATCTTCATCGCTCCGGCGAATTCGCGCCTGGGCTCGGTGCAGGATTTGGTGGCGGCGTCGAAGGCTGCGAGCCAGCAGCTCAACGTGGGCTCCTACACGGCCGGTTTTCGGCTGTCTGCTGAATGGTTCGCCAGCGTGGCCGGCACCAGGAGTGTCTATGTGAACTACCGGGGTGCGCCCGAAGTGTTCACCGCGCTGATGGGCAACCAGCTCGACTGGGCGGTGAGCGACCTGATCGCGGCCATGCCGCAGGTCAAGGGCGGCAAGCTCAAGGCACTCGGCGTCTCGGGCGACAGGCGCCATCCCGACTACCCCGAGATTCCCACCATCAAGGAGAGCGGGTACCCCGAATACGTGAACTACACCTGGACCTCGATGTACATCCGGGCAGAGACGCCGGATTCCGTGGCCGACAGGCTGGTGGACGCGATGCAGAAGATCCTGGCCACGCCGGGCGCCCGCGAATTCATCGCCAAGATCGGCTCCGACCCGATGCCGCTGGCGCCGGCGGAGATGCGCCGGTTCCAGATCAGCGAGACCGAACGCTTCCGCAAGGTGGCGGAGGGCGCGGGCATCAAGCCCGAGTAGGCCGCTGCAATACGGGCCGAAGGATCGACATGGACGCACACTGGAACGGCAAGGCCGCGGTCGTCACGGGCGGCGCACGGGGCCAGGGGGCCGCGATCACCCGCATGCTGGTCGCCGCAGGTGCACGGGTCACCGTGATGGACCGCCTGCCGTTGTCCGATCCCGCCTGGGCCCGGCTGGACGCGCAGGTGCGCGGCCAGCCAGGCTCGCTGGCGCCGGTGCAGGCCGACATCGGCGAGGAGGCGGCCTGGCGCGATGTCGCCGCACGTCTGCAGGCCGATGGCCGTCCGCTCCTGGGCCTGGTCAACAACGCCGGGATCACGGGCCCGCGCAACACCGTCACCCGCGCGTCGCTGGCCGAATGGGAGCAGGTCCTGCGGGTCAACCTGACGGGTGCGTTCCTCGGCATCCAGCACCTGGCCCCGCTGATGCCGACGGGCGGGTCGATCGTGAACATGTCGTCTGTGGTGGGGCTCACCGGGTACTTCTCGGCTGCCTATTCGACGAGCAAGTGGGCGCTGCGCGGCCTCACGCGCAGCGCGGCCCTGGAACTCGCGCCGGCGGGAGTGCGTGTCAACTGCATCTGCCCGGGCGTGGTCGACACGGAACTGATCCGCACCAACGCGCGCCTGTTCGAGGCGCTGCAGAACATCACGCCGATGGGTCACATGGCGCAGCCCGACCAGGTGGCCGAAGTGATGTTCTTCCTGCTCGGCCCAAAGTCCGTCTACGTGACCGGTTCCGACATCGCGGTGGACGGCGGTGTGTCGGGAGGCGGCATCTTCTGGCCGGTCGGGCAGGCCGTGGGGGCGCTGGGTGCGCCGGCAGGGTAGGGGGTTCGGGGAATCTGGAAAAGCATGGCGGTGAAGGGCGTTGGTCCGCGGTGCAGGTGTTTGGAAACGTCACGACAACTTATCAACCGAAGGAGATAGACATGGGTATGTGGAAGAAGATGGCGGGGCTCGCCCTCGTCGCTGGCACAGCGGCGTTCGCGCAACCCGCTTTGGCGCAGGCCACGATCAAGATCGGTGCCCTCAATCCGTACAGCGGGCCGCTGGCCCTGTACGGGACCGAGGTGACACGCGGCTATGAACTGGCGACGGACAAGATCAATGCGGCCGGCGGGCTTCTCGGCAAAAAGATCGAACTGATCCGCGGCGACGTGACCAACGCGCAGCAGGGCATCACGACCGTCGAGCAGCTGGTGACCCGCGACAAGGTCGACATGTTCGTCGGCACCTATATCAGCGGCATTTCGCTGACCGCCAGCGACGCCGCCCTGCGCTACAACAAGCTGTACTGGGAAACGAACGCGGTGGCGCAGGCGCTGACCGAGCGCCGGCTGCCCAACTTCATTCGCAGCGGGCCAGATGGCAGTGCCTTTGCCAATACCTCGTCCGCAGCAGTGCGGGACCTGATCGCACCCGCGCTCAAAAAGGACATGAAGGGCCTGAAGATCTGGATCGAGCACGAGGAGTCCATCTACGGCACCTCGATCGCGCAGGCGCAGAAGCGCATCCTCGAAGCCTTCGGCGCCAATATCGTGGGCGTGGGCTCGCATGCCGCCAACACCATCAGCCTGAACGACACCGTGCTGCGGGCGAAGCGCGCCGAACCGGATGTTCTGATCCAGACCGGCTACGTGCCTGACGGCAATTTGCTGCTGCGCACGATGCGGGAGCAGGGCCTGAAGCCGGCGGCCGTGCTGTTCGTCGGCACGGGCGACACGCCCGAGACCCTGCAGGCCCTCGGTGCCGCCTACATGGAGGGCATCCTGGTCGTCGGTTATCCGCGCAACGACATCACCGACAAGTTCGGCCCCGGCAACAAAGCCTATCTGGAAGCCTACCGCGCGAAGTACAAGAGCGATCCGGTGGCTCCCCAGGGCATGGCGGCGTATTCGGGATTCCTCATCATGGCGGAGGCGGTCAAGGCCGCTGGAAGTGTTGACCCGGTCAAGGTGCAGCCTGCAGCGGCCAAGCTCGACATCCCGGAGAACACCTACCCGTCCGGCTTCGGCGCCAAGTTCGACGCCAACTTCCAGAACGTGCGTGCACAGTTCACCGCCTCGCAGTGGCAGGACGGCAAGATGGTCACCGTGTTCCCGAAGGCTGCTGTGCTGCCGGGCGTCACGCTCAGGCCGCTCGGCCGCCCCTGAGGCAGTGGTGCGCAGCGTGGCACGCCCCGGTCCACACCGGATGATGGTCCTAGAGGCATTGGCATGATGTCCCGGGTGGCCTGTCTGGATGTGTGGGCGCCGGCGGTGCGTGATGTGGTTCGCCGCACCGCGCCGCCGGAGCTGTCGCTGCACTTTGCCGACTCCTACGATGCCGATGCACAGTGCGCCCTGGCTGCCGGTGCAGACATCCTGCTGCCGGGATTCGCGCCGGTCACCGCCAGGATGCTCTGCGGCGCGCCGAAGGTGCGCATGATCCAGAAATGGGGCATCGGGATCGATGCCATCGACCTTGATTCGGTGCGCCGCCACGGTGTGGCGCTGGCGATCACGACTGGAGCCAATGCCGGTCCGGTGGCCGAACTGGCGATCGCCCTGATGCTGGCGGTCTACCGACGCATACCCTATGTCAACCGCGCGATGCGCGAGGGCCGCTGGCCCACGCCGGAGATGCGCGAAACCTGTTTCCAGATCAGCGGCAAGACGGTGGGGCTGGTGGGCTTCGGCCACATCGGCCGCATGCTGGCCCATCGTTTGCGTGGTTTCGACGCACAGGTGGTCTATGCCGACATCCGGCGCGCCGACTTCGCGACCGAGCAGGCCTTGCAGGCCCGCCAGGTTCCGCTCGACGAACTGCTGCGCGACAGCGACATCGTGAGCCTGCATGCGCCGCTGGTGGCGCAGACGGCCCGCATGATCAACGCCCGCACGATCGCCGGCATGAAGGATGGCGCCGTGCTGATCAACACCGCCCGCGGCGGCCTGGTGGACGAGGTAGCCCTTGCGGCCGCCCTGGTCAGCGGCAAGTTGCGCGGTGCCGGTCTGGATGCCTTCGATCCGGAGCCGCCGTCGCCCGACAACCCGTTGCTGTCGCTGGAGCAGGTGGTCGTCACGCCGCATGCCGGCGGCGGTGTGTTCGACAACGTTGCGCACGTCGCCGGCCATGCGTTCGGCAACATCCTGCGCTTTCTGCGCGGTGATCCCCTCCCGGCTGCCGATTTGGTGATCGCCGCCCCTTCCCCCGCAGGAGGCGGCTGAGCCATGACGGACCCGCAATCTCCAGCGCCGGCGCTGCGCAATCCCTTGGCCGAGACACTGGCGGCGGGCCGGCTTGGCGTCGCCCTGCTGGTCCAGAAGGTGCATGGGGTGGACATCGCGCTGGCTGCGCAAGCCTGCGGCTTTGATGCGCTCAGCGTGGACCTGGAACATTCCGTGATTCCCGAGTCGGCGGCTGCGCAGATCTGCATCGCGGCGTCGCAGATGGGCGTGACACCTCTCGTGCGCGTACCCAGCCACGCGGCGCACTATGCGAACCGCCTACTCGATGCCGGCGCCTGCGGGATCGTGGCGCCCCATGTGGACACCGCCGAACAGGCACATGCCATAGCGCAGGCCTGCCGTTTCGCACCGGCGGGAAAGCGCTCGGTGGCCGGCAGCTGGCCGCACCTGGGTTACCGCACCGTGCCTGCCGCAGAGGTCGGGCGACTGATGAATGCCGCGACCACGGTCGTGGTAATGCTGGAATCCCCCGAGGCCATCGCCAACGCCGAGGCGATCGCGGCGGTGCCGGGAGTTGACATCCTGCATGTCGGCTCCACCGATCTGTGCGCATCGCTGGGTATTCCCGGCAAGGTTGCGGACCCCGCGCTCGAGCGCTGTTACGCCCAGGTGGTGGCAGCCTGCCGGCGCCATGGCAAGGTGGCCGGCGCCGGCGGCCTGGCGGCCACGCCACAGGTGCTGTCCACGATGCTGCGCATGGGTGTGCGCTTCGTGACGGCCGGTATCGAGTGGGACTTCCTGATGGCCGGCGCGCAGCAACGCGCCCGGCTGCTGCGCAGCCTGCCCCTGGAGTGATGCCACGATGACCGACCTGATCCTGCACCATTTCGAGATATCCCCATTCGCCGAAAAGATCCGCTCGGTGCTGGGGTACAAGCAACTGGCCTGGAAATCGGTGCTGGTGCCGCCGATCCTGCCCAAGCCCGACGTGGTGGCCCTCACCGGCGGCTACCGCCGTACCCCGGTGCTACAGATGGGTGCCGACATCTACTGCGACACTGCGCTGATCTGCGATGTGCTGGAGCATGTGCAGCCATCGCCGACCCTGTACCCGGAACCCGCCAAGGGACTGGCGCGCATCCTCGCGCAATGGGCCGACACGACACTGTTCTGGACCCTCATCGCGGGCCCGAAGCCGGCGCACCACATGTATGGCGGCATGCCGGATGCTGCAAAGGCCTTCAACCGGGACCGCGACGCCATGATCGGTGCCATGGCGCGGCCGCGCGCACCGGATGCCATTGCTGCCGCTAAGTCCTACCTGCGTCGGCTCAACCATCTGCTGCGTGAGCAGGACTGGATGGCAGGCGCAGCGCCCAGCGTCGCGGACTTCGCCTTGTACCACGGCCTGTGGTTCACCCGCATCCGCACGCCGCGCGAGCAGGACGTGCTGCAGCACCTTGCGCCGCTGGCGCGCTGGATGGAAAGCATGCAGGCCTTCGGCCACGGCCGGCGTGAGGCCTTCGATGCCTCGCAGGCCATCGCCGTGGCCGCATCCGTGGAGCCGGCCGGACCCGGCAGCAGCCTGCTGCGAGACAGTGCTTTTCAGGATGACCACGGGATTGCCCTGGGCACGTCTGTGAGCATCCGCGCCGAGAGTTTCGGCGCGGAGACCACCGAAGGGACGCTGGTGGCGGCCACCCGCACGCACTTCAGCGTGCGCCGGCTGGACAGGCGCGCGGGGGTTGTGCACGTGCACTTCCCGCGCATCGGTTATGTGATGGGCAGAGCCTGACCAAGAAAGAGAGAGACATGGACCAACTACTCAACGTGCTGGTGTTCGGCTTGCTGCTGGGGGGCATCTACGGCCTCGTCAGCATCGGGCTGAACCTGATCTTCGGTGTGGTGCGCATTGTCAACTTCGCGCAGGGCGAACTGGTGATGTTCGGCATGTACGGAAGTTACTACGCCTATGCCCATCTCGGGCTTGATCCCTACCTGTCGGTGTTCATCGTGGCGCCATTGGTCGGCCTGCTGGGTGTCGCGATCCAGCGGCTGGTGATCCAGCCGTTGCACAACGAATCCAACATGCAGATCTTCGCAACGTTCGGTCTGCTGATGCTGTTCCAGAACATCATGCTGGCCACCTCGCGCGGCGAAGCCTACAGCATCGGGGGACAGGTGGGTTCGGGGGTGATCGAGGTCGCACACCTGCGCATCAGCATCGTGCAGCTGGTGACGCTGGTGGCCACGACTCTGATCACGATCGGCCTGCATCTCTACCTGCGCCACACCATGATGGGCAAGGCGATCCGCGCGGTGACGCAGGACAAGCGCGCTTCCCGGGTCATGGGCATCAATGTCGAGCGCACCTTCCTGTTTACCTTCGGTGTCGGCGCGGCGCTCGCCGGCATGGCAGGCGCGCTGCTCACGCCCATCTACTCGATCACGCCCAGCGTGGGCGGCAACTTCATCCTCGCCGCCTTCGCGGTGGTGGTGCTTGGCGGGCTGGGCAGCGTCTGGGGCGCCTACCTCGGTGGACTGATCGTTGGCGTGGTGGAGGCGTTCGCGGGCTACTACATCGACCCTGCGCTGAAGAACGCCATCTGGTTCATCATCTTTTTGGTGGTTTTGATCGTGCGTCCGTCCGGCCTGATGGGCCAGGTGGGTGCCGAGGAGGTAGGTTTCCGTGAGCAGAACTGACCCAACCCTGCGCAAGGGCGCAGCCACAGACTCCGGCATCGAGTCCGGATCCCGGGCGACGGCGAGGTACCTGGGCGGCATGGCCCTCGCCTTTCTGCCATTCGTCATCTTCATCAACGATGCGCACTGGCTCAACATCATCGCCTTCACCTACCTGATGGGTGGCCTGGCCGCTTCATGGAACATCATCGGCGGCTTCGGCGGTCAGTTCTCGCTCGGGCACGGGGTGTTCTTCGGCATCGGCGCGTACATGACGGCCCGCCTGTACGTGGCCTTCGACCTGTCTCCCTGGATCACGATGGTCCCCATCGCGCTTTTTGCCGCGCTGGTGGCGATGCTGATCTCATGGCCGACGTTCCGCCTGCGCGGCCCGTTCTTCGCGATCGCCACGCTGGCCTTCAACGAGGTCGCCTTCGTCATCGCGAACCACTTCGAGTCCTTCACCGGGGGTCCGCGCGGCATCATGATCCCGTTCAAGGCGGGGTTCGGCAACATGATCTTCCGCGACCGCTGGCAGTACGCGCTGCTGATGTTCGTGTTCCTTGCCATCGTCATCCTGATCGCGGTGGTGCTGCGCCGCAGCCGGCTGGGCTACTACCTGCTGGCGGTGCGCGAGGACGAGGACGCAGCGCGCGCCTCCGGCATCGACGTGCTGGGGGTCAAGCTGCGCGGCATGGCCCTGAGCGCCGCACTGACGGCGATCGGTGGCGCCCTGTTCGCGATGTACCTGCGCTACATCGATCCGCCGACCATCTTCAACCTGCAGGAGGTTGGCGTGAAGTTCGCGCTGCTGTCGCTGATAGGCGGCGTCGGCACCATCGCCGGCCCGCTGCTCGGTGCGGCGCTGATCATTCCGTTCGAGAACTTCCTGCGGGCGGAGTTCGCCAACTCGCTGCCGGGCATGAACCTCGCGATCCTAGGCCTCCTGATGGTGCTGGCGGCCCTGTTCATGAAGCGCGGCGTGGTCGGCGCCATCGAGGACCTGCTGGCGCGCCTGCGCCGCAAGAAGGGAGACCCGAAATGAGCGAGCAACTCCTGGTCGTCCACAACGCCAGCAAGCACTTCATGGGTCTGAAGGCGGTGGACGATGTGTCGCTGACGGTTGCCAAGGGCGAGATCGTCAGCATCATCGGCCCCAACGGCGCCGGCAAGACCACCTTCTTCAACCTGCTCACCGGACAGCTGGCGCCCACCGCCGGCGAGGTGCGCCTGCGTGGACAGCAGATCAACAGCCTGGCGCCGCACCAGCGGGCGCGCCTGGGCATGGGCCGCACGTTCCAGATCGTCAAGCCGCTGATCGCGCTCAGCGCACTGGAGAACGTGCTGATCGGCGCCTTCATGCGCCATCCCCGGCTGACGGATGCGCGCGACAAGGCGATGGACGTGCTGCAGACCGTAGGCATGGCCCACCATGCCCGCCGGCGTGCGGGGGATCTGACGCTCAGTGAGCGGCGCCGGCTGGAAGTCGCCCGCGCACTGGCGATGGAGCCGGAGATCATGCTGCTCGACGAGGTCATGGCCGGCCTGAACCAGAGCGAGGTCGGGCAGTCGATCGAGCTGCTCAAGAGCCTGCATGCGACGGGCCTGACCTTCCTGATCATCGAGCACAACCTCAAGGTGGTGCGCGCATTCTCGGAGCGTGTGGTGGTTCTCGATCGCGGCCGGCTCATTGCCCAGGGCACCGCTGACCAGATCCTCAATTCGCCCGAGGTGGTCAAGGCCTACCTGGGCGATGGGCACAAGGTTGAGGAGTTGGGAACACTATGAGCTCGATACTTCTGGTGGAAGACCTGTTCTCTGGCTACGGCGAGCTGCCGGTGCTCGACGGCGTGCGCCTCGAGGTCACGCGGGGCGAGATCGTTTCGGTGGTGGGTGCCAACGGTGCCGGCAAGACGACGCTGCTACTGACAATCAGCGGCCACCTGCGCGCCCATGCCGGCCGTGTGACATTCGATGGCCAGGACATCACCAACGTGCCCGCCCACGCGGCGGCAGAACGCGGCCTGGTGATGGTGCCGGAAGGCGGCCGGCTATTCCCGTTCATGACCGTGCTGGAGAACCTGGAGCTTGGCGCGTACCACCCGGCAGCCCGCGCCCGCATGCGGGAGTCGCTGGAGGAGGTCATGGGCATGTTCCCGATCCTGGCGGAGCGCCGCTCCCAGCTCGCGGGGCGCCTGTCCGGCGGCGAGCGGCAGATGTGCGCGGTGGCCCGCGCAGTGATGGCGCTGCCGAAGCTGCTGATGCTCGACGAGCCGTCGCTGGGCCTGGCGCCGATCATGGTGGACAAGGTGTTCGACATGGTGGGTAAGCTGGTCAAGGCCAAGGGCCTGTCGGTGCTGCTGGTCGAACAGAACGTGGGCAACGCGTTGCGCATGTGCGAGCGCGGCTACATCATCGAGCATGGCGGCATCCTCAAGACCGGCCGCGGCGAGGACCTGCTGCGCGATCCGGATGTGCAACGTTCCTACATGGGGTTGTGACCAGCATGGCCAGCCCGGGACCCATTATCTGCCGCGTCGGTGCCGGAGCCGGCTTCGCAGGCGACCGCATCGATCCGGCCGTGGCGCTGGCGGCATCCGGACAGGTCGACTCGGTCGCCCTGGAGTGCCTGGCCGAGCGCACACTGGTGCCGGCCATCAAGGCGCGCTCCGACAACCCCCAGGCCGGGCATGATCCCCGCCTGCGCCGGCGGCTCATGCCCCTGCTGCCGGCAGCGGCAGGCACGGGCTGCCGGATCGTGTCGAACCTCGGCGCGGCCAATCCACGCGCTGCCGGCGAGGCGATCGCGCGCCTCGCGAAGGATCTCGGCCTGCCCGGCCGGCGCGTGGCCGCGGTGGTGGGCGATGACGTGATGCACCTGCGCGAACAGGTGCAGTGGGTGCGCCCTGTACAGGGCCGGCTGATCGGTGCCCATGCCTACCTGGGCAGCGCGCCGATGGCCGAGGCACTCGATGCCGGCGCCGACGTAGTTGTGACCGGGCGGGTCGCCGACTCGGCGCTGTTCGCCGCACCGGCACGCGGGCACCTGCAACCGGGCGAGGCGGCGCTGGCGGGCGCCGTGGCCGTCGGGCACCTGCTGGAATGCGGTGGGCAGCTCACCGGGGGCAACTACGAGCCGGCCGGCGCCACGCAGACCGGCGCTGGTTTGTCGGCCGCCGACTTCGCCGCGCTGGGCTATCCGCTGGCCCATGTCTACGCCGATGGATCGGCGGACATTACCGTGCTGGATGGTGCGCCCGCGCTGCTCGATGCGGTCACCTGCACCTTGCAGCTGCTGTACGAAGTGCATGACCCTTCGCGGTATGCGACGCCCGACCTGGTGCTGGACTTCACCGGCATCCGGTTCGAGCAGATCGGCCGCAACAAGGTCCGCATGACCGGCGCGCGTTCGCTGGGTCCCCCGCCGACGCTGAAGGTGGCCGGCTTCCTGGAGCTGCCCGGTTTCATCGCCGACTGCGAGATCGGATTTGCCGGTACACGGGCCCTAGACCGGGCGCGGCGCGCCGCCGACACGCTGCGCCTGCGCCTCGCGGCCTGGGCGCCGGAAGATCTGGTGATCGATCTCGTCGGCATCGACTCGGTGCTGCGCGCCGGTTCAATGGCCGGGGGCGTGCCGGCCGAACTGCGGGTGCATGTGTCGGCGCGTTGCGCCGATGCCGAGATGGCACAGGTCGTCGAGGACGAGATCTACGCACTGACCCTGTCCGGTCCGGCTGGCGGATGCAGCGTGCGCAGCGAGCGGCGCAACCGGATCGAGGTACTTGACGGTTTCATCGCGCCCGGCCTGGTGCGCACCGAGCTGGTCTGGAGCCATTCATGAGAGTCGGAGACATTGCCGCCGGGCGGGCGGGCGACAAGGGCGACGTGCTGGACCTCACGCTGGTAGCGCGGGACGGTGCCGCCTATGCGCTGCTGGCACGTGCACTGGTGGCGCCCGCCGTGCAGGCGCAGCTCAACCGTGTCGTACCGGGCCCGGTCCAGCGCTACGACATTCCGGGATTGCGCGCGCTCAAGTTCGTGATGCCGCAGGCGCTGGCGGGCGGCGTCTATGCCACGCTGCGCCCCGGGTTGCACTGGCAGAAGGCAGCGATCTGGCTCCTGCTCGATCTGGACATCGACCCGGACACGCTGCAGTTGCGCCTGGCCGACACCACTGTCGGGGCCGTGGGATGAGCCATCCGCCACCTGTCGGAACGTTGCCGGCAACCTGGCTGCACCGGGTGCGACGCGATATCGCCTGCGCATTGGAGGGCGGCATCCTGACAGTCACCCTGAACCGTCCGGAGCGCATGAACGCTTTCACGGTCACCATGGCCGAGGAACTGGTGGATGTGTTCGGCCAGGCCAGCGAGGATGACGCGGTGCGCGCCATCGTCGTCACCGGCGCCGGCCGCGCCTTCTGCGCCGGCATGGACCTGGGCGGTGATGGCAGTGCCAATGTGTTCGGTCTGGACGAGCGCCAGCAGCCCACCATGCGTGATCTGGACGAACGCCCGGACGATCCGGCCATCCTGCGCGGTGTGCGTGATACGGGCGGGCGGGTGACGCTGGCGATCTTCGACTGCAAGAAGCCGGTGATTGCCGCGATCAACGGCGTGGCCGTGGGGGTGGGCGCCACGATGACCCTGGCGATGGACATTCGCATCGCCTCCGACAAGGCGCGTTTCGGCTTCGTGTTCGGCAAGATCGGCATCGTGCCGGACGCCTGTGCCAGCTGGTTCCTGCCGCGGGTTGTGGGCCTTCCCAAGGCGCTGGAATGGACCTACAGCGCGGAGCTGGTGGAGCCACCGGAAGCGTTGCAGCACGGCCTCGTGAACCGGGTGGTTCCGACGCTGGATGTGCTGGCCGAGGCGCAGCGGGTCGCGCGTCAGGCCAGCCACGGCCGATCTCCGGTCTCGGTGGCGCTGATCCGCCAGATGATGTACCGCAATTCGGCTGCCGCGCATCCGATGCAGGCGCACAAGGTCGAGTCGCTCGGCATCTTCTACGCCAGCCAGTCCGACGGCCGCGAGGGGGTAGCCGCCTTCCTGGAGAAGCGCGAACCCGCATTCCGTGACCAGGCCTCGCGCATGCCGGGCTATTACCCGTGGTGGACCTGATGGAATTCGAAGCGCAGCGCCTCGAACAGTTCCTGACCGAGCGGCTGCCGGATCTGCGCGGCCCGATGCGCCTCGAGCGCATCGGCGGCGGCCAGTCCAACCCGACTTTCTTCGTCAGCTTCGACAACCGGGCGCTCGTGTTGCGCAAGCAACCCGGCTCGGCCATCCTGCCCTCGGCGCACGCGGTGGACCGCGAGTACCGCGTGATGCAGGCATTGGCCGGCAGTGCGCTGCCGGTGCCGCGCATGGTTCTCTTCCATGCGGGGCGCGAGGTGGTCGGCACGCCGTTCTACGTGATGGAGCGACTGCCCGGTCGGGTGTTTTCCGACTGCGCGCTGCCCGGCATGGAGCCCGCCGAGCGGCGCGGCATCTACCTGGCAATGGCCGAGACTATGGCGGTGTTGCACAGGGTGGACTGGGCGGCGATCGGCCTTTCCAACTACGGCCGTGCCGGCGGCTACTTCAGCCGGCAGATCGCGCGCTGGACGAAGCAGTGGGCCATGTCCAGGACGCGGGAAGACGCCGACATCGAGCGGCTGGCGGTCTGGCTGGCGGCGCATGTCCCCGATGAGGCCGAGACCACCCTCAGCCACGGCGACTTCCGGCTGGGCAACCTGATGTTCCATCCGACAGAGCCCCGCGTGGTGGGCGTGCTGGACTGGGAACTGTCCACACTGGGGCATCCGCTGGCCGACGTGGCCTTCAACTGCATGACCTGGCGCACGCTTCCGTCCGAATACGGCGGCATCCGCGGCCTGGATCTGGCGGCGCTGGGCATACCGTCCGAGGCGGAGTATCTGCAGCACTACTACCACCACAGCGGGCGGCGAGATGGTGTCACGGCCTTCCACTTCGCGTTTGCGCTGTTCCGCATGGCGGTGATCTTCGAGGGGATCGCGTCACGTGCTGCCAGCGGCAATGCGGCTGGCTCGGACGCGGCCGATGTGGGCAGGCTGAGCGCGGCGTTCGCGCGTCGCGCGGTGGAATTCATGGACGGTGCGGCGATGGTCGCGCCGGTCGAGTGGCCGCGGTGAGGGCGGCAACGAACTGCTCGGAGGGGTTGGGATGACGATCTGGCAGGACATCTGGCCACCGCGGCGGCTGGAAGCCCATTACGGCGACCGGGTGGTGGCGTGTTTCGCGGACCGACCGCGCAGCGTGCACCACATGCTGCTGGAAGCGGTAGCGCGCAATCCCGACGGTGATGCGCTGGTATGCGGTGACGCGCGGCTGACCTACCGCGAACTGCTGGCGCAGTCGGGCCGCCTGGCCGCGGGGCTGGCGGCACGTGGTGTGCAGCAGGGCGACCGCGTGGCCCTGCTGCTGGGCAACCGAATCGAGTTCGTCGTGACTCTGTTCGCTGCGGTGCGCCTCGGTGCAATCGCCGTGCCGATCAGCATCCGCGAGCAGACCCCCGGCCTAGCCTACATGCTGTCGCACTGCGCTGCGGTGGTGGTGGTGCACGAGGCCGACCTGGACGATGTGCTGCCCGATGCGGCACAGGTGCCGGCTTTGCGCACACGCGTGGCGGTGGGTGGCGACTGTGCCGGCTCGCTGCCGCTCGCCGCGCTGATGGCCGACGGCCCGGCGCCGGATGCCGCCGCGGTGCAGGAAGAGGACACCACCGCCATCCTGTACACGTCTGGCACCACCGGCCGACCCAAGGGCGCCATGCTCACGCACCTGGGGGTGGTGCATTCCTCGATGCACTACCAGATCGCGATGGGCCTCGGCGCTGCAGACAGCTCCATCGCCGCCGTGCCGCTGAGCCATGTCACCGGCCTGGTGGCGCTGATTACGACCATGGTCCGGTGTGCCGGCAAGCTGGTGATCATGCCGGCCTTCAAGGCGGCCGACTTCCTGCGGCTGGCCGCACGCGAGCGCATGACGCACACCCTGATGGTGCCCGCAATGTACAACCTGTGCCTGCTGCAGAGCGATTTCGATCAGCACGACATATCCTGCTGGCGCATCGGGGCCTATGGTGGTGCTCCGATGCCGGTGGCCAGCATCGCGACGCTGGCGGCCAAGGTGCCCTCGCTGACTTTGATGAACTGTTACGGCTCGACCGAGACCACGTCGCCCTCGACGTTGATGCCGCCGGGCCAGACAGCCGCCCACAACGATACCGTGGGGGCCCCGCTGATCTGCGTCGAGATGTGTGTCATGGACGCGCGGGGCTGTGAACTGCCGCCCGATACCCTGGGTGAGATCTGGATCAAGGGGCCGATGGTGGTGCGGGGGTACTGGGACAACCCGCAGGCTACTGCCGACAACTTCACCGGCGGCTACTGGCGCTCGGGCGACATCGGATCCATCGACCAACAGGGCTATGTGAAGGTCGTCGACCGCATGAAGGACATGATCAACCGCGGCGGCTACAAGATCTACACCATCGAGGTTGAGAACGTCCTGTACGCCCACCCGGCAGTGCAGGAATGTGCCGTGGTGTCCAAACCCTGCCCGGTACTGGGCGAGCGGGTGCATGCCTTCGTTATGCTCAAGCGGGCTGGGACGGCGGAGCAGGAACTGTCGGAGTTCTGCAAGGCCCGCCTGTCCGACTACAAGGTGCCCGAGAGCTTCACCGTTTCGCTCACGCCCCTTCCCCGCAATGCCAACGGCAAGCTGGTGAAGCGCGACCTGCGCGAACGCCTGCTCGCCACCCTGACACCCACCCCCGGAGTACGTTGATGCCGCTGCTTGCCGATGTGTCCACCTTGGACAAGCTGCGTGCCCTGGTGGGCCAGCAGGTCCTGCTGACCGACTGGGTCACCATGGCGCAGCCGCGTGTCGACCTGTTCGCCCAGGCCACTGAAGACTTCCAGTGGATCCATGTGGACCCCGCCCGCGCCACGCAGGAGTCGCCCTTCGGCGGCACGATCGCGCACGGTTTCCTCACGCTGTCGCTGCTGGGCAAGTTCTACGGGGACCACCTGTCCTTCCCATTCTGCGAGATGGGTATCAACTACGGCCTGAACAAGGTGCGCTTCACCAACCCCGTGCGCACCGGCAGACGGGTCCGCGGGCGCTTCGTGCTGCGCAAGCTCGAGGAGATCGCAGGCGGTCTGCAGATGACCTATGCCGTCACCATCGAGATCGACGGCGAGGACAAGCCCGCCTGCATCGCCGAATCCGTGGTGCGCCAGTACTTCAAGCCGGCGTTCGGCAGCGAAGGAGGTGCACGATGAGCAGCGAACGGCCTGTGGCTCTCCTCACCGGAGCGGCCAGCGGGGTCGGGGCCGCCACGGCGCGGCTGCTGGCCGGCAAGGGATACCAGGTGCTGGTCAACTACCACCGCAGTGCCGCGCGCGCGCAGTCCGTGGTGGCGCAGTGCCAGGCCCTGGGCGCCGATGCACTGGCGGTGCAGGGCGATGTGGCGCTCGACAGTGTCTGCGTCGATCTGGTCGGGAATGCCATTGCACGCTGGGGCCGGCTGGATGCGGTGGTCAACAGCGCGGCGTCGACAAAGTTCATCCCGCTGTCGAACCTGGACGGGGTTCAGGCAGACGATTTCCAGGCCATTTTCGGTACCAATGCGGTGGGGCCATTCCAGATGGCCCGCGCGGCCGCGCGGCACATGGCTGCGGGGGGGGCGATCGTCAACGTGTCCTCGGTGGCGGGGCAGACCGGCACCGGCAGTTCCTTCCCCTACGTGTTGTCCAAGGCCGCGCTCAATGCCCTGACGCTGGGCCTTGCACGCACCCTGGCGCCCCGCATCCGGGTGAATGCGGTGCTTCCGGGCATGATCTCTGGCCGCTGGATGCAAGAGGGTCTCGGTGACGCGGTCTACGAACGCGTCAAGGCGCAGTTTGCCGAAAGCTCGCTTCTGGGCCAGGTCGCCACCCCTGAACACATCGCCAGCGCGATCGTGTGGCTGCTCGACCCGATGTGCCTGATGACCGGCCAGCTCGTGGTGGTCGACGGCGGCTTCACGCTGGGCCGGCCGCCGGCTGCAGCAGGTGCGAAATGAGCGCCGCGGGCGGCAGCGTACCGGTCATCCGTTTCGAGCGGCAGGGCACGGTAGGCGTGCTCACGCTGAACCGGCCGGAGTCGCTCAACAGCCTGAGCCTGCAGGCGGTCAAGGACCTGCTGCAGCAGATCCGTGCAGTCGGGCGAGATGCGGCCGTGCGGTCACTGCTGATCACAGGCGCGGGCCGCGGGTTCTGCGCCGGCTGGCAGCTCGAGGCGTCGGGTGTGCCCGGGCTGCCTGACGAGTCCCTCGGTGTGCGCCAGGCCCATCTGATGGCCGAGCATTTCAACCCGGTGATCCAGGAACTGCACGATCTGCCCATCCCCACGGTGGCTGCGATCAACGGCGTGTGTGCCGGAGCAGGGGTGAGCATCGCGCTGGCCGCCGACATCGCCATCGCGGCCGACGAGGCGTCGTTCGTGCTGACCTTCGCGCCACGCCTCGGGCTGGTGCCCGACCTCGGTGCCACCTGGAAACTGCCTCGCCTGCTCGGCTGGGCCCGGGCGCAGGCCATCACGATGCTGGGTGAGCCCATCCGCGCCGAGGACGCCACCCGCTGGGGCATGATCTGGCGCAATGTGCCGCTGGCCGAACTGCAGGCCATGGCGCTGTCGGTGGCCCGCAGGCTGGCCGGCGCACCGCCGGGCGTCTGCCGCGAGGTGCGCCACGCCTACCACGCGGCGCAGGTCAGCACCTTACCGGACCAACTGGACTACGAGCGGCTGCGCCAGCGCGTCTTGCTGGACTCGCCGGCCTTCGGCGAGGGACTGCGAGCCTTCCAGGAGAAGCGCGAGCCCGACTTTTTCGCGCGCACGGACTGACCGCGCGCCCATCGAGGATTGGCATGGATTTTCAGTACAACGAGACGACACAGGCCCTGCAGCACCGACTGCAGGATTTCATGGATCGCCTGGTGTTGCCGCACCACCGGCAATGGCACGATCTGGCCGAACGCGGCGTGCACCCCACGCAGCTAATCGATGACCTCAAGGCGCTGGCGAAGGATGAGGGTCTGTGGAACCTGTTCCTTCCGGCGCTGCGGCCGGACGAGCCGGGCACCCGGCTGACCAACCTGGAGTACGCGCCGCTGGCGGAGATCATGGGGCGCCTGCACTGGTCGTCGGAGGTGTTCAACTGCAGCGCGCCGGACACCGGCAACATGGAGCTCCTGCACCTGTTTGCCACGCCGGCGCAGCGCGAGCGCTACCTGCTGCCGCTGCTGCATGGCGCGATCCGCTCCACCTTCGCGATGACCGAGCCGGACGTAGCCTCCAGCGACGCGACCAACATCCAGACCACGATCCGGCCGTCCGGCGACGGCTACGTCGTCAACGGGCGCAAGTGGTTCACCACCGGCGCGATCCACCCGCACTGCCGTTTCGCGATCGTGATGGGCGTGTGCGACGACGGGCGCGAGCGCGCGGCGCACCAGCGTCACTCGATGGTGCTGGTGCCGCTGGACACGCCCGGCGTGCAGATCCTGCGCAACATTCCGATCATGCACCACCTGGCGGTCGACGGGCACTGCGAGGTGCTGTTCCGCGATGTGCATGTCGGCCCGGAGGCCTTGCTGGGCGAGGAGGGCGCCGGCTTCGCGCTGGCGCAGGCCCGGCTGGGGCCGGGGCGCATCCACCACTGCATGCGCACCATCGGGCAGTGCGAACTGGCGCTCGACCTGATGGGCGAGCGGGCCCTGGAGCGGCGGGCCTTCGGCAAGCGCCTGGCCGACCAGGCGAACATCCGCGACTGGATCGCGGAGTCCCGCATCGAGATCGACCAGGCGCGGCTGCTGGTGCTGCGCGCGGCAGACCGGATCGACCGCGAGGGCAACCGCGCCGCACGGGTGGACGTGTCCGCGATCAAGGTGCTGGCCGGGCGGCTGCAGACCCGGGTACTGGACCGCGCGATGCAGGTGTTCGGTGCGATGGGCCTGACCTCCGACACACCGCTGTCCTTCCTGTGGACCTGGGGACGGGCATTGCGCTTCGTGGACGGCCCGGACGAGGTGCACCTGGGCGTCGTCGCCAAGTCCGAACTGGCGCGCATCCAGCAGCGCACTGGTGCCAACACACCGTACTACACGCCGCCACGCGACGTCTCCAGGGATTGACGGCGCAATCTGCGCCCGCGTGGCTGCGCGGAACGGTTGGTGATGTGTGTATGAGCATTGCAGTGCTCCGGTTCTGGTCGGGGGGCCTCGTTGCTCCCACGTGGCCCAGTCTGACATGGAGCGGTCAGATACGGAGAGGGCTCTGCAAGTTGCAGCACCTGACAAAATGCACCCACTGGCCGCCCCATCGTGCGGATGAAAGCGAAAACCAAATGGAAGACGTCCTCCTGGAAGAGCGACCCGCTGAAGGTGTGGTCGTCGTGCGCCTCAACCGGCCGACTGTTCTCAATGCCCTGAACCTCGCCCTTCGCCGCGCGCTGGCCGAGGTGTTTGCGAGGTTGGATGCGGACCCGTCTGTGCGGGCCATAGTGCTGGTGGGCGGCGAGCGGGCGTTCTGTGCAGGTGCAGACCTGAATGAGTATGTTGATGCCACACCCTTGGAGATCGTCGCGCGTGATATGGACCGTCTCTGGGGGGCCATCAGTAGTTGCCGCAAGCCGGTCATCGCTGCAATTCATGGCCATGCCTTGGGTGGCGGTTGCGAGCTGGCGATGCATGCCGACATCCTGGTGGCTGGCGAGGGCGCTCGGTTCGGCCAGCCTGAGGTACTGGTGGGCATCATGCCTGGCGGTGGCGCTACGCAACGTCTGACACGGGCTGTTGGCAAATTCAGAGCGATGAAGCTCCTGCTGATTGGCAACCCCATCACCGCCGCAGAGGCTCTTGCCATGGGCCTGGTCAGCGAGGTCGTGCCCGACGCCGAGGTTGAAGTCCGGGCAATGGCGCTTGCCAGCCAATTGGCCGATGGGCCGCAGCAGGCAATCCGGTTCATTAAGGAGGCAGTGCTGCAGAGCATGCATCTGCCCTTGGAGCAGGGGCTGCAGTTTGAGCGCAAATCCTTTCAACTGCTGTTTGACACGCCGGACAAGAAGGAGGGCATGCGAGCCCGCCTGGACAAGCGACCGGCGCGATTCGGGCTGTCTTGACTTTTGATGCGTCTCGGCTGCAACTTCAAGGCTGTCTAAGGCCACTTGCGCGGCATGATGGCTGGATTTCCTCATGGCGTGGGCATCTATTTGGCCCGATGCGTAGCGAAGGTCGTAGCGCGTCTGCAAGTCATTGAATTGATTGGCTACACCAGGCTTGCAAATCCGATCAGCCCGGTTCGACTCCGGGTCGCGCCTCCAGAAGCCTTATGGAAATTGACTAGTTAGCTACCAAAAATGTAGCTTGCTACTTTTGCATAAGTAGCAGAGCATAACTGCTCGATCGGCGAAGCCCCATGCGGTCGCCTGTGAATGAGGGGGGTGATCGCTACTGAACCTTGGACGGGGTTGTGCGTGAGCCTGTCCTGAATTTTGTGTTTGAGGCATAACATGACTCACCGGAGTATTTATGCCGAGCAAGACGAAGTTGAAGAACGCGGCGATCGCGGCCCGAACGGCCGCGCTGCCGAAGATCCCCAAAGAGCTGATTGACCAGATTGTCAGCGGCCCGATGAGCGCACAAGCGGTGAACGAGGCCTCGCTGGCGTTCAAGAAGGCGTTGATCGAGCGGGTGATGGGTGCCGGGCTGGGCCATCACCTGGGCTACCCCGCCGGAGCCAAGCCCGAGGACGCCGGGAACCACCGCAACGGCACCAGCGCCAAGACGGTGATCACCGACGAAGGCCCGGTGCGCATCGAAGTGCCACGTGACCGCGACGGCAGTTTCCAGCCGATCCTGATCCCCAAGCACGAGAGGCGCTTCACCGGCTTTGACGACAAGATCGTGGCCATGTACGCGCGGGGCATGACCATGCGCGAGATCCGTAAGCGTCCGGCCATCCCGTCTTGACGACGGGATACCGGTCAGTCCTGGGAGTCGCTCGGCTGCCAGAGATGGGGCATCAGTTCTTCGATCCGGTTGTTGGGGTGCAGAGGCAGCCGAGTCAGGACGTCCTTGAGGTAAGCATGCGGATCGTGCCCATTGATTCGCGCCGAGTGCAGCAGGCTCATCACCGCCGCAGCGCGCTTGCCCG
>JAEUOX010000279.1 GCA_016790475.1 Rhodoferax sp. | reverse complement strand
TCGTCGAGCGAGATGCACAGGTAGTCGCGCCAGTACACGCGCAGGTTGACGCCGAATTCGACGGCGCGCGCGGCCAGCGCATCAGTCGCGCCATCCGTCTTGAGGCTCAGCGTGTCGAACAGGTGCTCCTCGCGCGCGGTGTAGCCCAGCTGCTGCAGGCCCTGCGCCAGGATCGCGGTCAGCGTGGCAACGCGCAGCGCGATGCGCTGCAGCCCGGCCGGGCCGTGGTAGATCGCGTACATGCTGGCGATGACGGCCGGCAGCACCTGCGCGGTGCAGATGTTCGAGGTGGCCTTCTCGCGGCGGATGTGCTGCTCGCGTGTCTGCAGCGCCAGCCGGTAGGCCGGCTGGCCGTGGACATCCACGCTGACGCCGGCCAGGCGGCCGGGCATCGAGCGCTTGAACTCGTCGCGGCAGGCCAGGTAGGCTGCATGCGGCCCGCCATTGCACAGCGGCATGCCGAAGCGCTGCGTCGTGCCGATGACGATGTCGGCGCCCCATTCGCCAGGCGGAGTCAGCACCGTCAGCGCCAGCAAGTCCGCGGCCACGATGAAGGCGGCCTGACGCGCATGCGCGCGCTCCACGTCGGCACGCAGGTCATCGATGCGCCCGTTGGTGCTGGGGTAGGAGGCCAGCACGGCGAAACAGTCGCCGGCCAGGGCTTCGTCCCATTCCCGGGCGGAGTTCGCCAGGCGCACCGTCAGGCCCAGCGGCGCCGCGCGTGTCTGGATCACTTCAATGGTCTGCGGGTGGCAGTCGCCGGCCACCACGAAGACGTTGCTGCGGCTCTTGACGCTGCGCCGCGCCAGCGTCATCGCCTCGGCCGCGGCGGTGGCCTCGTCCAGCATCGACGCGTTGGCGATCGGCATCGCGGTCAGGTCGCAGACCATGGTCTGGAAGTTGATCAGCGCCTCCAGCCGGCCCTGCGAGATCTCCGCCTGGTAGGGCGTGTAGGCGGTGTACCAGGCCGGGTTCTCCAGGATGTTGCGCTGGATGACGCCGGGCGTGTGGCAGCCGTAGTAGCCCTGCCCGATGAAGGAGCGCAGGACCTGGTTCTTCGACGCGATCGCCCGCAGCTCGGCCAGCGCCGCCGCCTCGGTGATGGCGGGCGGGATCGCCATCGGCGTGTGGCGTGCGATCGACGGCGGCACGATGCTGTCGATCAGCGCGCGGCGCGACGCAGCGCCCACGACGCGCAGCATGTGCGCCTCGTCCTGCGGCCCGATGCCAATGTGGCGGGCCGTGAATTCGTCCGGGTTCTCGAGTTCCGCCAACGGCGGTGCAGCAGGGGTCGACATGGGATCCTCGGTGGTTGGGGGCGCGGCGGAGGGCGCCGGGCTCAGCCCTTGGCGGTCAGCTGGCCGTAGGCCGCCTCGTCCAGCAGCGCGTCGAGCTGCGACGGGTCGGATACCCGGACGCGGAAGAACCAGCCCGCACCCAGCGGATCGGAGTTCGCGAGCGCCGGGTCGGCACGCAGCGCCTCGTTGACCTCGGTCACCTCGCCGCTGACCGGCATGTAGACATCGGCGGCCGCCTTGACAGACTCGACGACGCCGGCGATGTCCTTCTGCGCGTAGGATCGGCCGATCTCCGGCAGATCGACGAACACGACGTCGCCCAGCGCATCCTGCGCATGGTGCGTGATGCCGACGGTGGCGATGTCGCCCTCCACATTGAGCCATTCGTGGTCTTCGGTGTATCGGACTGCCATGGGTTTCTCCTGGTTGATGAAAAGAAAAGGGGGACTTCGGTGGATCAGCCGCGGTGGTAGCGGTGGGGAACAAAGGGCATCGTGACGACTTCCATCGGCACCGGCTTGCCGCGCACGATCGCCTGCAGGCGCTGGCCCGGCGTGGCCAGGTCGGCCCGGACATAGGCCATCGCGATCGGCTGGTTGATGCTGGGGCCGAGCAGGCCGCTGGTGACCGTGCCCGCCGGTTCACCGGCCGGTGTCTGCAGTGCGGCGGGCTCGCGCACCGGAATCCGCTCCAGCGCATGCAGACCGACCCGGCGGCGTGCCGGGGCCTGTGCGTCGCCGGCCAGCTGGGCCAGCACGCGGTCCGCACCGGGGAAGCCACCGGCGCGCGCGCCACCCGGGCGGCGCACCTTCTGGATCGCCCAGCCGAGCTGGGCCTCGGCCGGCGTGGTGCCGGTGTCCAGGTCGTTGCCATACAGGCACAGGCCGGCCTCCAGGCGCAGCGAGTTGCGGGCGCCCAGCCCGATCGGCTTCACGGCCGGGTGCGCCAGCAGCGCACGGGCCAGCAGTGTCGCGTCGTCGGCCAGCACCGAGATCTCGAAGCCGTCCTCGCCGGTGTAGCCGCTGCGCGTGATGAAGGCCTCGACCGTCCGCGCGCCGCAGGCCAGCAGGAACGTGGCGCCGCTCATGAACACCAGCCGGCCGACCTCGGGTGCGAGGCTGGCCAGCGCCGTGGCGGCCTGCGGCCCCTGCAGCGCCAGCAGCGCGCGCTCGGGGCAGGGGATGACCGCGCAGCGGCTGCCGATGCGGGCCTGGATGTGGGCCAGGTCGGCCGCCTTGCAGGCGCCGTTGACGACGACGAACAGGTCGCCGCCGTGTGCCCGGTCGCGGTTCACGAACATCAGGTCGTCCAGGATGCCGCCCTGGTCGTTCAGCAGCAGGCCGTAGCGCTGCCCCCCGGAGGGCAGGTCGATCACGTCCGCCGGTACGAGCGACTCGAAGGCCGCCGCGGCCTCCGGGCCGACCAGGCGCAGCTGCCCCATGTGGGACACGTCGAACAGCCCGGCGGCCTGGCGGGTGTGCAGGTGCTCGGCGAGCACGCCGGCCGGGTACTGGACCGGCATCGCATAGCCGGCAAAGGCGACCATGCGGGCGCCGAGTTCGAGGTGCAGGTCGTGCAGCGGCGTGTGCAGCAGCGGTGGTGGTGCGTCGGTCACGGACGTTCTCCAAGGGGCGGTCGAACCATGGCGCCATGCCATGGGCAGCCCCCGCTGTCCGTGGTACCTGAGAGATTCACCCCGGGCGCGGCAACCGGCAGGTTCCGCGCTGGGCTTGCTCCTTCGGTGGATGGCCGCGCGGGCCATCTCTCTCCAGTGGGGAGACGCCGGCAGCCCCGGGGGCCATCGGCGTTTGCCAGTCCTTTTGCCTGAGCGTTCACACGGCTGAAATCAGCACACGCTGCGCCTTCGGCGGCCTGCCGCTGGGGCGGGCTCTCTCCTGGCCTGCGCATTGTAGCCCGCAGCCGGCGGGCCCTTGCCGACCTAGCCGTCGAGCCGGCGGCGCACGTAGTCGACATGCTGGCGCAGCGTGTAGACGCGATCGGAGAAATCCAGCGCGAAGCGCGCATGGCGGATCTCGGCCTCGATCGCGTCGAGGCGCAGCAGCGCCTGGGCCTTCTCGTCGTCGCTCAGCGTGCGGGTGTCGATGTCGCGCTCGAGGAACTTGAGCTCGCCGTAGCGGCGGAACAGCCGGTTGCGTTCCTTCCAGTGCAGCAGTGCCGGCAGGAACTTGAACACCGGCACCAGGATGGCCACCAGCGGCAGCAGTGTCAGCACCAGCCGCTGCACGAAGTTCGCGACCCAGAAGGGCAGGTAGCGTTGCAGGAAGGGCCGGCCGTTCTTGAAGTAGCGGTCCGCCTCCTCGGCCAGCGGGAAGTCGGTGCCCACCGGGCTCGGAAACTCGCCCTGGCGGTGGAACAGTCCGGGCCCGGCGTGGGTTGCGCGCGCAGCCTCCAGCAGCAGGTAGCCCAGCGCCGGGTGCAGGCTGTCCTGCACGACCAGGTTCGCGGTGGTGGACAGCAGCGGGATGTCGCGCGGCGGGATGTCGCGGGCCGGGTCGATCGCACCGCGGCGCAGCACGACCGGCTGGAAGAACGGGAAGCGCCGCGCCAGGCCCTCGACATGGTCCAGCGCCGCCAGCCGGATGTTGGGGTTGTCCAGCAGCCGGGCGACGGCGGGTGCCTGGGCCGCCGCTACCAGGATCACCGCGTCGATCTGCTGCGCCTGCAGCGCGTTGGCCGCGGCGACGCCGCCCAGGTCCAGCAGTTCGGTGCCGGCCGGCCAGCGGCCCTGTGCGTCAACCAGGCCGTAGGTGGCCAGCAGCTGCATCGCGAGCTGGCGGTTGCCGCTGCCCGGGGCACCTACCGCGACGCGCCGGCCCTTCAGCGCGCCGAGCCCGCCATCCAGGTTCAGTGTGTGCGAGAACACCCACAGCGGCTCATGGGACACGGTGGCCAGCGTGCGCAGCGGCGTGTCGGCGTTGTCGGCCAGCGGATCCTGCACGCCCGGGCCGAGCCCGCCCTGTACCAGCCCGACCGCCACGCGGCCCTGCTGCAGGCGCTGCAGGTTCTCGACGGATCCGCTGGAGGGCTGCAGCTCCAGCGTGATGCCGTTGTCGCGCAGCACGCGCTGGTACTTCAGCGCGAACTGGTGGTAGGCGCCGTCCGGCGCGCCGGTGCTCATCTGCACGACGCGCGGCGGGTCCGGGCTCAGGAAGCGGATCAGCGCCCAGGCGCCCACCGCGGCCAGCACGGTGATGGCCAGGCTCGCCAGCAGACGCTGGCGCGGCGAGAGCATCGGGAGGACCATGCGGGCGTGCTCCCCGGGCCAGTGTCAGCCGCCGTGCTTGCCGGGCGTCCAGCCCTGGGCGCCGACGGCCCGGTCGGCTACCGCGATCGCGGGTGCTTCCAGCGGGGTGGCCATCGTGTCGTTCCAGCGGTTCAGGAACGCGAACATCGCGATGACGCCCAGCATCTCGACGATGGCGCCGTCGCTCCAGTGCTCGCGCAGCGTGGCGAACTGTGCATCGGTCACTGCATTGGGCTGGCTGGCCGCCGCCAGCGCGAAGTCCAGGGCCAGGCGTTCCGCCTCGCTGTAGTGCGGGCTGCTGGCATACGTCCAGACGTCAGCCAGCTTGGCTTCGCTGACGCCGAAGTTGTCCGCCCCCAGCAGCGTGTGGGCCTGGCAGTACAGGCAGCCCGAGACCTTGCTGACGACATGCCCGATCAGACGCCGGAAGCCCTGATCCACCTCGCCCGCCGGGTCCATCACTGCGGCATTCAGTTGCGCGAAGGCCTGCACCAGGCGTGGCTTGCGCTGCATCGTCAGCACGCTGTTCGGCGTGAAGCCCAGCGTGCCGAGGAAGAAGTCGAAATGGGCCCGCAACTCGGGCGTGGTTTCCGGCGGGAGCGGCGGCAGGCGCGCCACGAATTACATCCCGGCGTAGTTCGGGCCGCCGCCGCCTTCCGGCGTGACCCAGACGATGTTCTGCGTCGGGTCCTTGATGTCGCAGGTCTTGCAGTGCACGCAGTTCTGCGCGTTGATCTGCAGCCGGTCGGTGTTGTCGTCGTTCTTGACGAACTCATAGACGCCGGCCGGGCAGTAGCGCGCCTCGGGCCCGGCGAACTTCGACAGGTTGATGCCGACCGGCACGCTGGCGTCCTTCAGCGTCAGGTGGGCCGGCTGCTGCTCTTCATGGTTGGTGTTGCTGAGGAACACGCTGGAGAGCCGGTCGAAGGTGATCTTGCCGTCGGGCTTCGGGTAGACGATCGGCGTGCATTCGGCGGCGGGACGCAGGTACAGGTGATCCGGCTTGTCGCGGCGCAGGGTCCACGGGATGTGGCCGCGCAGCACGAACTGCTCGATGCCGTTCATCACGGTGGCGACATTCAGGCCCTTCTTGAACCAGGCCTTGAAGTTGCGCGACTTGTTCAGCTCGGTGTAGAGCCAGCTCTTCTCGAAGGCCTCCGGATAGGCGCTGAGCTCGTCATGGGCGCGGCCGGCCTGCAGCGCGTCGAAGGCGGCCTCGGCGGCCAGCATGCCGGTCTTGATCGCGGCATGGCTGCCCTTGATCCGACTGACATTCAGGTAGCCGGCATCGCAGCCCACCAGCGCGCCGCCGGGGAACACCGTCTTGGGCAGCGACATCAGGCCGCCGGCCGTGATCGCACGCGCGCCATAGGCCAGGCGCTTGGCCGGCTTGAGGCCGTGGTCCTCGCCTTCCAGGTAGTAGCGGATGTTCGGGTGCGTCTTCCAGCGCTGGAACTCCTCGAACGGGCTCAGGTAGGGGTTGCTGTAGTCCAGGCCGGTGATGAAGCCCATCGCGACCTTGTTGTCCTCCAGGTGGTAGAGGAAGGCGCCGCCGTAGGTGTGGCCCTGCATCGGCCAGCCGGCGGAGTGCAGCACCAGGCCGGGCTGGTGGCGCTTCGGGTCGATCTCCCACAGCTCCTTGATGCCGATGCCGTAGGTCTGCGGGTCGCGGCCTTCATCGAGATGAAAGCGGGCGATCAGCTGCTTGCCCAGGTGGCCCCGCGCGCCCTCGGCGAACACGGTGTACTTGGCGTGCAACTCCATGCCGAGCTGGAAGCTGTCCATCGGGTTGCCGTCCTTGCCGACACCCATGTTGCCGGTGGCAACCCCCTTGACCGAGCCGTTCTCGTTGTAGAGCACCTCGGCGGCCGCGAAGCCGGGGAAGATCTCGACGCCCAGGTTCTCGGCCTGCTGGGCCAGCCAGCGCGTCACGGCGCCCAGGCTGACAATGTAGTTGCCGTGGTTGTGCAGGCAGCCCGGCAGCAGGAAGTTGGGCATGCGGAACGCGGACTGCTCGCCGAAGAACATCATCGCGTCGTCGGTGACGGGCTGGTTCAGCGGGGCACCCATCGCCTTCCAGTCCGGGAACAGCTCGGTGATCGCGATCGGGTCCATGATGGCGCCCGACAGGATGTGGGCGCCGGGCTCGGAGCCCTTCTCGAGCACGACCACCGAGACCTCCTTGCCCTGTTCGGCGGCCAGCTGCTTGAGCCGGATCGCGGTCGACAGGCCGGCCGGGCCGCCACCCACGACGACGACGTCGTACTCCATGGCTTCGCGGGGGCCGAACTGGGCAAGGATCTCGTCGTGGGTCATGATCGGGCGGGGAATGAGGGAGGGGCGGTGGGAGAGGGTGAGCCCGGATTTTATGCGGGCCCCGGAGACCGCGCGCGATAATCCCCGGACCCCCATTTTTCAGACTACGGAGTACCGCCGCCATGGCTTACAGCATCGATCTTTCCGGGCGCGTCGCCCTTGTGACAGGCGCGTCCAGCGGCCTGGGCGCGCAGTTCGCGCGCACGCTCTCGGCGGCCGGGGCGGCGGTCGTGCTGGCCGGGCGCCGGGTCGAGAAGCTCAAGGACCTGCGGGCCGAACTGGACGGCGCCGGCGGTGACGCCCATGTCGTCGAGCTCGACGTGACGGACCATGACTCGATCAAGTCGGCGGTGGCCCATGCCGAGACCGAGGTGGGCTCGATCGACATCCTGGTCAACAACTCCGGCGTGTCGACGACGCAGCGCGCGCAGGATGTGTCCGGCAAGGACTTCGATTTCGTGTTCGACACCAATGTCAAGGGCTCGTTCTTCGTCGCGCAGGAGGTCGGCAAGCGCATGATCGCCCGGGCGCGCGGTGCAGCGCCCGGCACCTTCACCGGCGGGCGCATCGTCAACGTGGCCTCGATGCTCGGCCTGAGGCCGGTGCCGCAGCTCAGCGTCTACAGCATGAGCAAGGCCGCGATCATCCACATGACGAAGGCGCTGGCGCTGGAGTGGGGCCGCTTCGGCATCAACGTGAACGCGCTGTGCCCGGGCTACATCGACACCGAGATCAACCACCACCACTGGCAGACCGAGCAGGGCCAGAAGCTGATCCAGATGCTGCCGCGCAAGCGCGTTGGCCAGCCGGCCGACCTGGACGCGATGATCGTGATGCTGTGCTCCGACCAGAGCCATTTCGTCAACGGGGCGGTGCTGGCCGCCGACGACGGCTTCACGGTATGAGGCTGGAGCTGCCCGAGCGCAGGAAGCTGATCTACGAGATGGTCATCCCGATCCGCTGGGGTGACATGGATGCGATGGGGCATCTGAACAACACCAGCTATTTCCGCTACATGGAAACCTGCCGCATCGACTGGATGCGCTCGGTCGGCTGCCTGCCGGCGCCTGGCGGCGAGGGGCCGATCATCGTCAATGCCTTCTGCAACTTCCACCTGCAGCTGGAGTACCCCGGCGACGTGCAGATGCGGATGTACGCCAGCGACCCGGCGCGCACGACCTTCGAGACCTGGGCCACGATGGAGCGCACGGACCAGCAGGGGGTCGTCTACGCGTCCGGTGGCGCGACGACGATCTGGGTCGACACAGGCGCCCGCAAGGCGCGCCCGCTGCCGGACTGGCTGCGCGCGATCGTCAGCTGATCAGGCGGCGGCGGGCTTCTTGTCCCGTGGCAGCCGGCCCATCAGGTAGAACTCCGGATTGGGCAGCATGCCGCTGAAGTTGGCGATGCGGTTCGACAGGCCGAAGAACGCGGTGATCGCGCCGATGTCCCAGATGTCCTCGTCGTTGAAGCCATGGGCGTGCAGCGCGGCGAAGTCGGCCTCGCCGATCTCGTCGGAGTGCTGGCAGACCTTCATCGCGAAGTCCAGCATGGCCCGCTGCCGTGGCGTGATGTCGGCCTTGCGGTAGTTGACGGCCACCTGGTCCGCCACGAGCGGCTTCTTCTCGTAGATGCGCAGGATCGCGCCGTGCGCCACGACGCAGTACAGGCAGTGGTTCGCCGCGCTGGTGGTGGTGACGATCATCTCCCGGTCGCCCTTCGTGAGGCCGGATTCTTCGCGCAGCATCAACGCATCGTGGTACGCGAAGAAGGCCCGCCATTCGGCCGGGCGGCGCGCCAGCGCCAGGAACACGTTCGGAATGAAGCCGGACTTTTCCTGGACTTCCAGCACCTTGGCGCGGATGTCTTCGGGTAGGTCGGGCAGTTGCGAGGCGGGGTAGCGTGGGGTGGAGGCTGTCATGGGGCAGGTCCTTGGGCGGTCTGGTTCGGTGGGTGGGTGCCCCACACTGTAAGTCAGCCCGCCATCAGCTTGTGCACCAGTTCGGCGCTGGTGGCGGCCTTGAACTTGCGCATCAGCCGGGCGCGGTAGATCTCGACAGTACGGTGGCTGATCGACAGCAGCCGGCCGATCTCCTTGCTGGTGTGGCCTTCGAGCAGGCTGGCGGCGACCTCGCGCTCTCGGGGGGTGAGCGCGGCCTTGACCGGCCGGCGGGAGGACAGGTCCAGGAAGCTCCAGATGCCGGCTTCGTGCGGGGAGGCCCGGTTCAGCGCGCGGCCGGTCACATGGCACCAGAAGGTCTCGCCGTTGCCGCGCTTCATCACGCGGTCGTCGGCATAGTGGCCGCGCGCATTCAGGATCGGGGCGATGCGTGCGCCTGTGCGCTCGTACTCCTCCTGGCTCGGGTACAGCACCTGGAAGGTCTGGCCGATCAGCAACTCGCGGGGCTGCCCGAACATCTCGCACAGCAGCGCGTTGCAGTCCACGATGCTGCGGTGGCGCGACAGCACCAGGCCCACGGGCGCCAGGTCGAAGGCCAGGCGGTAGTCGATATCGGTCTGCATCGGCACGGAATGGGGCTCACCCTTACGAAATACTACGTAGTCAATTAGGTAGTATCGTTCAGGTTCCCATTTCCCAGGAGACCCGTGTGAACAAGATCTACCCTTCGGCTGCCGCCGCCTTGCAGGGCATCGTGCGCGATGGCCAGTTGCTGGCGGTTGGCGGTTTCGGCCTGTGCGGCATCCCCGAGGCGCTGATCGACGCGCTGCGCGACAGCGGCGTCAAGGGCCTGACCGTGATCTCGAACAATGCCGGTGTCGATGGCTTCGGCCTGGGCAAGCTGCTCGAGACGCGCCAGATCAAGCGCATGATCTCCAGCTATGTCGGCGAGAACAAGGAGTTCGAGCGCCAGTACCTGGCCGGCGAGCTGGAGCTGGAGTTCACGCCGCAGGGCACGCTGGCCGAGAAGCTGCGTGCCGGTGGTGCGGGCATCCCGGCCTTCTTCACGAAGACCGGTGTCGGCACGCTGGTGGCCGAGGGCAAGGAACTGCGCGAGTTCGATGGCGAGACCTATGTGATGGAGCGCTCGCTGGTGCCGGAGGTCTCGCTGGTCAAGGCCTGGCGCGCCGACCGCTCCGGCAACCTGCAGTTCCGCTACACCGCGCGCAACTTCAACCCGGCCGTCGCGATGGCCGGGCGCATCACGGTGGTCGAGGTCGAGGAGATCGTCGAGACCGGCGCCATGGTGCCGGACCAGATCCATCTGCCGGGCATCTATGCGCACCGGCTGGTGCTCAACGCCAAGCCCGAGAAGCGCATCGAGAAGCGCACGATCCGCGAGAAGGCGGCCGCCTGAGGCCGGCCACCCACACCCCACACAGGAGCACCAACACCATGGGCTGGACACAAGACCAGATGGCGGCACGGGCCGCGCAGGAGCTGGAAGACGGCTTTTATGTCAACCTGGGGATCGGCATTCCGACCCTGGTGGCCAATTTCGTGCCGGCCGACAAGGAGGTCTGGCTGCAGAGCGAGAACGGCATGCTGGGCATCGGGCCCTTCCCGACCGAGGACGAGGTCGATGCGGACCTGATCAACGCCGGCAAGCAGACCGTGACCACGCTGCCCGGCACGTCGATCTTCGGCAGCCATGACAGCTTCGCGATGATCCGCGGCGGCAAGATCAACCTGAGCATCCTGGGCGCGATGCAGGTCAGCGAGAAGGGCGACCTGGCGAACTGGATGATCCCCGGCAAGATGGTCAAGGGCATGGGCGGCGCGATGGATCTCGTCGCCGGCGTGCGCCGCGTGATCATCCTGATGGAGCATGTCGCGAAGAAGAAGGACGGCACGGTCGACCTGAAGATCCTGCCGAAGTGCACGCTGCCGCTGACCGGCGTGGGGGTCGTGAACCGCATCATCACCGACCTGGCCGTCATCGACGTGACGCCAGAGGGGCTGAAGGTCATCGAGATGGCCCCGGGCGTGACCCGCGAGGAACTGCAGGGCAAGACCGGCGTGCCGCTGCTGTACTGAGCGGCGACGCAGCCGCGGGCTCAGGCGGCGCGGCGCAGGCGCGGCCGCCCGATCCGGGCGGTCTCGACCTTCACGAGCTGGCGCAGCCAGCGGTGGGCGTCTTCCGCATGGTGGCGCTCGTGCCAGTACTGCTTGATCTCGAAGTTCGGCAGCGGCATCGGCGGCGGATAGATCCGGATCGGCAGCATCCGGCTGAAGGCCACGCCCAGGTCCTCGGGAATCGTCATCACCAGGTCCGACTCCGCGATCAGGAAGGGCAGCGACGCGAAGCGCGGCACCCGCAGCATCACGTCGCGTGACAGGTTCAGGCGGGCCAGCGTCTCCTCGACGATGCCGTGCGGCGAGCCGCTGGTCCAGTACATCGCGTGCTTGGCCCGCAGGAACTGCGCCATCGACAGGCCGCCGTGGATGTCCGGGTGGCCGTCCCGGACCGCACAGACATAGGACGTGTTGCGCAGCGTCTGCTGGTGCGCCCAGTTGGGCATGCCCAGGAAGTAGCCGATGGCCAGGTCCACGACGCCGGTGTCCAGCGCGTCGACGACCTCGTCCGGCCGCAGGTCGATCACGGTCAGCCGCGCGCCCGGCGCCTGTTCGCTGACCTGCCGCAGCACATGCGGCAGCAGCACCTGCATGCCCACGTCGTTGATGTAGATGCGGTAGTGCACCGTCGTGGTCGACGGCGAGAAGACGTCCGGTTGATCGACCTCGCGCAGGATGTCCAAGGCCCGGGCCACCTTGCCGGCCATGTTGTCCGCGAACGGTGTCGGCCGCATGCCGTGCGAGGTGCGCACGAACAGCGGGTTGTCCAGGCGTTCACGCAGGCGCTTCAGGGCCGCGCTGACTGCCGGCTGCGTCAGGTGCAGTTCGCCGGCCGCCGCCGACAGGCTGTGGTGCCGATAGATCGCATCGAAGGTCAGCAGCAGGTTCAGGTCGAAATCAAGCAGGTCCATGGTCGTGGTCGCGGATCGCCGGGGCAGCGCAGGCGTCGGGACATGATATCAACCGCAATGATTCCGCGGATAAACGATCCTTTTGCTTTTTGATATGAGTTGGCCCTAGACTCGTGTCAAGTTGTGGGGCCGTCGTCGCGGCCACCACCATCAAGAGCACGAGGACACAACAGATTGAACGCACTGTCGACGCCGGTTTCTTCCGCGGACCTGGTCTCAGCCCTGGTCGGCGCCCATGCGCAGCCGCTGTGGGACCGCTACCAGCGCGTGACGCGGCGCGTTCCGGAGGCGCCGGATGCGCCGATGCGCTGGTCTTGGCAAGTCATGGAGCCGCTGATCCGTCGCGCGGTCCGCGAGGTCGGCATGGAGGAGGCGGAGCGGCGGGTGCTGCTGCTGACCCACCCGGCCTTCGGCGGCGCCGCGGTGACCACCACGAACCTGGTGGCCGGCCTGCAGACGCTGCTGCCCGGCGAGACGGCGCGGGCCCACCGGCACACGATCCAGGCGCTGCGCTTCGTCATGGAGGGGCAGGGGGCGGTCACCAGCGTCAATGAACACCGCTGCCCGATGGCCGAGGGCGACCTGATCCTGACACCCTCCTGGACCTGGCACGAACACACCCATCCCGGGGAGGGCCGGGTCGTCTGGTTCGACGGACTGGACCTGCCGCTGTGCGCGCATCTGGACACGATGTTCTTCGAAATGGGCGGGCCGGACAAACCCTCGGTCACGCCGTCCCCCTCGCGGGCGGCGGTCTGGCGCTCGCCGGCGGTGACGCTCGCGCCGGACGCGTACGACCTGCGCACGCCGGGCAGCAGCCGTTACCAGTACGCCTGGGCGCGTGCGGTGGCGGCACTGGGTGCCGCGAAGCCGCAGGCCGATGGCAGCCGCCTGCTGCGCTATGTGGATGGGGACAGCCAGGGCGCGGTGTCCCCCACGCTCGACTGCTACCTGCTGCGCTGTGCCGCCGGCCGTTCCACGCGCGGCTACCGCAGCAGCAGCAATGCGGTGTGCGTCGTGGCGCAGGGCGAGGGCAGCAGCCGGGTCGGTGCGACGACGATCCCCTGGAAGCGGCACGACGTGTTCACGGTGCCGCACTGGAACTGGGTCAGCCACACGGCCCACGCCGGGGACGCGCTGATCTTCATGATGACGGACCGCGAGTTCCTGGCCTCGCTGGGGTATCTGCGTGACGAAGAGGAGCCTGCCGCATGAGAATCTGCCGCTTCAACGGCGACCGCCTGGGTGTGGTCGACAAGGACGAGGTGGTCGACGTGACCGCGGTGCTCGATGCCCTGCCGGCGCAACGCTACCCGCTGCCGCAGCACGACCTGTTCATCGCGGCCCTGCCCCGGCTGCGGCCGCTGCTGCAGCAGGCGATGCAGGCCGGTGTGCGGCATCCGGTCGGTGCGGTGCGCTTCGCGTCGCCGGTGGCCAATCCGGGGAAGATCATCGGTGCGCCGATCAACTACGAGGCGCATGCGGCCGAGAGCAAGGCCAACCAGGCCATCGCCCATGGTCGCAACGTGACCTCGATCGCCGACTGGGGCCTGTTCCTGAAGGCCGGCAGTTCGCTGGTCGGCTGCGATCAGGACATCGTGCTGCGCTTCCCGGACCGGCGCAACGACCACGAAGTGGAACTGGGCGTCGTGATCGGCAGCACCTGCCACCGCGTGCGCCGCGAGGACGCGATGGCCCATGTGGCCGGCTACACGGTGGCGCTGGACATGACGCTGCGCGGCACCGAGTTCCAGTGTTTCCGCAAGTCGATCGACTCCTATTCGGTGCTGGGCCCGTGGATGGTCACCGCCGACGAGATCGCCGACCCGAACCAGCTGGACCTGTGGATCACGGTCAATGGCGAGATGCGCCAGCAGTCCAACACGCGCCACCTGGTCTACGACATTGCCCGGCTGATCGAGTTCGCGTCTTCCTTCTACACGCTGGAGCCCGGCGACGTCATCATGACCGGCACGCCGGAGGGCGTGGGGCCGGTGCGCCCGGGTGACCTGCTCGAGGCCGGTGTCGCGCAGGTCGGCAGCTTCAAGATCCGCATCGCGCCGCACTACGGCGACGCGCTGCCAGCCGCCTGATTCCAGGCTTTCAACGTTCCCCAGGGAGTACTTCACCACATGGCTTCGATCAAGGTCCTCGGCATCTGCGGCAGCTTGCGCGCAAAATCCTACAACCGCAGCGCATTGCTGGCCGCCGCCGAGCTGATGCCGGCCGACATGCAGCTCACGATCGCCGAGTACGGCGACGTGCCGCTGTTCAACCAGGATGTGCAGGCCCAGGGCATCCCCGCTCCGGTCACGCGGCTGGCGGAGGCTGTCAGCGCCGCCGATGCGGTACTGATCGCCAGCCCGGAATACAACTTCTCGGTGTCCGGCGTGCTGAAGAACGCGATCGACTGGCTGTCGCGCGTGCCGGCGCCACCGTTCAAGGACAAGCCGGTGGCCATCCTGTCGGCCACGATGGGGCCGCTGGGCGGGGGACGCCACCAGTACGAGCTGCGCAAGATCCTCGGCTGCCAGGACGCGCTGGTGCTCGTCAAGCCCGAGATCTTCATCAATGTCGCGCACACCAAGTTCGATGCCGAGGGCAAGCTGACGGACGAGCCGACGCGCAAGGCGTTGGCAGACCAGATGGTGGCGCTGCAGCGCTGGGTCGCGCGCCTGGCGCCGCGTTGAGCGTCTGATTTTTTGCAGGTGGTTGGTTGACGTGTTCACATTCACAAGGAGACGAGACATGACAAGCAGATTTCTGAATCGCGCCCGCACCGCGGTCGCAGCCGCGCTGGTGCTGCTGGCCCCGGTGGCTTTCGCCCAGACCATCAAGATCGGGCTGATCACCGACAAGGTCGGGCCGGCCAAGGGCTATGCCGAGCCGGTTGCCCAGGGGGCCATCTATGCGGTCAAGGAGCTCAACGCCAAGGGCGGCCTGCTCGGCCGCCAGGTGGAACTGCTGGTGGAAGACGACCAGGGCAAGCCCGACGTCTCCGCGACCGCCGCACGCAAGCTCGTTGACGCGGGCGCCGCCTTCATCCTGTCGGTCTCGCTGACGCCGGCGACCCAGCAGGCGCAGTCGGTCACGCTGGAGACGAAGACGCCGCACATGACGCCGTCCAATAGCGGCGACACGCTGACGACGCAGATCGTGAACCCGAACTTCTGGCAGACCGGCCCGCTGGCGTCCACGCAGATCGCGACGCTGCTGTCCTACGCGCGCAACAAGAACTACAAGAAGGTCGCGCTGATCACCGACAACTCCGACCTGGGCCAGTTGACGAACCGCTTCTTCAAGGCCGGCCTGGAGAAGAGCGGCATCCAGGTGGTCAGCGAGGAGGTCGTGCCGGGTGGCTCGACCACCGCCGACCCGCAGATGCAGAAGGTGCGCGCCGCCAACCCGGACGCCCTGTTCATGACCGGCGTGCTGACGCCGGAAAACGCGCTGATCCTGCGCTCCTACCGGCAGCTGGGCCTGAAGACGCCGGTGCTGGGCAACTACAACCTGTCGATCCCGGTCTATTCGACAGTGGCCAAGGGCCTGATGGACGGCGTGGTGTTCGTGGACGCCTTCGACCCCAACAAGGCCGAAACGAAGCGCTTCATCGAGGCGTTCAAGAAGGACACCGGTAACGAGCCGTACAACCTGAACGGTTATGGCTATGACGGCCTGATGCTGGCCGCGGACGCGATCAAGCGCGCCGGCGGTACCGACAAGGAGAAGGTCCGCGAGGCCATGCAGGCCACCAAGTCCTTCACCGGCGTCATGGGCGGCGTCGGCGCCGTCTACGGGTTTGCCGACGGCAAGCGCACCGGCTTCGACACGAACGGCATGGTCGTGCGGGTCTACGAAGGGGACAAACAGGGCAAGGTCGTGCACGTCGGCGCGAAGTGAACGACTTCCTGGAGCTGGTCGTCGGTGCGACGGCCAGCGGCTGCATCTACGGCCTGGTGGCCCTTTCCTACCTGTTGATCACCCGCCCGACCGGGGTGATCAACTTCGCGGTCGGCGAGTGGTCCACGCTGGCCGCGTTCGGCGGCTTCCTGCTGCTGTCCCGCTTCGAGTGGCCCTATCCGGCCGGCATGCTCGCGGTGGTGGCGCTGCTGCTGCTGATCGGCTGGGCGACGGAGCGCTTCACGGTGCGTCCGCTGGTGGAGCGCGGCGCACCGCCGCTGGCGCCGATCCTGGCGCTGCTGGGCATGCTGGTCGTGTTCCGGGAGGTGGCCTCGCTGGGCTTCGGCGCCGACCCGCAGCCGGTGCCGCCCGCATTCGGCTTCGGCCGGCTGGAACTGGGCCCGGTGGCGGGCTCCTACCAGAGCTTCTTCATCATCACGGTGGCGGCGATCGTGTTTGCCGCCACCTGGTTCTTCTTCGAGCGCACGCTCGCCGGCAAGTCCTTCGAGGCGGTGGCCATCGACCGGCGGGCGGCCGCGCTGATGGGCATCAACCTGCGCCGGGTCACGTCGATGGCCTTTGCCGCCAGTGCCGGTGTCGCCGCGCTGGCCGGCCTGCTGGTCTCGCCCAATGTGTCGGCGCACTACCTGATGGGCCTGCCGCTGGCCATCCAGGGCTTCACGGCGCTGGTGATCGGGGGCGTCGGGCGGGTCGAGGGCGCCTTGCTGGGCGGTCTGATCCTGGCCTTTGCGGAGCAGTTCACGGTGCGTTATGCGCCGGTGCCGCCCGGCCTGGCGATGGGGGTGCCGCTGGTGCTGCTGATCGTGTTCCTGCTGGTGCGTCCGACCGGCCTGCTGCTGCCGCGGGAGGCCCGCGCGTGAAATCCTTCTTCGGCCTGGTGGCCGTCGGCGTGGTGCTGTCGGCGATCGCCTTTGTGCTGGGCTCCTACCAGACCGACATCTACCGCAAGCTGCTGCTGTGGACGACGCTGGCCCTGAGCTACAACTTCCTGTTCGGCATCGCCGGGCAGGTCGCGTTCTCGCATTTCACGTTCTACGGCATCGGCGCCTATGCGATCGTGATCCTGCTGTTCCAGGTCGGCCTGCCGCTGCCGCTGGCGGTGCTCGGCGGCGTCGTGCTGTGCGTGGTGCTGGCGCTGGTCGTGGCCATCCCCGCCACCCGGCTGGAGGGCTTCTACCTGGCGCTGGCGACGCTGGCCTTTGCGCAGTTGTTCATCGTCGTGCTCAACGAGGGCGGCAAGGTCACCGGCGCGGCCGGCGGCCTGGCGAACTACCGGCTGCCGGACATCTTCGGCGTGCGGGTGACCGGCCCCTGGTACACCGTGGTCATCGTCGTGCTGTTGCTGGGCACCTTCGCGACGCTGTGGCGGCTGGACCGCTCCTGGTTCGGCCGGGCCTGCCGCGCGGTGCGCGACAACCCGGAGGCGGCCCAGGCGATGGGCGTGGATGTCGCCCGCACCAAGATCATCGCCTACGCGCTGACCAGCGCGATGGCCGGCGTGGCCGGCATGGTCTACGCGTTTGTCGACAACACCGTCAATCCGCCGATCTTCGGCCTGCAGAACGCCTTCCTGCTGCTGTTCATGGTCATCGTCGGCGGCAGCGGCCGCCACGCCGGCGCGATCATCGGTGCGGCACTGCTGTACCTGATGCCCTTCGTGCTGTCGCCGCTGATCGGCCACCACCATGCGTTGGTGTTCGGGCTGGTGATGGTCGGCGTGGTGCTGTTCCAGCCCAAGGGCCTGATCGGACTGTGGGATGCCTGGCGCGCGTCGCGCGGTGCGAGGGCGCTGCGATGAGCGCGCGCAAGCCGCTGCTGGTGGCGCGCGGCCTGACCCGGCGTTTCGGCGGACTGCTGGCGGTGGGCAACCTGGACCTGGAGGTTTACGCCGGCGAGATCCTCGGCGTGATCGGCCCCAACGGCGCCGGCAAGAGCACCACCTTCAGCATGATCGCCGGCGCGCTGGTGCCCACGGCCGGCAGCATCGATTTCGACGGCCAGTCGCTGCAGGGCCTGCCGACCCACGCGATGGCGCGGCGCGGCGTCCTGCGCACCTTCCAGCACAACAAGCCGTTTCCGAGCATGTCGGTGCGGGACAACATCATGGTCGGCATGCACACCGGCTTCACCGGCTCGCTGTGGGGCGTGCTGGGCGCCAGCCGCCGCGCGGCCGACGCCGAGCGCGCCGCGATCCAGCGCGCGGACGAGCTGGTTGATTTCGTCGGCCTGTCCGACTGGCGGGACGCGGATGTCGAGACGCTGTCGTTCGGCCAGGGGCGGCTGCTGGAGATTGCGCGGGCGCTGGCCGCGCGGCCCCGGCTGATGCTGTTCGACGAGCCGGCCGCGGGCCTGACGCCGGCCGAGTGCGAGCGGCTGAGCGACATCATCCGGGACATCGCGCGCCAGGGCATCGCTGTGCTGCTGATCGAGCACGACATGCGCTTCCTGATGGCGCTGGCCGATCGCGTCGTCGTGCTGAACTTCGGACACAAGATCGCGCAGGGGACGCCGCAGGAGGTGCAGGCGGATCCGGCGGTCGTCGCCGCCTACCTGGGCGACCTGGGGACGGTGGCCCATGCTTGACGTGTCCGGCCTGACCGCCGGCTACGGCCACGGGCCGGTGGTGCAGGATGTCGCGCTGCAGGTCGAGCGCGGCGAGACGGTCGCGCTGCTGGGCCCCAACGGCGCCGGCAAGTCCACGCTGCTGGGCGCGCTGTCCGGCACGCTGCGCCACCGCAGCGGCCACGCCCTGATGGACGGGCAGGATCTGCTGACCCTGCCGACGCATGCGATCGTGGCCGCCGGCCTGGTGCAGGTGCCGGAGGGCCGGCGCATGTTTGCGCCGCTGTCCGTCGAAGACAACCTGCGCCTGGGGGCAGTCCGGCTGGCCGGGCGCAGCGCGTCGACGCTGGCTGCGCGTTTCGACTACGTCTACACGCTGTTTCCCCGGCTGGCCGAGCGCCGGCTGCAGCGCGCCGGCACGCTCTCCGGTGGCGAGCAGCAGATGGTGGCGATCGGCCGCGCGCTGATGTCCTCGCCGCGCGTGCTGCTGCTGGACGAACCCTTCCTCGGCCTGGCGCCGCTGGTCGTCGACGAGATCCTGAGTGCGCTGACCGCGCTGCGCGCCCAGGGCTTGACCATGGTGCTGGTCGAGCAGAAACTGGACATCGCGCTGCCCTTCACGAGCCGTGCGCATGTGCTGATCAAGGGGCGGGTGGCCCTCACCCTGCCCAGTGCCGAACTGGCCCGGCGGCCGGATCTCCCCCGGCTGTATTTCGACCTTGCCCACAGTGCCCGCTGAAGGAACTGCCATGTCCCTGCCCAGCACCCGCCTCCGTCATGGCTCCCCCCCGTTGCCGCGGGGCATCCACCACCTGGCCCTCAACACGCCCGACATGCGTGCCACCATGGATTTCTACGGCCGCGTGCTCGGCATGCCGCTGGTCCACGCGCTGCGCGTGCCACCCGGTGTCGGTGTCGGCCCGGGCAACCGCGGCAACCCGCCGTTCGAGAACCTGCGCCACTACTTCTTCGATGTCGGCGGCGACACGTTGCTGGCCTTCTTCGAGCTGCCGGCCGACGCCTGCCCGCAGGCCGACCGCAACGCGCTGGCGGGCATGCAGCATTGCGCCTTCACGGTCACCGAGGAGCGTTTCCGCCAGGTGCTGCAGCGGCTGAAGGATGCCGGAGTCGCGACGATCGGACCGATCATGGTCGGCGCGCAGACCTGGTCGGTCTATTTCTTCGATCCCCACGGCATCCGGCTGGAGTTCTGCTACCAGGAGCATGACGGCAGCGATGTGCGCGTCGTCGAGCGCTGGACCCAGACGCGCGACGAGGCACTGGCCGAATTGCGCAGCCTGTCCCAGGATGCCGACTGGCTCGACGCCGTGACCCGCCACCTGCCTGCCAGTCGCTGATCCGCCCCACCACCCCGAAGGAGAACACCATGTCGTCATTCGTACCGGTGCATGGACTGCACCATGTTGCCTACCGCTGCCGCGACGCCGAGGAGACCCGGCACTTCTACGAAGACCTGCTCGGCCTGCCGCTGGTCCATGTGGTGCGCGAAGACCACGTCGGCAGCACCGGCGAGTACTGCCCGTTCATCCACCTGTTCTTCGAGATGACCGATGGCAGTTCGGTCGCCTTCTTCGATCTGGGCGACAACCAGGCGGTCGAGCCCTGGCCGAACACGCCGCGCTGGGTCAATCACCTGGCGCTGCGGGTCGGCTCCGAGGCCGAGGTCGACGAGGCCAAGCGCCGGCTGGAGGCCGCCGGCGTCGAGGTGCTGGGCCCGGCGCTGCATGGCGGCTTCGTCCGCTCGATCTACTTCTTCGATCCGAACGGCATCCGGCTGGAGCTGACGCTGACGACCTCGAAGCAGGAGGAACTGCAGCGCTTCCACCGGGAGGCCCGCGCCGCCTGCGACACCTGGACGCGCGACAAGGCCGCCCGCCAGGCCGTAGCCGTCTGAGACCACGGGCCCCCGGAAATCACCGATGACGACCGCCACCGAGCGCAAGTTCGACGTCGACGCCGAATGGGTCCACGTCAAGTTTCCCCAGGCCGCCGCGTTCAAGGACGTCTACGGCTTCGCCGGGAGCCAGGGCGTCGTCAACCTGGAGGGCATCCGTTTCGCGCCGCGCGGCCGGCCCTCGCGCACGCTGATGATCTACATGCATCCGGCCACCACGCTGCAGCTGCTGCCGATGCCGCGTGCGATGGCGGAGCGCGGCGTGCATGTGCTGTGCGCCGGCAGCCGCTATGCGCGCAACGACAGTGCGCTGATCATGGAGAACGTGGTGGTCGACCTGGGCGCCTACATCCGCCATGCGAAGACGGTCTGGGGCTACGAGAAGATCGTCATCGGTGGATGGTCGGGCGGCGGCTCGCTGTCGTTGCTGTACCAGTCGCAGGCGGAGCGCCCGACCATCACGCACACGCCGGCCGGTGACCCGTGCGAGATCGTCTCGGCCGGCCTGATTCCGGCAGATGCGTTCATCTTCCAGGCTGCGCATATCTCGCGCGCGGTCGTCCTGACCGACTGGATAGATCCCTCGGTGCTCGACGAGAACGACCCGGATCGGCGCGACCCGTCGCTGGATCTCTACCACCCGGACAACAAGCCGCCGTACAGTGCCGAATTCCTGGCGCGCTTCCGCGCCGCGCAGCTGGCGCGCGTACGCCGGCGCACGGCCTGGGTGCGCGAGACGCTGGAGACGCTGCGCCGGCGCGGCGGGCTGGAGATGGAGCGCGGCTTCGTGACCCACCGCACGATGGCCGAGCCGCGCTTCCTGGACGGCGCCATTGACCCGAACGACCGCCCGATCGGCACCTGCTTCATGGGCATCCCGGAGACGGTCAACTCCGGCCCGGTCGGGTCGGCACGCTTCTCGACGCTGCGTGCCTGGCTGTCGCAGTGGTCCATCGACGACACCAACGCGCATGGCGAGAAGTGCGCTGCCGGCATCTCGGTGCCGATGCTGGCCCTGGAACACAGCGCCGACGACGCCGTGCCGCAGCCGCACACGCACAGGATCTACCAGGCCTGTGCCAGCACCGACAAGACGATGCAATGCATCCAGGGCGCTTTGCACTACTTCCAGGGGCAGCCGGCGCTGCTGGCGCAGGCTGCCGGCACCTGCATCAGCTGGATGCAGGATCGTCGACTGATCGACTGATCGCCGCCCTGCGGCGGGGCGGCGGGGCCGCCGGGGTTACCGCGGCGGCTTCGTCCTGGGCCAGGTTCTCGATCATCGTCAGCAGCACCTTGCGGGCCGTCGCAAGCTCGGCGGCGCTGAGCCCGCGCGTGCTGATGCGGTTGGCCTCCACCGCCAGGGGTACCAGTTGCTCGCGCAGTGCACGGCCCTGGTCGGTCAGGTGGATGTAGACATTCTTGCGATTGTGCGGCGCTTGCTGGCGCGTCACCCAGCCCTGGGCCTCCATCGCCTTCATCGCGGCAAAGGTGGTGGGCTCCATGACGCCGGCACGCTCGCTGAGCGCACGCTGCGTCAGGCCGTCGCCATGCCACAGGATGCGCAGGAAGGTCCAGTGGCCAAAGGGTACGCCGTGGGCCGCCAGCCGCAGCTCCAGCGCGCGGCGGAACGCGCGCCCGCAGTCGCGCACCAGGTGCGCGAGCCGGTCCTTCGGCACGGCCTCGCGCCAGTGCTGCAGGATGTTGCCGGTGTCGGAGGTGGCCCGGCTCACAGGTCCAGTACCAGTTCGCCGCCGCGTGCGCGCGACACGCAGACCATGATCTGCGTGCTGCGTTCGTCATCGGTCAGCACCATGTCGCGGTGCTCCACATCGCCGGACAGCAGCCCGGTGCGGCAGGAACCGCAGGTGCCGCTCTCGCAGGAGCTCGGCACCCGGTGGCCGCCCCCGCGCAGCGCCTCCAGCAGGGTCTGCCCGGCGGCCACCGCCACCGTCGCGCCGCTGCGCTGCAGCCGCGCCCGGAAGGGCACATCCGCCGCGAAGGCCGCGGCGTCGACACCGAAGCGCTCGAAGTGGATCGCGCCGGTAGGCCAGTGGCCGGTCATGTCGGCCACCGCATCCATCAGGCCGCGCGGCCCGCAGCAGTACACATGGCCCTTGCCCGGGGTCTCGAACAGCGGCCAGAAGTCGAAAGCCCGGGACGGGTCGCCGTGGTCGTGGTGGATGCGCACGCGCCCGGCGAGCTCCGGCGCCGAAAGCACCTCGGTGAACGCGGTGTGCTCGGCGTCCCGGGTGCAGTAGATCAGCTGGAAGCGGGCCTGCTCCTGGGCCAGCAGGTGCCGCACCATCGCCAGGATCGGCGTGATGCCGATGCCGCCGGCGATGAACAGGTGGCTGGTGGCCCGCGGATGCAGCGGGAAGTGGTTGCGCGGCGCGCTGACCTGCAGCCGGTCGCCGGCCTGTACCGTGTCGGCCATGCGGACCGAGCCGCCGCGGCCCTGTGCGTCGCGTTTGATGGCCAGCTGCCAGGCCTGCCGGTCCTGCGGGTCCCCGCACAGCGAGTAGTTGCGCCGCGGGCCGCCGGGCACCTGCACCGTGAGGTGCGCGCCGGCGGTGAATTCCGGCAGCGGTGCGCCCTGCGGATCGCGCAGTTCGAAGCCCCAGATGTCGCGGGCCAGCGCCTCCTTGCGCGTGACCAGGACCTCGAAGAACGGGGCCTCGGCGGAATCCGGGGGGGCGGTCGTGTTCAAGCGCGGTCTCCTGATGCTGGCAATGGGATGTCGCCGCCCCTTGACAAGGCTGGCGACCATGGATTATCTTAGCCCCCTAAGCAAAAATCTGCAAGTTCATTGATCGGCGTCAGCCGCCTGGGGGACAACCATGTTGACAAGGGAAGAGAACGAACTGCTGTGCCGCGTCGAGGGTGATGCGCCGATGGGCCAGCTGATGCGTCGGCACTGGACGCCGGTCTGCCTGATCGAGGAGGTGCCCGAGCCCGACGGCACGCCGGTGCAGGCCCGCGTGTTCGGCGAGGACCTGGTCGTGTTCCGCGACACCGAGGGCCGGGTCGGCGTGATGGACGAGTACTGCCCGCACCGGCGCGCCTCGCTGGTGTTCGGCCGCAACGAGGAGGGCGGCCTGCGCTGCCTCTACCACGGCTGGAAGATGGACGTGCACGGCCAGGTGCTCGAGATGGTCTCGGAGCCGGCCGCCAGCGGCATGGCGCAGAAGGTACGCCACAAGGCCTATCCGGTGCAGGAGTGGGGCGGCTTCGTCTGGGCCTACATGGGCCCGGCCGAGACGCAGCCCGCCTTCGTGCCGCCGCCCTGGGCGCCGACCCCCGAGACCCGCGTCACGATCGCCAAGGTGATGCTGCCGTGCAACTGGGCCCAGATCCTGGAGGGCGCGATCGACTCCGCGCACAGCTCCAGCCTGCATTCGTCCGACATGGTGCCGGCCCGGGTCGATTCGGCCAAGGCCACCGACACCAACTGGCTGCGCCCCTCGACCGACAAGGCGCCGCGCATGCAGGTGGAGCGCGCGTCCTACGGCTTCCGCTACGCGGCGATCCGCCGCCCGATCATGCAGGCCGCCACGACCGACTATGTGCGCACGACGGTGTTCGTCGCGCCCGCCACCGCGCTGATCCCGCCGAACAACCTGTACAACGTGGCCAATATCAACGTGCCGGCGGACGACACGCTGACCGCCTTCTACTTCATCGCCTGGGGCCACCCGGAGCAGACGCCCGACACCGTGACCTGGCGCCGCTTTCTGCGCCAGGAGGTCGGCGTGGATCTGGACGCCAAGTTCCGCCCGCTGCGCAACCGCGAGAACCACTTCTGGCAGGACCGCGGCGCGATGAAGGCCGGCAACTTCACCGGCATCACCGGCTTCCCGAACCAGGACGTCGCAATGTGGCTCACGATGGGCCCGATCGCCGACCGCACCTGCGACCGGCTGGGTGCCAGCGACCTGGCCATCGTCGAGTTCCGCAAGCAGATGGTCGAGGCGGTGCGGGCCTTCCAGGCCGGTGGTGCGGCCATCGGCACCGGCGAGGCGCGCATCCCGGAATCGGTCTGCGCGTTCCAGGCGATCGTGCCGAAGTCGACCGACTGGCGCGCCTTTGCGACCCGGCCGGTCTGGGACGGCGCGGCACCAGCGCTGGAGCCGTCCTACTCCACCTCCGCGACGACACCCTGAACGCGCACCGTTGTCCGATATCCGCCAGAATCCCGCCCACACACCACTACGGAGACACACCATGACCTCTCGCCGCCACGTTCTGCTCGCTGCCGCCCTCGCGCTGCCGGCACTGGCCCAGGCCCAGTCGGGGGCCTACCCGAACAAGCCGATCAAGTTCGTCGTGCCCTATGCGGCCGGCGGCCTGCCGGACACCGTTGCGCGCCATTTTGCGCAGCGCCTGTCGGAACGCCTGGGCCAGTCGGTCGTCGTCGACAACAAGCCCGGCGCCAATGGCGTGGTCGCTGCGCAGGTGCTGGCTGCCAGCCCGGCCGACGGCTACACCTTCCTGGTGACCGACGGCTCGATGTTCTCGATCAACCCGGCGATCTACAAGAACCTCAGCTACGAGTACAAGCGCGACTTCCTGCCGGTGGCGCTGGCCGCCCGCTCGCCGCTGTACCTGGCCGTGCACCCGAAGACCGGCGTCAACACGCTGCAGGAGTTCGTCGCGCTGGCCAAGTCCAAGCCGGGCGCCCTGAACTACGGCTCCTCCGGCATCGGCAGTTCGCACCATCTGACGATGGAGGCGCTGAAGGCTGCGCTCGGCCTGGACATCCAGCATGTGCCCTTCAAGGGCTCGGCGCTGTCGGTGCCGGCGCTGATCGGCGGGCAGGTGGACGTGGCCTTCTCGGCGCTGCCGTCGCTGTCGGGCTTCGTCAAGGACAACCGCGTCAAGCTGCTGGCCACGAACGCGGCGCAGCGCTCGGCGGCCGCACCCGGCGTGCCGGCCATTGCCGAGCTGGTGCCGGGCTTCGACTTCTCGGTGGTGGTCGGCGTGCTGGCCGCCACCGGCACGCCGGCTGCGGCGATCGAGCGCATCAGCAGCGAGATCGAGAAGATCGCCAAGTCGCCCGACACGATCCAGACCCTCGCGAACGCCGGCATCGATGCGGTCGGCAGCGGCCCGGCCGACTATGGCCGCACGGTGCTGGCCGAGAACGAGCGCCTGGCCTCGGCCATCAAGGTGGCCGGCATCAAGGGTGAATGAGCTGCGATGTCCCGACTCTCCCTGACCTTCGGCTGCTGGAACTACGACCGCACCCGCGCCCTGATGGACGGCACCGTGGTGCCGGACGGCATCGACCTGAACTACCTGAACATGCCGGTGGAGGAAACCTTCTTCCGGATGCTGCGGCACAAGGAGTTTGATGTTGCGGAGCTGTCGCTGTCGTCCTACTCGGTGTCGATGCACAACCCGGCGCGGCCCTTCATCGCGATCCCGGCCTTTCCGTCGCGCTTCTTCCGCCACTCCTGCATCTATGTGCATGCCGGCTCCGGCATCCGCACGCCGCAGGACCTGATCGGCAAGCGCATCGGCAACCCGGAGTACCAGATGACGGCGCCGGTCTGGATCCGCGGCATCCTGTCCGACCACTACGGCGTGCCGGTGGACAGCGTCACCTACCTGACCGGTGGCGAGGAGGAGCCCGGCCGCTCCGAGAAGATCAAGCTCGATTTGCCGCCGAACATCCGGGTCGAGAGCATCGGCCCGGACAAGACGCTGTCGCAGATGCTGCACGATGGCGAGATCGACGCGCTGTACACCGCGCGCATGCCGTCGAGCTTTCTGCGGGGGGATGGGCGGGTCAAGCGCCTGTTCGAGAACTACGAGCCGATCGAGCGCGACTACTACCGCAGCACCGGCATCTTCCCGATCATGCACACGATCGCGATGCGCCGGGACGTCTACGAGGCGCACCGCTGGATCGCGCAGTCGCTGATGAAGGCGCTCACGGCGGCCCAGAAGCGCAGCTACGAGGACCTGTACGAGACGGCCGCGCTGAAGACCATGCTGCCCTGGCTGACCTCGCATGTGGAGCAGGTCCGCCGCGAGATGGGCGAGGACTTCTGGCCCTACGGCTTCGAGAAGAACGAGGCCACGCTGCGCACCTTCCTGCGCTACCACTTCGAGCAGGGGCTGTCGAAGCGGCTGCTGGAGCCGCGCGAGCTGTTCGCACCGGAGGCGCTGGAGGCGTTCAAGATCTGATCCGGCGCCGCGCGGTCAGTCCGGGGCCGCGTCGCGCAGATCGAAATGCCCCGCCGGATGCGCGGCGCCATTGACGAGCACCTCGAAGCGGTGCCGTCCGGCATGGTGCTGGCGGGTGGTCATCTGCCGCAACGACAGGGTCTTGTGCAGTTCCAGGGCGGCGCCCGGCGCCAGCTGCGCGGTGCTGAGCTTGAACACCTTCGCCCGGGCGGCGCCCCGGGCACTGGCGTAGTGCACCCGCAGGTCCACCAGCAGGTCCTGCGCAGCTTTGCCGGTGTTGTGCACCTCGAACGCCAGCACCACCGTGCCGCCGATGCGCGGCCGGGCCGGCCGCACCTGCACCGCGCGCACCGCCACCTGCGCCTGCTGCCCGTAGCCCAGCACGTCCAGCGCCCACGGGGCCCCTTGCTTGACCGCCCAGCGCAGCGCATGGCGCACGACCCAGGCGCGCTCGGGCGGGGCGTCCGCCAGCCAGCGCCGCGCGGTCGCGGCCAGCACGTCCGGATGGTCCTTGCCGATGTCGTTCAGGTTGTTGGCCACCGAGCGCCGGACGTAGAGCGACGGGTCGTCGCGCAGCCGCTCCAGCAGCGCCAGCACCGGCTGCGGGTCGGCCTGGAAGGCCGGCAGCCTCGGCGCCCATGGCAGCCGGGGGCGGGTCCCTTCGGACACGAGCCGGCGCACATGGTGGTTCGGATCCTGCGCCCAGGCCGCCAACTGCTGCAGCGTGGCCTGCGGATGCCGCACCAGGAAGGGCCGGATCGCAAACTCCGACGTGAAGCGCTGCGTGATCGCATGCAGAGCCCGCATCGACGGCTCGACATGGTCGAGCCCGAATTCCGCGACGAAGCAACTGTGCGGCAGGAACAGGAAGCTCGCCAGGCTGCCTTCGCGCGGCAGGCCGGGGGCCTGGTCCATCGATCGCAGCAGGAGCCCGACCGCCCGTGGGTACGCGGGCGGCAGGTGGGCATGCAGCGCACGCGCGATGTGCCGGCCCCGGTCCATCAGCTCCAGCGCCTCGTAACCCTGCAGGGCCGTGCGCAGGAAGGCCTGCACCGGAAACTCCGCGTGCACCTGCTGCAGCATCTGCGCGATGGCCTGCGGTATCTCCGGGCCGAACTGGTTCTTCAGAGGTTCTGCCATGGTGTGGCAGTGTGCCTGATCCGGCGCCGGATCGGCGGCCTTGGTAGCATGGCCGCGATGGGAGCCCCTGGATGAAGCGCGAACGTCCTGAAGCACCAGCGCGTGCCGGTTGGCGGCGCTGGTCTGCCGCTGTCGGCGGGCTGCTGGCATTGCTGCTGCTGGGGCCGCTGGGCGTGCTGGCCTTCGGGGATCTTGATCTGCAAACCCCCTGGTACCAGGCGCGCAACGACAGCACCGGCTACGCGCCGGCGCCGCAACAGGCGCAGGAGGCCATCGTGCAGGTCTACGGCGCGCGCACGGTGCGCTGGCGCGGCGCCTTCGGCATCCACCCGTGGATCGCCGTCAAGCGCGCAGGTGCGTCGGAGTACACCACCTACCAGGTGATCGGCTGGCGCGCGCTGCGCGGCGGGGATGCGGTCGTCGCGACGCAGACGGAGTCGCCCGACACGCGCTGGTTTGGCGCCGAGCCGCAGCTGCTGGTCCAGCACCGCGGTGCCGCCGCCGCGCAGATGATCGACCGCATCGAGGCCGCGGTGGCCGCTTACCCCTGGAACACCCGTTACCAGCTGTGGCCGGGGCCGAACAGCAATACCTTCGTGGCCTTCGTGGCGCGTGCGGTACCGGAGCTGCGGCTGGACCTGCCGCCCACCGCGATCGGCAAGGACTACCTCGGCGACACCACCTGGTGGGCGCCGGCCCCCAGTGGCACCGGCTGGCAGGCCTCGCTGTGGGGGCTGGCCGGCGTGACGCTGGCGCGGGAGGAGGGCATCGAGCTCCAGCTGCTGGGCCTGGGCTTCGGCATCGACGTCAACGACCTGCGGCTGCGCTTTCCCGGCATCGGCTTCTGGCCCGGCCCGGCGCCCGTCAGGACAGCCCCAGGGCCAGCCCCAGCAGGATGAAGGCGGCGCCGGACGCGCGCCGGGCGAACCGGCCGCGACCCGGCTGCCCGGCGAAGTGCCGCTGCAGCCGGCGCGCCAGCGTGGCATAGACCATCAGCGCAGTGAAGGAGCACAGCACCAGCGGCACGGTCAGTTGCAGAAACTGCGGCAGCAAGGGGGCGGCGGGCTGGATGAACTGCGGATACAGGGCACCGAAGAACAGCAGGCCCTTGGGGTTGGTCAGTGCCACCAGGGCGCCCTGGCCCCAGAGCCCGGCGGCCGCGCGCCCGCGCGGCGCTGGGGCGGCAGCGGGGCTGAGCGTGCCGTCCGGCGCCTGCCAGCGCCGCACGCCCAGATAGACCAGGTAGGCCGCGCCCGCGAGCTTGAGCAGGCCGAACACGGCCGGCGAGGCCCGCAGCACGCTGCCCACGCCGACGAAGGCCGCCGCCGACAGGCAGGCCAGACCGCTGATGTTGCCCAGCGAGGACAGCGCCGAGGCCCGCAGCCCGAGCGACAGCGCATTGCTGACGGACAGCAGTACCGCCGGCCCGGGGCTGGCCGTGCTCAGAACCAGCAGGCCGAGGTACAGCGACCACTGCGTCGCCGTCATGGACCGGGGCGGCTCACTCCGCCTTGATGCCCGCGCTGCGGATCACCTGCGTCCAGCGGTCCATCTCCTTGGCGACGAAGTCGGTGTAGGGCTTGATGCCCTGCGGCGGGATCACGAAGCCCTGCGACTCCATGCGCTGGCGGATCGCCGGCTGGGCCATGACCTGCTTCATCGCGGACTCCAGCTTGTCGACGATCGGCTGGGGCGTGCCCTTGGGCACCGACAGGCCGGACCAGCTCAGCGCCTCGAAGCCCGGGTAGCCCAGCTCGGCGACAGTGGGCACATCCGGGTACAGCGGGTTGCGCGCCAGGCTGGACACCGCCAGCGGACGCAGCTTGCCGGCCTTGATGTGCTGCAGCGCGACGTCCTGGTTGATGAACATCAGCGGGATCTCGTTGGCCAGGATCGAGGTCATCATCGGGCCGCCGCCACGGTACGGAATGCCGGTCATGAAGATGCCGGCGGTCTGCTTGAAGAGTTCCATGGCCATGTGGCCGGAGGCCGCATGCGTGAAGCCGTAGTCGATCTTGCCGGGGTTCTTCTTCGCGAAATCCACCAGCTCCTTCAGCGTGCGGAACGGCCGTTCGGCGTTCACCACCAGCACATTCGGCCCGTGGTGGATCTGGCTGATGTGGATGAAGTCGGTCTTGGAGTTGTACTTCAGGTTCGGATCCAGCCCATGCGCCACCGCGTTCTGCCCGACCCCGGTCTGGATGATCGTGTAGCCGTCCGGTGCCGAGCGGGCCGCACGCTCGGTACCCACGACACCGCCGGCGCCGCCGACGTTCTCGACCAGCACCGGCTGCCCCAGCACCTTGGCCAGCGGATCGGCCACCATGCGGGCCATCACGTCGCTGGTGCCGCCGGGCGGAAAGGCGACGATCAGCTTGATCGGCTTGTTCGGGTAGTCGGCCTGGGCGAAGGCCGGCAGCGGGAGCAACGGAGCGGAAACGGCCAGCGCCGTGGCGGACAGCAGGGAGCGGCGAGAGAGCATCGCGAGCCTTTCGGGTAGAAGTGCCGGCGATTCTAGGGAGCGGGGTACCGGGCGCATCGGTAGTTGCCCGGAGTGGGGAAGAGCGGCTCAGCGCAGCGTGGCCGAGAGAACCTGGGGGAGATCTGGAGCGGGTGAAGGGAATCGAACCCTCGTATGAAGCTTGGGAAGCTGCCGTTCTACCATTGAACTACACCCGCGTT
>JAEUOX010000208.1 GCA_016790475.1 Rhodoferax sp. | reverse complement strand
GCGCCCTGCGGGCGCTGCGTTCGGACAAGCGCGATGAGTCAGAGCACGAAGTGCGCTGCGCGCACCGCCCCGGCGGCTGCGTTCCTCGGCAAGCCGCCAAATCGCCCCCACCGGGCTGCGCCTGCCGCGACGCTCTGGTGTAGCGATAGAGAGTCCTGACCTTCGGCACGCCGGCTGGGCAGCTTTGCAGAAGCCTTGGCATACCGATTGCTGTTGCGAATCGCTGCCGAAGAGGCGCACCGCATGAAAGCCACCGCACACCAGAAGCTCGTCGCCCAAGGCGTGTGGGGGCCCGGTGCGGCGCGCCTGTGGGGCGCCGAGGCGCGGAGGGCTTGCGGCCCAGCGCGAAGCGCGTTCGTCATCTGACTCATCGCGCTTGTCCGAGCGAAGCGCCCGCAGGGCGCATAGCGAGTTGCGCGATGGGGCCGCAAGCCCGAGCACCGACGGGCAGTCGGCGCGTTCAGCGCCGACCGCCCCACCGAAGCGCCGCACCGGGCCCCCACACGCCTTGGGCGACGCAACAGCTACAAAACACGCAAAAGGGGCAAGCGAGCGAAAACTCAGCGCCGCGCCTGCCCAGCAGCCAGGATCTTCCGCGCCATGCTCCACCGGTGCGTCTCGCTCGGGCCGTCGTAGATGCGGAAGGCTCGCATGTCGGTGAAGATCCGCATGACGATGGTCTCGTCGGTCACGCCCTGGCCGCCCAGGATCTGGACGCAGCGGTCGACGACGCGCCATTCGGCTTCAGAGCAGACCACCTTCGCGCGGCTCGACTCGAAGTTGCCGCGCTCGCCCTGGTCCAGCAGCCAGGCCGTGTGGTAGATGTGCAGACGGGCTGTCTGCAGATCGATGTCGTTGTCGGCCAGCATGAAGCCCACGCCCTCGTGCTCCCCCAGCGGCTTGCCGAAGGCATGGCGCTGGCGCGCGTGCGCCGTGGCGATGTCGTGGGCGCGGCGGGCCTGCCCCAGCCAGCGCATGCAGTGCGTCAGGCGGGCCGGTGCCAGCCGCACCTGCGCATAGCGGAAGCCCTTGCCCACTTCGCCCAGCACATCCTGCTCCGGCACGAACAGGTCGGTGAAGCGTACCACCCCGTGGCCGCCGGTGAAGCAGCGGTCCATCGCGTCCATCTGGCGCACCACCTCGATGCCCGGGCGGTCCATGTCGGTCAGGAACATCGTCGCCGCACCGTCTTCCATGCGGGCCATCACGATCGCGTAGGACGCACCCTCGGCGCCGGTGATCAGCCACTTCGTGCCGTTGATACGGTAGCCCCCGCCGTCGCGCACCGCGGTGGTCGCCAGCATGCTGGGATCGGCACCGGCGCCGGGTGGCGGCTCGGTCATGCAGAAGCAGGAGCGGGTGTGGCCGGCCACCTGGGGCAGCAGCCAGCGGGCCTGCTGGGCCGGAGTGGCGACCTCCTCCATCAGGTGGATGTTGCCTTCGTCCGGCGCGTGGATGTTCAGTGCGGTCGGACCGAGCGTGGAGTAGCCAGCCTCCTCGAAGACCGCGGCCTTGGCCACATGGCTCAGGCCCAGCCCGCCGTGTGCGCGTGACGCGTGCGGCGTCAGCAGGCCGGCCGTGCGGGCGAGCGCGACCAGTTCGCGCCGCAGTTCCTCGGAAGGCCCGTGGGAGCCGACGCGCGCGTCCCGCTCCAGCGGGATCACCTTGTCGGCGATGAATTCGCGCGTGCGGTCACGCAGTTCGATGGTCTCGGGAGGCAGGGAGAAGTCCATGGCGGGGGAAAGGTTCAGGGTGGAAGGTGTCAGCGCAGTCCGGCCATCCGGCAGGCGCTCTCCATGGCGCGCACAGCGACCTGCTGCGGGTCTTCATGCAGGTAGTGCGCGTTCATGATCTCGACAGAATAACAACCCGCGTAGCCCAGTTGCTGGCACGCGCGGAAAAATGCATCCACCGGCCCGATGCCCTCGCCCGGAAACAGCCGGTAGTGGCGCGCCACCTCGAAGGGCGGCAGCCGGGTCTGGGGCCAGTCGCACAGCTGCGCCAGGAAGACCTTGGCCGGATCGATGGCGGCGATGCCGTCCAGCGGCAGGCCACCGGCCGCCACATGCAGGCTGTCCAGCGCCAGACCCAGATGCGGGTGATCCACCTCGCGCACCAGCTCCCAGGCCCGTCGGTAGTCCGCGAAGTGGCGGGCCCAGCCGATGGGTTCGTAGGCGATGCGCATGCCGCGCGAGTGGGCCAGCTCGGCCAACAACAGCAGGTCGGCCACGCAGCGCGGGCGATCGTCGCTGGCGTCCGGGTGCACATTGGCACACAGCACCAGCAGTTCGGCGCCGAGCCAGGCCATCTGGTCCATCATCTGCTCCGCGATGCCCAGCACATGATCGCGGTGGGCCACCGGCATGCCTTCGTAGTCGCGCAGCGCCTGGTAGGCCGACACCCGCAGGCCGCTCTCCTGCAGCAGCGCGACGCTGTAGTCCGGGCCGCGCGGATCCTCGAACAGATCGCGCGGGAAGAACTCGGTCGCCACGAAGCCGGCCTGCCGCATCGCGCGCAACTTCTCCGGCAATCGCCCGCCGAAGGTGGCGGTGGTGCAGCCCCAGCGGGCCGTCAGCGTGCGGTCGGTGTCCATCCGATGGTGTCCAGTGCAGTCCAGATTGGAAAAAGGGGCGCCCGCACCGGGATTACCCGGATGGAGCCGGCCGCCATTGTCTCCTAGAATTTCCTTCACAGAAACTAAGTTTCCGTATAGGACACAACAATTCCCTCGTGGGCCTCCCACAGAAAGCTGCAGATCGCCATGAAAGAAGTAGACGTCGTCGTCCTGGGCACCGGTGCGGCCGGCATGGTGGCCGCGCTGGCAGCGCATGACGCAGGCGCCCGCGTCGCGCTGTACGAGAAGGCGGATGTGATCGGCGGCACCACCGCGCTGTCGGGCGGCGTCTGCTGGCTGCCCTGCAACCCGCTGGCGGCCAAGGCCGGCCTGCACGACTCGCGCGAGGATGCTCTGCTGTACCTGCGCTCGCTGTCGCACGGCCTGATCTCCGAGGACCTGGCCGAGGCGCTGGTCGACGGCACGGCGCCGGTGATCGAGTACCTGGAGACCCGCACGCCGCTGCGCTTCCAGCTGCTGCGCATCCCGGATTACCACGCCGAGCGCCCGGGCGGCAAGCCGCTGGGCGGCCGCTCGATCGAACCCACGACCACCGCCTTCGATGAACTGGGGGACTGGGCACCACGCATCGGCATCGGCCAGTTCTCCGACCCGGTCACCGGCGACGTCTACCTGACCACGCTGGACTCGCCGCGCGGCGGCGGCAGCGGCCGCATCGACGACGAGGAGCTGGCGCGCCGGCGCCGGCACAAGATCAACGGCCGCGGCCGCGGCATGATCGGCGGCCTGCTGAAGGCCTGCCTGGAGCGCGGCTTCGAGCCGGTCACCGGTGCCCGCGGCACCGAGCTGCTGACCGACAACGGCAAGGTGGTCGGCGTGCGCATCGAGCGCGCCGGCCGCATCGAGGAGGTTAGGGCGCGCGGCGGCGTGATCCTGGCCACCGGCGGCTTCGAGTGGAACAAGGAGCTGGCCGTGAACTTCCTGCGCGGCCCGATGCAGCACCCGGCCAGCATCCCGACCAACACCGGCGACGGCCTGAAGATGGCAATGCGCGTCGGCGCCCAGCTGGGCAACATGCGCGAGGCCTGGTGGATGCCGGCGGCCAAGATCCCCGGCGTCAAGCAGTACGGCGAGCAGAAGGTCGCGCTGATCCTGCGCGAGCGCGCGCTGCCCGGCACGATCATGGTCAACCGGCGCGGTCAGCGCTTCGTCAACGAGGCCACGAACTACAACGCGATCGCCGGGGCCTTCCACCACCTGGACCCCAGCCAGTTCGACTACGGCAACCTGCCGTGCTGGATCATCTTCGACAGCCAGATGGCCCGCTACTACGGCTTCCTGGATGTGCCGATCGGCGGCACGATGCCTGACTGGGTGCCCAGTGCACCGACGCTGGCAGCGCTGGCCGCCAAGATCGGCGTGGACGCCGCCGGCCTGGAGGCGACCGTCGCGCGCTGGAACACCCATGCCGCCACCGGCAACGACCCGGACTTCGGCCGCGGCAACTCCGCCTACGACGGCTTCAACGGCGACATCACGCGCTACCCGGCCAAGAACTCCACGATCGGCCCGATCCACGAGGCCCCGTACTACGCGCTGCAGCTCGAGAGCAGCACGCTGGGCACCAAGGGCGGCCCGCGCACGAACCGCGATGGCGCCGTGCTGGACGTCGATGGCCGCGTCATCGCCGGCCTGTACGCCGCCGGCAACGTGATGGCCGGCCCGACCGGCATGGTCTACGGCGGCGCCGGTGGCACGCTGGGGCCGGCGATCGTGTTCGGCTTCAATGCCGGCCGCCACGCCGCCGCACGCGCCCGCTGAGGCCGCGCGACAATCGCCGCTCCCTGTTCTGCAACGAGGTTTCCTGCGCATGAAAATCGATCCCGCCGGAATGGACTTCCGGGACTTGCACCACCTGCTGGCCGGGGCCGTCGTGCCCCGCCCCATCGCCCTGGTCTCCACGCTGGGTGAGAACGGCGTCCAGAACGTCGCGCCGCTGAGCTCGATCAGCATCGCCTGCGTGCGACCGCCGATGCTGTCGTTCTCGCTGTCCACGCGTCGGCGCAAGGGCGGCGAGAAGAAGGACACGCTGCGCAACATCGAGTTCGCGCGCGAGTTCGTCGTCAACGTGCCGGTCGTGGAGAGCATCGCCGAGGCGATGAACAAGTCCGGTGGCGAGTTCCCGGACCATGTCAGCGAGTTCACCGAATGCGGGCTCACGGCCGTTCCGGCCGAACGGGTCCGCGCGCCGATGGTGCTGGAGTCGCCGGTCAACTTCGAGTGCCGGCTGGTGAAGATCCTGGAGTTTGGCGAGCACCCCAGCGTGTCGAGCCTGGTGATCGGCGAGGTCATCATGGCGCATGTGCGCGACGAATTCTGGGCCAACGGCGAGCTGCAGTCGGCCAAGATGAAGGCGATCGGGCGGCTGCTGGAGCCCTACTGCCGCACGAACGAGATCTTCGAGTTCAACGTCGAATACACGCTCTGAGCGCAGCGGGCCGGGCGGCCCGCAGGCTCCCCGTCGTTACAGCACGCGCGCCAGCTGGTAAGCCTGGCGCGTCGCGAACACCGTGCGCCGCGGCGCATAGGCATCCCCCAGGACATGCAGCGCCGGTACCTTGCCGGTCAGTTCGGCCTGCAGCTGGTTCTCGGACAGCCCGCCGCAGGCCAGCGCGACCGAATCGAACTCCCCGCGCTGCCGCGCAATCAGCGAGTACACATTGCGCGTGCTGATGTGCGGCAGCGCGATGCCGGTCACCTCCTCCATCGCGACGATCTCGACGCCGGCCTGCGACAGGCGGGCCAGGATCGCCCCGAGGAAATAGCGGCTCAGCAGCACCGCCGGCGCGTTGGTCGAGTACAGCAGCGTGACCTGGTGGCCACGTGACGACAGGTAGTCGGCCAGCGACAGCGGCACGACATGGTCGTCCTGCGCGACGATGGCCACGCGCCGGCCCGGGGTCACCTCGCCACGCAGGATCTGCCAGGCGTCATGCACCAGCGGGCCGTGCACGCCCGGGATGTCCGGGCGGCGCGCCCGCGCGCCGGTGGCCAGCGCGACGACATCGGCACTGGCCGCGATCACGTCCTCCGCACGGGCCGCCTTGCCCAGTCGCACCGTGACGCCCAGGTCCGCCAGGCGCTGTTGCTGGTGGCGGATGTAGTCGTTGAAGACCTCCTGCGTCGGCATGCGGGCGGCCAGCGCCATCTGGCCGCCGAGCGCGGCCTCGCGCTCCCACAGCTCCACCTGGTGCCCGCGCTCGCGCGCCGTGGCCGCGAGCTCCATGCCGGCCGGCCCGCCACCGATGACCAGCAACTTCTTCGCAGGCCCCTGCAGCGCCGGCAGACCCGGGATCTCGTACCCGACCGACGGGTTCACGGTGCAGGCGAACGGGATCGCCTCCATGTACTGGCGCGCGATGCATTCGTTGCAGCCGATGCAGGGGCGGATGTCCTGGGTGCGCCCGGCGCGGGCCTTGCTGACCAGCTCGCGCTCGGCAATGTGCGCCCGCGCCATGCCGACGACATCGGCCATGCCGGCGGCGATCACTGCCTCGGCGACCAGCGGGCTGTTGACGCGCCCGGTGTGCACGATCGGCAATGTCAGGTGCCGGCGCAGCGCCTGCGACAGGCCGGCCCACTGCGCCGGCTGGTAGTAGTGCGGCTGGATGTAGCTCGGGTTGCCCCAGGGGCTGCCCATCACGAAGTGCAGGTAGCTGACGCTGCCGGTGGCCTGCAGCGCCTGCGCGATCGCCAGACCGCCGGCCTCGTCGTAGCCGCCGGGCTCGCTCTCGACCATGTTCATGCGCACGCCGATGACGAAGTCCGCGCCGACCTGTTCGCGGATCTCCGCAATGATCTCGCGCAGGAAGCGCATCCGGTTCTCGAAGGATCCGCCATAGGCATCGCTGCGCAGGTTGGTCTTGGGCGACAGGAACCACTCGATCATGTCGTCATGGTTGGCATGGATCTCGACGCCGTCCAGGCCGGCGCGCTGCGCCTGGCGCGCCGAGAAGCCGTACTCCCGGACGAACCAGCGGATCTCGTCGACAGTGAGCGCATGCGGCACCAGGTTCACCAGCGGCCCGCTCAGCGCCTGCGAGGGGCCATGCGGCATGCCGCCCTGGATCACCAGCTGCGCGGTTGCGCAGGCACCGGCGGCGTGCAGGCCGGAGGCGTACATGCCGACACGCTCGATGCAGTCCGGCCGGCGCCAGATGCCGGCGGTGCGCGCGCCCACGCCGGACGGATCGAAGCCCGGCGGGATCAGGTTCTCGACGAAGCCGGTGATGCCGCCGACCCAGGCCGCGCCGGCCTGCGCACGCGACACCCAGTAGCCCACATGCTTCTCGGCCTCCTCCTGCGTGCCGAACAGGTTGCCGATCGCCGAGGCGTGCGGCGGCAGCATGATGCGGTTGCGCAGCCGCATCGGGCCGATCGAAAAGGGCTCGAAAATGCGTGACAGTGCGGGGGCGAGGCTGGACGTGTCGGTCATGGTGTCTCCGTGCAGGTGGGCGGCCCGGCCCGCGCAAGGCGTCGGCCCGGTCGACTTTGATAAAACACGTGTTTTATATCACGGGCGTCACGGCCTGTCAGGAGCTTTCGTGCCCATTCCCATCGATCGCGCGCAGCGCACCGTCGAGGTTGCGCAGGTCGCCGCCCAGCTGATCGCCCAGGGTGGCCTGGAGGCCGTGACCTTCCGCAATCTGGCGGCGGTCATCGGCTGCAGCACGACGGCCATCAGCCACTACTTCCCGACGCGCAACGATGTGCTGCTGGCCACCTACAGCCATGTCGCGGACCGTGCACGGCGGCAGCGACAGGCACGCCCGGCAGATACCGGCATCGACGTGGCCGCGCAGCTGCAGCAGATCCTGCCGATCGGCTCGGACAAGAGCGACGACTGGAAGGTCTGGCTGTGCTTCTGGACGGCGGCACTGTTCGACCCGCGCCTGGCCGACCTGCAGAAGACCGGCAATGCGGCCACCCGCGACGAGATCACGCAGCTGCTGCGGGCGGCCGGCTGGCCCGCCGCGCAGGCCCGGCAGCGCGCGGCGCACCTGATGACCACGCTCTACGGCATCGCGATCCAGGCGATCTTTGACCCGCAGGCCTGGACACCGCGCCAGCAGCACGATGCCTTGCAGGACGCGCTGCAGCGCGCGGCCGCCCCGGCACCGGCGCGCAAGCGCGGCGGGGCCGCGGCGCTCAGACCACCACCGGCACGCCGGCCAGCTCCTGGCTGACCTGGTAGGCCAGCGTCAGCCCCCGCCCGAGCGCGAAGCCGCTGTTGTAGCCGGTGCCCATCGTCGTGTAGGCGGCCACCGAGCCGACCGCAT
>JAEUOX010000184.1 GCA_016790475.1 Rhodoferax sp. | reverse complement strand
TTACCAGGCCTGCGAATTCCTGATGGACTACCTGAAGACGCAGGCACCGTTCTGGAAGAAGGAGCAGACGCCCGAGGGGGCCCGCTGGGTCGACGCCCGGGTCGCCGATGACGCGGCGCTGGAGCGCTGGGGCATCGCAGCGCGCAATCTCGCTTGAGCGGACAGGCCGTCGCCGGCGGGTGCTTCATGCAACGCCGGTCGTACTGGCTCTGGCTCAAATGGATACAGGAACAGTGAATGAAGGGGCATTTTGCGCAAATTCGTGCCAGTTTTCGGGTCTGTTGAATACAATCCGTATCCATGACGCGCCCATTCCTTATCCGTGAGGGTCTGCTCGCCGCACTGCCGGACCGTCTTGGCCCGGCAGACCCAGGCCGTGCGCGTCGCGATCGGAGCTGACCCGCACCATGCCGCCGTCCATCGCCGAGGCCCGGGCTCCCCAGGCCGCCAGCAACCCCGAAAGCGCTCAGGTGCGCACCCAGCTCCAATTGCGGGAGCTGATCCTTTCCGGGGAGCTCGCCGGTGGGGCGCGGATCGCGGAACTTGCGATCGTCGAGCGCTTGGGTGTCTCCCGCACGCCGATCCGGGCGGCACTGATGCGGCTGGAGCAGGAAGGGCTGCTGGAAGCCCTGCCCAATGGCGGCTATGCCGTGCGCACCTTCACCGAGCGCGACATCGCCGAGTCGATCGAGCTGCGCGGCACGATGGAAGGTCTGTTGGTCCGGTTGGCTGCGGAGCGCGGCGCGCCGGCGCGGGTGCTCGCCGAGGGCCGCCTCTGCCTGGAGGAGATCGACGAGTTCCTGCGCGCGTCGGCGCTGACCGAAGCCGCGTTCTCCCACTACGTCGCGCTGAACGAACGATTCCATGGCCTGCTGCGCGAGATGGCTGGAAGCGACGTCATCACGCACCAGCTGGACCGCGTCATGAGCCTGCCGTTCGCGTCGCCATCGGCCTTCGTCGTCGAGCAGGCGCAGTCCCCGCAGGCCCGCGACATGCTGGTCGTCGCCCAGGACCAGCACTGGCAGGTGCTGGAGGCGATCGAGCAGCGCGAGGGCGCCCGCGCGGAGAGCGTGATGCGGGAGCATTCCCGCATCGCCCAACGCAACCTGCACAGGGCCGTGCGCAACCACGCCGGTGCCCGCGTACCGGGCGTGCAACTGATCCGCCGGCGGAGCTGACATGATGGCCCTGCCGGTTGCCGCAAGTCCCTGAAGGCCGGGTTCCCGCGCCCCCCTATAGTTCAGTCATTCCGGTTCCGTTCATCCACACTTCATCCAGGAGACATTGATCATGGCACTTCGCAAACGTACCTTCGTCCAGGGCATGGCAGCCGGCGCCCTCGGGCTGGCCACCGGCCTGTCCCGTGCCCAGGCGGGCACCCCCTTCAAGATCGGCCTGCTGTTGCCGATGACCGGGCCCTTCGGCTCCACCGGGCGCCAGATCGAGAACGGCGTGCGTCTGTACATGGCGCAGTTCGGCGACAAGGTCGCCGGCCGTCCGGTGCAGATCATCCTGAAGGACGACACCGGCCTGCCGGACATCACGAAGCGCCTGGCGCAGGAACTGGTGGTCAATGACAAGGTCGATGTGCTGGCCGGCTTTGGCCTGACGCCGCTCGCCCTGTCCACCGCCCCGATCGCGAGCCAGTCCAAGACGCCGATGGTGATCATGGCCGCGGCCACGTCGATCATCACCGAGGCCTCGCCGTACATCATCCGCACCAGCATGACGCTGCCGCAGGTGACGCTCGGCGTCGCCGAATGGGCGCCGAAGAACGGCATCAAGAAGGTGGTCAGCCTGGTCACGGACTACGGCCCCGGCATCGATGCCGAGAAGACCTTCCGGGAGCGCTTCCTGCTGAATGGCGGGCAGATCCTGGGCGAGCTCCGGGTGCCGCTGCGCAACCCGGACTACGCACCCTTCCTGCAGAAGGTCCGCGATCTGAAGCCGGACGCCCTGTTCGTCTTTGTTCCGGCGGGTGCCGGCACCGCACTGCTGAAGCAGTTTGCCGAGCGCGGGCTCGACAAGGCCGGCATCAAGCTGATCGGCGAGGGCAGTGTTGCCGACGACGAGATCCTGAACGAGATGGGCGATGTGGCCCTGGGTCTGGTGACCTCGCACCCCTATTCCGCCTCGCACAACTCGCCGGCCAACAAGAAGTTCGTCGAAGCCTTCATGAAGCTGAGCAAGGGTGTCCGACCGAACTTCTTCGGCGTGGCGGCCTATGACGGCATGCGGGTGATCTACGAGGCGGTCAAGGCCACCAAGGGCACCGGGAGCGGCGAGGCCCTGGTCAATGCGATGAAGGGCCAGATCTTCGAGAGCCCGCGCGGCCAGATCTACATCGACGCGCAGACCCGCGACATCGTGCAGAACGTCTACATCCGCCGTGTCGAGCGCGTCAACGGGCAGCTCTACAACATGGAGTTCGACGTGCTCAAGGACGTCAAGGATCCGGCCAAGTCCGGCAAGTGACCGGAACGGCGCCCGCGGCTGGCTGAACGACACGCCTTCGATCCGTGCTGACGATCCTCTTTGACGGCATCGCCTACGGCATGCTGCTGTTCATCCTGGCCGTGGGGCTGGCGGTGACCATGGGCCTGATGAATTTCATCAACCTGGCCCATGGCGCCTTCGCGATGGCGGGCGGGTACATCACCGTGCTGCTGATGCAGCATGCCGGCCTGCCGTTCCTGCTCTGCCTGCCGATCGCCTTCGTCGGGACGGCGCTGCTCGGCGCCGTGCTGGAGGGCACGCTGTACCGGCGCATGTATGCCAAGCCGCACCTGGACCAGGTGCTGTTCTCGATCGGGCTGACCTTCATGGCGGTTGCCACGGCCGACTATTTCATCGGCTCGACGCAGCAGATCGTGCAGCTTCCGGACTACCTCAAGGGCCGCACCGAACTGTTCGGCGGGGCGCTCGGCATGGGGCACTACCGGCTGTTCATCATCGTCGTCTGCGCGGCGCTGACGGTCGGGCTGCAGTACATCCTGGCGCGCACCCGCTTCGGCAGCCGGCTGCGGGCTGCGGTGGATGACCAGCGGGTGGCAGCCGGACTGGGCATCGACGTCAACCTGGTCTTCCTGTCCACCTTTGCGGTGGGTTCGGGCCTGGCCGGGCTCGGCGGTGCGCTGGGCGCCGAGGTGCTCGGCCTGGACCCGACCTTCCCGCTCAAGTTCATGATCTATTTCCTGATCGTGGTGGCGGTGGGCGGCACGACCTCCATCACCGGGCCGCTGCTGGCTGCACTGCTGCTGGGCATCGCGGATGTGGCCGGCAAGTATTACGTGCCCAAGTTAGGGGCCTTCATCGTCTACAGCCTGATGATCGTGATCCTGATCTGGCGGCCGCAGGGCCTGTTCTCGCGCTCCGGAGGCAAATGATGGATCCACGCACATCCCTGCTGCGGGCGGGTCGCTGGCACCTCTGGGAGCCCCTGCTTTGGCTGGCGGCCTTCGCGATGCCGATGCTGGTGCCGGGGCATTCGCTGCTGGTCAGCGAGATTGCGATCGTGGCGCTGTTCGCGCTGTCGCTGGACCTGATCCTCGGGTACACCGGCATCGTGTCGCTGGGCCACGCCGCGTTCTTCGGCATCGGTGCCTATGCTGCGGCGCTGTTCGCCAAGATGGTGATGCCCGATCCGCTGGTCGGGCTGCTGGTGGCGATGGGGGTGGCCACCGCACTGGGGGCCGTCTGCAGCCTGACGATCATGCGGGGCTCCGACCTGACCCGGCTGATGGTGACGCTGGGTGTCGCGCTGATCCTGCTGGAGCTGGCCAACAAGCTGGACTGGCTGACCGGCGGCGCGGACGGGCTGCAGGGCGTGATCATGGGGCCGGTACTGGGCCGCTTCGAGTTCGATCTGACCGGGCGTACGGCCGCCTACTACGCGCTGGTGGTGTGCCTGCTGTTCTTCCTGCTGATGCGCCGCCTGGTCGCCTCACCGTTTGGCGCGACGCTGATGGCCATCCGCGACAACCGGCTGCGCGCGATGGCGATCGGCATCCCGGTCCATGCGCGGCTGGCGGTGATCTACACCGTGGCGGCCGGCGTCGCCGGGGTGGCGGGCGGCCTGCTGGCGCAGACCACCGGCTTTGCCTCGCTGGACCTGTTCGCGCTGGACCGCTCCGCGGACCTGATGCTGATGCTGGTCATCGGGGGCACCGGCTGGCTGTGGGGCGGGATCGCCGGAGCCATCGTCTTCAAGCTGATGCACAACGTGATCTCTTCGATCACGCCGCAGTACTGGACCTTCTGGATCGGTCTGTTCCTGGTGGTGCTGGTCGTTGTCGGGCGGGACCGCCTGCTGCGGCCCTGGACCTGGTGGGGCAAGGGGCGCGCATCATGAGCGCGCGGCAGGATCCCGACATCGTCCTGAGCTGCCAGGGGCTGGTCAAGAAGTTCGGCGGCATCACGGCGACCAGCGACGTCAGCCTGCAATTGCGCCGCGGTGCCCGGCACGCGCTGATCGGGCCCAACGGCGCGGGCAAGACCACGCTGATCAACCTGCTGACCGGGGTGCTGGAGCCGACGGCCGGCAGCATCCAGCTGCTGGGTCAGGACATCACCCAGCTGCCGCCCCATCTGCGTGCGCGGCGCGGGATGGTCCGCACCTTCCAGATCAACCAGCTGTTCGACTCGCTGACGCCCTTGCAGACGCTGGCGCTGACGGTGTCGCAGCATCAGGGGCTGGGCGGTCGCTGGTGGCAGCCGCTGGGGGCCAGCACGGCGGTGACGCAACGCTGCGAAGCGCTGCTGGCGCAGTTCCACCTGGAGGAGGTGATGAACCAGCCCACCCGGGTGCTGGCCTACGGCAAGCGCCGGCTGCTGGAGATCGCGATCGCGCTGGCCTGCGAGCCGAGCGTGCTGCTGCTGGATGAACCGGTCGCCGGCGTGCCGGCGGGCGAACGCGAGGAACTGCTGCAGACGGTGGCCCGGCTGCCGGCGGATGTCTCGGTGCTGCTGATCGAGCACGACATGGATCTGGTGTTCAGCTTTGCACGGCGCATGACGGTGCTGGTCAACGGTGCCGTGCTGACCGAAGGGGATCCGGAACAGATCGCCAACGATTCGCAGGTGCGTGCCGTGTACCTTGGAACCACGGAGACCGCCCATGGCTGAGCTGTTGCGTGTGGACGGACTCAGTGCAGGCTACGGCGAGGCCGTGATCCTGCACGATGTGTCGCTGGCGCTGGACGAGGGCGAGACCCTGGCCCTGCTGGGGCGCAATGGTACCGGCAAGACAACGCTGATGAATACGCTGGCCGGGGCCACCCGGCAGCATGCGGGCAGCATCCGGCTGGGAGGCAGCCCGCTGCACACGCTGCCGGCCTTCCGACGGGCAGCGGCGGGCATCGGCTGGGTGCCGCAGGAGCGCAACATCTTCAAGTCGCTGACGGTGCATGAAAACCTCACCGCGGTGGCGCGGCCGGGCAAATGGACCCCCGAGCGCGTGTACGAGATGTTCGGCCGCCTGGCGGAGCGCAAGGGCAACCTGGGCACCCAGCTGTCCGGCGGCGAGCAGCAGATGCTCGCGGTCGGCCGCGCGCTGGTGCTCAATCCCCGGCTGCTGCTGCTGGATGAACCGCTGGAGGGTCTGGCGCCGATCATCGTGCAGGAACTCCTGGCAGCGATCCGCCGCATCACCCGCGACGAAGGGCTGTCCGCGATCATCGTGGAGCAGCATCCGCAGGCGATCCTGGCCATCTCCGACCGCGCGGCCGTGCTGGATCGCGGCACGGTGGTGCATGCCGGTGCAGCCGCCGACCTGCAGGACCAGCCCGAGTTGCTCGACCGCCTGCTGGGCGTCGCGCGCGCCTGACGCTCAGTTCAGGTAGGCCGGGCGCTCCGGCCCTGGCGGCCCGTCCTTGCGCTCCGGGGTGGCGGCCGCAGCCGCATCACGCCACTGGGACTGTGCCAATGCCCGCTCCAGCAGATGCACGAAGGCATGGATCAGCGGGTCGGTGAGCCCCATCTGGAAGCTGCGCGGCGCCGGGCCGTCGGTGAGCTTCTCGGCAAAGCCCAGGCGCAACTGCCCGTTGCTCAGCGGGGTCAGATTGATCTCGGTCACGAGCAGCGGGCTGTCGAACAGCGCCACCGGCTGCGGGGGGGTGCGGTAGGGCGTGGAGAAGTCCGACGACTTCAGTGTCTCCTCGCGCTGGAACTGCGCGACGGCCTTGCGCGACAGATCGTCCATCGCAGCGACATGGGAGGTCGCCGGCCCGCCCTGGCGTGCCACATGGTCCGTCACCGCACGGTCCAGCAAGGGCATCAGGCCGAGCGTCAGGCGGCGCGTGAACCAGAAGCGCAGCTCCTGCCCCTGCAGCGTGTTGACCCGCACCAGGATGCGGTCCTGCTCCGCGACGTAGGCGATCGAGAGCTGGTGCACGTTCATGCGTTTGATTCTAGTCAGCCCGGTTGCAGCGCCGGGCGCCGCGGGCTTGAAATCGCCCGCAGGCGCCCAACGTGCAGAACAACCCGGAGATCCCTCATGCGAATCGACAAACTCACCACCAAGTTTCAGGAAGCCCTGGGCGAAGCCCAGTCACTGGCGCTGGCCCAGGACCACGCCTATATCGAACCGGCCCATGTGCTGGTCGCCATGCTGCGCCAGGACGACGGCCCCAAGGCGCTGCTGCAGCGCGCCGGCGCCAACGTGAACGGGCTGCTGGCCGCTGCCGAGGCGGCGGTCAAGAAGCTCCCGCAGGTGCAGGGGCAGGACCAGGTGCAGGTCGGCCGCGACACCGTCACGCTGCTGCAGGCGGCCGAGAAGGAGTCGATCAAGCGCTCCGACCAGTTCGTGGCTAGCGAGCTGTTCCTGCTGGCGCTGTGCGACAGCAAGCAGGACATCGGCCGCATCGCGAAGGAGAACGGCCTCACACGCAAATCGCTCGAGGCGGCCATCGATGCGGTGCGCGGCGGGCAGGCTGTCAACAGCGCCGATGCCGAAGACCAGCGCGAATCGCTGAAGAAGTACTGCATCGACCTGACCGAGCGCGCCCGGCTGGGCAAGCTGGACCCGGTCATCGGTCGTGACGACGAGATCCGCCGCGCGATCCAGGTGCTGCAGCGCCGGACCAAGAACAACCCGGTGCTGATCGGCGAGCCGGGCGTGGGCAAGACCGCCATCGTCGAAGGGCTGGCGCAGCGCATCGTCGCCGGCGAGGTCCCGGAGTCGCTGAAGGGCAAGCGGGTCCTGTCGCTGGACATGGCGGCCCTGCTGGCCGGTGCCAAGTTCCGTGGTGAATTCGAGGAGCGGCTGAAGAACGTGCTGAAGGACCTGGCCAAGGACGAGGGCCAGACGGTCGTGTTCATCGACGAGCTCCACACCATGGTCGGTGCCGGCAAGGCCGAGGGCGCGATGGACGCCGGCAACATGCTGAAGCCGGCGCTGGCCCGCGGTGAACTGCACTGCGTCGGTGCCACCACGCTGGACGAATACCGCAAGTACATCGAGAAGGACGCCGCGCTGGAGCGGCGCTTCCAGAAGATCCTGGTCGGCGAGCCGACGGTGGAGGCGACCATCGCGATCCTGCGTGGCCTGCAGGAGAAGTACGAGGTGCACCATGGCGTCGACATCACCGACCCGGCCATCGTGGCGGCGGCCGAGCTGAGCCACCGCTACATCACCGATCGCTTCCTGCCGGACAAGGCGATCGACCTGATCGACGAGGCGGCGGCCAAGATCAAGATCGAGATCGACTCCAAGCCGGAGGTGATGGACAAGCTGGACCGCCGGCTGATCCAGCTGCAGATCGAGCGGGAGTCGGTGCGCCGCGAGAAGGACGAGGCCTCGCAGAAACGCTTCGAGCTGATCGAGGAGGAGATCGCGAAGCTGCAGAAGGAAATCGCCGACATGGAGGAGATCTGGAAGGCCGAGAAGGCCCAGGCCCAGGGCAGCGCCCAGGTCCGGGAGGCGATCGACCGGCTGCGCCAGCAGATCGAGGAACTCACCCGCAAGGGCGACTACAACAAGGTCGCGGAGCTGCAGTACGGCAAGCTGCCGGAGCTGGAGCGGCAGCTGAAGGACGCCCAGGCCAAGGAGGCCAGCAAGGGCCCGGGCACCGCGCCGCGGCTGCTGCGCACCCAGGTCGGCGCCGAGGAGATCGCCGAGGTGGTCGCGCGCGCCACCGGCATCCCGGTGTCCAAGCTGATGCAGGGCGAGCGGGACAAGCTGCTGCAGATGGAGGAGCGCCTGCACCGGCGTGTCGTCGGGCAGTCCGAGGCGATCGCCGCGGTGTCCAACGCGATCCGGCGTTCACGTGCCGGGCTCGGTGACCCGAACCGCCCGACCGGCTCCTTCCTGTTCCTGGGCCCCACCGGCGTGGGCAAGACCGAACTGTGCAAGGCGCTGGCCGGTTTCCTGTTCGACTCCGAGGAGCACCTGATCCGCGTCGACATGAGCGAGTTCATGGAGAAGCACTCCGTCGCACGGCTGATCGGTGCGCCGCCCGGCTATGTGGGCTACGAGGAGGGCGGCTACCTGACCGAGGCGGTGCGCCGCAAGCCCTACAGCGTGCTGCTGCTGGACGAGATCGAGAAGGCCCATCCGGATGTCTTCAACGTGCTGCTGCAGGTGCTGGACGACGGGCGCCTGACGGACGGACAGGGCCGCACGGTCGACTTCAAGAACACCGTGATCGTGATGACCAGCAACATCGGTTCGCCGATCATCCAGAGCATGGTGGGCCGGGACAGCGAGGACATCAAGGACGCGGTTACCGCGGAGCTGAAGAACTCCTTCCGGCCGGAGTTCCTGAACCGGATCGACGAGACGGTCGTCTTCCACGGGCTGGATGCGAAGCACATCGAGGCGATCGCGGCGATCCAGATCCGGGTGCTGCAGGAGCGGCTGGCCCATCTGGACCTGGAACTGCAGGTCTCGCCCGCCGCCCTGGCGGAACTGGCCAAGGTTGGTTTCGACCCGGTGTTTGGCGCGCGTCCGCTGAAGCGGGCGATCCAGCAGCGGATCGAGAACCCGCTGTCCCGGCTGCTGCTGGAGGGCCGGTTCGCGCCGAAGTCGGTGATACCGGTGGACGTGGACCCGATCCGCGCGCCGGGGGAGTTCAGCTTCGGTCGGACCGTGCACTGACGCGAGCGGCGCAAAATAGCGCATGCAAGCGATTTTCAATGGGCTGTTCAAGCTCGTCCTGCTGGCTGCGGGCCTGGTGTTCGCGGCCAGCCTCCTTTTCGTGGCGTTTCTGTTCCTGCTGCTGTGGGCGCTGCGTGCCCTGTGGGCCCGGTTGACCGGGCAACCGGTGGCCGCTTTCGTTCTGCGCGTCAACCCGCGCGACGGCTTCGGCCGGGTCTTCCGTCCGGGCCCGGGCGACGTCCGGGAGCCGCCGTCCCCCGGCCCCGGTGGGCGCCTGCGGGGCCCCGCGCAGGATGTCGAGGACGTCGAGGTCAAGCCGCCGCGTGAGTGACAGGCTACCGGCGACCCAGCGGTTAGCATCGGGCCTGTCCCACCTCCGCGAAGCGCCCGATGCCGACGACGCCAGATGTTCCCGAGGGCTTCCGCCCCGCCCGGATTCCCGGTGAATTCCTGCAGTTCAACGGGCCGCTCTACGGCAAATGGACGCCGGAGCGGGTCTGGCTGGGTTTCCGCGTGGAGCCGCGGCATACCAACCCGCTGGGCATCTGCCACGGCGGCATGCTGGCCACCCTGTGCGACATGCTGGTACCGCTGGCCAATGTCTACGATCCCCAGGGGGTTCGGCAGTTCCTGCCGACGATCAGCCTGCACATCGACTACATGGAGCCGGCCCGTCTCGGAGCCTGGGTGCAGGGCGAGGCGCAGGTGCTGCGAACGACCCGCAACATGCTGTTCGGTCAGGGGCTGGTGACGGCCGACGGCGCACTCGCGGTGCGCTTCAACGGGGTGTTCAAGCTGGGCCCGCCCTTCACCTGGGATAACACCGACGATCCTTGGCAGATCCGCTGAGTCACGGGCGCATTACCATCCAGCCATGAACACAGCAAGCCTGGCTGCGGCCGGTCGTCCGGTGCCCCTGCGACAAGATGCCGTCGTGATCGGCCTGGTGGGGCTGGCCCACGCCAGTTCCCACTTCTCGCATCTGCTGCTGCCGCTGATGTTCCCGGTTTTCATGAAGGAGTTCGGACTCAGCTATGCCGAACTCGGGCTGCTGATGACCAGCTTCTTCGTGGTTTCCGGCATCGGTCAGGCCACCGGGGGCTTCCTGGTCGATCGCATGGGCGCGCGCCCGGTGCTGTTCGCCTCGCTGGCGACCATTGCGCTCGCCTGCGCACTGGCCTCGGTGGCGACCGGCTACCCGATGCTGGTGGCGGTCGCGATGCTGGCGGGGCTGGGCAACTCGCCCTTTCATCCGGTGGATTTCACGATCATGAACCAGCGCGTGTCCCAGGCCCGGCTCGGCTATGCCTTCAGTGCCCACGGCCTCACCGGCAACCTCGGATGGGCGGCGGCGCCGCTGTTCTTCGCGACGCTGACGAGCCTGCAGGGCTGGCGCTTCGCCTACGGCGCCGCGGCGGTGCTGTACCTGCTGATCCTGCTGCTGGTCTTTCTGGGGCGCGGGCACCTGGCGACCAGCGTGGTGGCGCGCCCGGCCGAGGCCCCGCGCGGTCACGATCTGGCCTTCATGAAGCTGCCGGTGGTCTGGTGGTGCTTCGGCTTCTTCCTGCTGTCGACGATGACCTTCGCGATGGTGCAGAGCTTTGCGGTGTCGCTGCTGAAGGCGATGCACGGTGTGAGCTTCGAGGCCGCGACGATGACCCTCACGGCCTACAGCCTGTCCGGCGCGCTGGGCATGCTGGGCGGCGGCGTGGTGGCGGCCCGGATGCACTCCAGCGACAAGGTGGTGGCGAGCTGCATGTGCACCGCGGCCGCGCTGCTGGCCCTGTGCGGCACCGGCTGGCTGGGCGGCCTTGGCACGATGGTGGTCCTGGCGGCCACCGGGTTTGCGATCGGCATCGGCGGGCCCTCCCGCGACATGATGATCAAGAAGGCCACGCCCAAGGGCGCGACCGGCCGGGTCTACGGCATGGTGTATTCCGGTCTGGATGTCGGCTTTGCGGCTGCGCCGGTGCTGTTCGGCCTGCTGATGGACCGAGGGCTCTATGGTGCGACCTTCTTCGGGGCGGCGCTGGTCATGCTGTTGAGCGTGGGGGCGGCGCTGGGTGTGGGCAACAGGACAAGAACATGACGACGCAACGTATCGGGGGCCACCTGCTGGTCGAGTGTCTGGTGGCGCAGGGGGTCACCCATGCCTTCGGCGTACCGGGCGAAAGTTTCCTGGCCGTGCTGGACGGCTTTCACCGGCATGCCGACCGGATCCGCTTCGTGATCAACCGCCAGGAGGGCGGCGCGGCCTTCATGGCCGATGCGCATGCCCGCCTGACCGGGCGCCCGGGCGTGTGCTTCGTGACCCGGGGGCCGGGGGCCACCAACGCGTCGGTGGGTGTGCACACCGCCTTCCAGGATTCCACGCCGATGGTGCTGTTCGTCGGTGACGTGGCCAGCGACACGCGCGATCGCGAGGCGTTCCAGGAGCTCGACTACGGCAGCTTCTTCGGCCCCAGCACGCGCGGCATGGCCAAGCGGGTCGAGCGCATCGATGATGTGGCGCGCATCCCGGAGTATGTGGCGCGTGCCTTCGCGACGGCGATGAACGGCCGCCCGGGGCCGGTGGTGCTGGTGCTGCCGGAGGACATGCTGGCGGCGCCTGTCGCTGCGGGGCCTGGAGACACGGCACCCCCGCAGGCGCTGGCCCGTGTGGAGCCGGTGCAGGCCTGGAGCGACCCGGGCGCCCTGCGCACCTTGCGTACGCTGCTTCTGGAGGCCCGACGGCCATTCGTGATCGCCGGTGGCGGCGGCTGGACCGTCCAGGCCGCCCAGGCGCTGGAGCGCTTCGCGGAGAACTGGTGCCTGCCGGTGGGCAATGCGTTCCGCTTCCAGGACACCTTCGACAACCACCATCGGTTGTATGCCGGCGACGTGGGAATCGGCATCAACCCGCGGCTGGCACGGCGCATCCAGGACAGCGATCTGGTGATCGCGATCGGGCCCCGGCTGGGGGAGATGACGACCGGCGGCTACACGCTGCTGCGGGCCCCCCGGCCGGCGCAGAAGCTGGTGCACATCCATGCCAGTGCCGAGGAGCTGAACCGGGTCTACCAGGCCGATCTCGCGATCCTGGCCACGATGAATGCTGCAGCCCGCTCGCTGGAAGTGCTGTCCGCGCCACCCTCGCTGCCCTGGGAAGCCTGGACAGGCGACTGCCATGCGGATTTCCTCGCGAACCTGCAGCCGCAGCCCCTCCCCGGGGCGATCGACATGCCGGCGATCGTTGCGCTGCTGCAGAAGCATCTGCCTGCCGACGCGGTCCTGACGAACGGTGCCGGCAATTTCGCCAGCTGGGTGCACCGCTTCTTCCTGCACCATGGTCTGGCCAAGGGCTGCAAGACCCAGCTGGCCCCGACCTCCGGCACGATGGGCTACGGCGTTCCAGCAGGCATTGCCGCCGCGATCACGACCGGCCGGCTCGCGCTGACGATGGCCGGCGATGGCGACTTCCTGATGAACGGTCAAGAGCTCGCGACGGCAGCGCAGTACGGCGCCCGGACCATCATCGTGCTGCTGAACAACGGCATGTTCGGCACGATCCGGATGCATCAGGAGCGCGAGTACCCGCAGCGCCGGATCGGGACGGAACTGCGCAACCCGGATTTCGTCGCGCTGGCGCAGGCCTACGGTTATGCCGGTGCGCGCATCACCCGCACCGAGGAGTTCGAGGCACAGCTGCTGGCCGCGCTGTCGCGCGAGCAGGGCACGCTGATCGAGGTCATGCTGGATCCGGAGGTGATCACGACGCGGCAGACCCTGTCGTCGATCACCGAGGCGGCCCTCAAGCGCGCGGGCTGAACAGCGCGGGCGCTCCCCAGCGCGAGGACGAAAAAAAGCCGGCTTGCGCCGGCTTTGTCGCTCTGCAGGGCAGGGCTTACTTGAGGTGCTTGCCGATCAGGCCGGCCATCTCGAACATCGAGACCTGCACCTTGCCGAACACTTCCTTGAGCTTGGCGTCGGCGTTGATCATGCGCTTGTTGACGGCGTCCTGGAGCTTGTTCTTCTTGATGTAGGTCCACAGCTTGCTGACCACCTCGGTGCGGGGTAGCGGGCTGTTGCCGACGACCGCGGCCAGCGCGGCGCTGGGCGTCAGGGCCTTCATGAAGGCGGCGTTGACGGCACGCTTCTTCGCGGGGGCCTTCTTGGCAGGAGCCGCCTTCTTGGCCGGAGCGGCCTTCTTCGCGGGGGCTGCCTTCTTGGCGGGCGCGGCGGCCTTCTTGGCCGGAGCTGCCTTCTTGGCCGCTACCTTGGTGGCCGGAGCAGCCTTCTTGGCAGGTGCCGCTTTCTTGGCGGGGGCCTTCTTGGCCGGGGCTTTCTTTGCAGTTGCCATGATTGAATTGTCCTTCTGGGAAGTTGATTGATCACCAGCGAAGAACGGCTTCTCCTCTGGCAGTGCGGATGCTACTGGAGAAAAATCGTGTTTCCAAGCGAAAACTGCGGTTTTTCGCTCTCGGATGTTGTTTTTTTCGTGGGCCTGCGCACGGTGATTTGCCGCCTTGCGGCCGCCCTGGCGGCGCCCTGCGGACATGGCAGCTTCACGCAGTCCCGCAGGAGGCGGCGTTAACATCCCGCGTCGATTCATTTTTCCGCGTTTCCGAAAGGCTCCCACCGCCATGTCCGACGTGATTGCCACCTGTGATCTCTGCGATGTCCACCAATCCGATTCCAGCGGCGCGTTCCGCGTGTTGCCGCCGGTGTTCCGCCATTTCGGAGGGGCCACCCGGTTCCACGGTCAGGTCGTGACGGTGCGCTGCTTCGAGGACAACGTGCTGGTCAAGGCGGAGCTCGACACCCCCGGGCTTGGCCGGGTGCTGGTCGTTGATGGGGGTGCCTCGCTGCGGCGGGCCCTGGTGGGCGGCAACCTGGGTGCGGCCGCTGCGCGCAATGGCTGGGCTGGCGTGCTCGTCAACGGCTGCGTGCGTGACGTGGCGGAGCTCGCCGTGTTGCCCACCGGCTTCCTCGCACTGGCCAGCTGCCCGATGCCGCCGAACAAGCGCAACGAAGGCCAGCGGGAGGTCCCGGTGCTGATCCAGGGGAGCTGGGTGCGCCCTGGTGACTGGCTGTATGCCGACGGTGATGGCGTCGTCCTGGGCGCGACCCGCCTCGCCTGAGCCTCGCCATGGAAGCCATCACCTGCGTGGACTCCCATACCGGCGGCGAGCCCACGCGCGTCGTCCTCTCCGGGTTCCCGGATCTGGCGCAGCTGCCGCTGACCGACGTCGTCCGGCAGCTGCGGGATCGCCACGACGCGTTCCGGCGCGCCACCGTCTGTGAGCCCCGCGGGAACGATGTCGTCGTGGGTGCCCTGCTGCTGCCGCCCCGGCAGGCGGATTCGCTCGCCTCGGTCGTCTTCTTCAACAACGTCGGTTACCTCGGCATGTGCGGCCATGGGACCATCGGCCTGATCGCCACGCTCGAGCACCTGGGGCGGATCCGGCCCGGCGTGCACCGGATCGACACCCCGGTGGGGACGGTGGAGGCGGAGCTGCATGGTGGTGGCCGGGTGTCGGTGGCAAACGTGCCGGCCTACCGGCACCGCACCGGTGTGGCGCTGGAGGTGCCCGGCCACGGCCCGGTGCAGGGCGATGTGGCGTGGGGGGGCAACTGGTTCTTTCTGTGCAGCGGCCCGGGCCAGCCGCCGCTGCAGGTGGAGGCGGTCGGCGCGCTGACGGAGTACGCCCAGGCCATCCGGCGGCAGCTGGAGGCGCAAGGCATCCGGGGT
>JAEUOX010000157.1 GCA_016790475.1 Rhodoferax sp. | reverse complement strand
CCTGCTGCTGCCGCCCCGGCAGGCGGATTCGCTCGCCTCGGTCGTCTTCTTCAACAACGTCGGTTACCTCGGCATGTGCGGCCATGGGACCATCGGCCTGATCGCCACGCTGGAGCACCTGGGGCGGATCCGGCCCGGCGTGCACCGGATCGACACCCCGGTGGGGACGGTGGAGGCGGAGCTGCATGGTGGTGGCCGGGTGTCGGTGGCGAACGTGCCGGCCTACCGGCACCGCACCGGTGTGGCGCTGGAGGTGCCCGGCCACGGCCCGGTGCAGGGCGATGTGGCGTGGGGGGGCACCTGGTTCTTTCTGTGCAGCGGCCCGGGCCAGCCGCCGCTGCAGGTGGAGGCGGTCGGCGCGCTGACGGAGTACGCCCAGGCCATCCGGCGGCAGCTGGAGGCGCAAGGCATCCGGGGTGCGAACGGCGCAGAGATCGACCACATCGAGCTCGTCGGCCCTGCGCAGGATCCGCGCAACAGCGGACGCAACTTCGTGCTGTGCCCGGGCGGCGCCTACGACCGCTCGCCCTGCGGCACCGGCACCAGTGCGAAGTTGGCCTGCCTTGCCGCGGACGGCGATCTGCCCGAGGGGACGGTGTGGCGCCAGGAAAGCGTGCTGGGCAGCGTGTTCGAGGCGGTGTACAGGCGTGTGGACGGCCAGGTGCTGCCCACGATCCGGGGGCGGGCCCATGTGGTGGCGGACCTGCGCCTGCACCTGGACGCGGACGACCCGTTCTGCTGGGGCATCGGGCGCTGAGTTCCGCGCAGCGCCGGGTCAGGGGGCCGGACGGTGGTTCCAGGTCAGCACGATGCCCAGCAGGGCGACCGCGAAGGCCAGCATCTGCAGCGCGCTGAGCGTCTCGCCAAGTGCCAGCACCCCGACCAGCGCCGCCGAGATCGGTAACATCACCGTGAAGATGCCACCCTGCGCCGCAGGTAGATGCCGGGCGCCCGTCATCCAGAGCCAGACCGTACCCATGCTGGCCGCCAGCGCGTAGAACACCAGCAGCAGCCAGGTCGGCGCGGTGACCGACCTGAAGTCGAAGTCGATCGCGTAGTACAGGCCGAACGGTGTCATCAGCGTGAATCCCCACAGGTTGATCAGTGCGGAGATGCGCCGCGGCGTCAGGCTGCCGGTGAGCTTCTTGCCGATCACCGCATAGAACCCCTCGCACAGGACGGCGCAGAAGACCAGCAGGTTGCCCAGCCAGGGGGTGCCGCCATCCGCCGGGCCGCTCGCGGCCGGGCCGCTCGCGGCCGGGCCGGCCCGCGTGAATGCCAGCAGGGCCAGGCCCAGCACCGCGCAACCGGCCGCCGCCCACATCCGGGCGCCGATCCGCTCCCGCAGGAAGGCCCAGCTCATCAGCGCGATGACTGCCGGAATGCTGGCCATGACCACGCCGGCCGATACCGCCGTGGTCATGCTGACGCCGAACAGCATGCAGATCGAGAACAGGAAGTTGCCGAGGAAGGACTCCAGGAACAGCAGCACGCGGGTGCGCGCGGTCATCGGAGCTTCGTCCGGCGGCTTGCGCAGCCAGGGCAGCATCGCGATGGCGGCGATGCCGAAGCGCATCCAGGCGAGCAGGAACACCGGCAGCGCGGCGACGAGCGGCTTGGACAGCGCCACGTAGCTGCCGGTCAGCGACATGCTGGCCGCCAGGCAGGCGTAGGCGAAAAGTCTCTGGGTGGAAGGGTTCATCATGCAGGGAAGGCCGCACAGCAGTACCGGGGGACGGTTGCAGGGCGGCGCGATGGGGCCCGATTGTCGGCCAGGCTTCGGCTACCCTTGCGACCATCCACAGGAGAACCTTGATCATGGCCATGGGCGAGTTTGCATACGCGATGAACGGCAACCATTTCCTGGGCGCGCCGGCGCTGTCCGACCAGCCATTCGCGATCTTCGGCGTGCCCTTCGACGGCGCGGTGACCCACCGCCCCGGCGCCCGCTTCGGGCCGTCGGAGATCCGGCGCGCCAGCCTGATGCTGTGCGATGGCATCCATCCGCATTTCCAGGTGTCCCCGCTGGGCCATCTGGGCGATGCGCGGGACCTGCGGATCGGCAACACCGGCGGCGTGGCGCAGGTTCGCCGCCAGATCGAGGAGCAGGCCGGCGCGCTGATGCAGGCCCACCATTGCGTGGCACTGGGCGGGGACCACTCGATCACGCTGGCGCTGCTGCGTGCCGCAAGCCGCCGGCACGGGCCGCTGGCCCTGGTGCACTTCGACGCCCATTGCGACACCTGGGCGGACCATTTCACCGAGCCTTCCGGCCACGGCACCTGGACCCGCGAGGCCCTGGAAGAGGGGCTGGTCGAGCCGGCCCGCACGGTGCAGATCGGCCTGCGATCGTCCGGCGAGCGCGTGGCCCGCGAGTACGTCCGCGACCAGGGGGGCCTGATCTTCACCGCGCGGGACCTGCGCGGCAAGGACGGCGACGGCCTGCAGGGCGTCGTTGCCCGGATCCGCGAGCGCATCGGCCCGCACCCCTGCTACCTCACGCTGGACATCGACTGCCTGGACCCGGCGTTTGCGCCGGGTACCGGTACGCCAGAACCCGGCGGCATGACCAGCTCGCAGGTCATGACGCTGCTGGAAGAGCTGGCGCCGCTGCAGTGGATCGGCATGGACTGTGTCGAGGTGGCTCCGGCGTATGACCACGCAGAGCTGACCAGCCAGGCCGCGGCCGCATTCGTCTGGACCTACCTGAGCGGGCGGGTCGCCGCGCTGCTGGCCGCGGCAGGCTGAGGTGGCCATGCGCCTGTGGAACACGTCGATCCTGGGATCGGACACCCAGCTCAACCAGCACAGCTACTACGAGGCCAGCGTGCAGCGTCCGCCGGACGCGCCCCGGCTGCAGGGCACGGTCCAGGCCGACGTCGTCGTGGTCGGCGGCGGATTCGCCGGACTGTCGGCCGCGATCGAGCTCGCGCAACACGGGCGCAGCGTTGTCGTGCTGGAGGCCGAGCGGGTCTGTGCCGGCGCCTCCGGGCGCAATGGCGGCCAGGCGATCGTCGGCATCGCGAGCGGGCAGGGGGTGCCGCGGTCCCAGCTGGGGCGGGAGGACGCCAGCCGGATCTGGGGCATGTCGCTGGAGGCGATCCGGCTGATCGACGAGCGCATCGCTGCGTTCGACATCGACTGCGAGCGCACGCGCGGCTACCTGTATGTGGCCGACGCACCGCACAAGGCCCGTCAGCTGCAGGTGGAACTGGAGACCAGCCGGCGCGATCACGGCCTGCAGACCGATTTCGTGCAAGGCGCAGATGTGGCGCGCTACATCCGCAGCGGGCGCTATTGCGCGGCGGCCTATGAGTCGGTGTCCGGCCATCTGCACCCGCTCAAGTACGGGCTGGGTCTGGCGCGCGCGGCGCGGGCGCTGGGCGTACGGATCTACGAGCATTCCCCGGTGACCGGCCTGCAGCGCGGTGCGACGGTGGTCGCCCGCACGGCCCAGGGGGCCGTGCAGGCGGACTTCGCCGTACTGGCGGGCAACTGCACGCTGGCCGAGCACGGTCCGGCGGTGGCCCCCGAGATCCGCGCCCGGATCATGCCGGTCGGCACCTACATCATCGCGACCGATCCGCTGCCGGAGTCGCTGTGCGAGCGCCTGATCCCGTCCGGGGCGGCGGTCTGCGACAACAACTTCGTGCTGGACTACTTCCGCTTCAGCGCCGACCGGCGCATGCTGTTCGGCGGCCGGGTCAGCTACACCACCAGGACCCCCCGGCAGCTGGGGGAGACGATGCGCCAGCGCATGGCCGCCATCTTCCCCGAACTGGCGTCGGCGCCCGTCGCCTACCTGTGGGGCGGCTTCGTCGACATCAGCATGAACCGGGCACCGGACTTCGGCCGGGTGGCCCCGAATGTCTTCTACCTGCAGGGCTTCAGCGGCCATGGCGTGGCGCTGACCGGTCTGGCGGGGCGTCTGGTGGCGGAGGCGGTCCGGGGTCAGTCCGACCGGCTGGATGTGTTCGCCCGGCTGCGGCACCGCCGCTTTCCGGGCGGCAGCCGGTTCCGGACGCCGGCGCTGGCGCTGGCCATGGCCTGGGAGCGCCTGCGCGACACCTGGTAGGGCGGCCGATCCGGCGTGCGACCGGGTGCGCCGGCCGCCGCGGGATTTGCGCGCAGAATGCCACCTGATGAGAACCATGATGATGAACGTCCCCTGCCTGGCGCGCCGAGGCGCAGCGCTGCGCCGTACACCGTTTCGGGCCGCGACCCACCACCCGGAGGCCTGCCGATGAGCCTGGTCTGGGTGCCGCTGGACCACCGGGTCCTGGGCGAGGACGGGCAGCCGGTGCCCTTCACGGTCCTGGGCGACAAGTACGCCGAGGCGCTGCGCGACGCGGCCGGTGCGCAGGCGGTGGCCTTCCCGCTGGCAGCACCCGCCCGGATTCCGGACCTGCTGGCGCGTGTCGACGGCGTGCTGCTGACCGGGTCGCCGTCCAACGTGCATCCGTCCCATTTTGATGAGCCCGTCGCGGATGCCGCCCTGCCGCTGGATCCGCAGCGGGATGCCCTGACGCTGCCGCTGATCCGCGCCTGCGTGGCTGGCGGCGTGCCGTTGCTGGGCATCTGCCGCGGCTTCCAGGAGATCAATGTGGCGCTGGGCGGCTCGCTGCACCAGCGCGTGCATGCGGTGGCGGGCCTGGAGGACCACCGCGAACCCCTGGACCGGCCGCTGGAGGAGCAGTACGCGCTGCGGCATCCGGTGCGCTTTGCTCCGGGCTCGGTGTTCGAGCGCTGGGCCGGTGGGCCCAAGGCCTGGGTGAACTCGCTGCATGGCCAGGGCGTGCACCGGCTGGCCCGGGGCTTGCGTGCGCTGGGACACGCGCCGGACGGGCTGGTCGAGGCCCTCGGTGTCGAGGGGGCCCCCGGCTTCGCCTATGCGGTGCAATGGCACCCCGAATGGCGCTGCACCGAGCATCCGCTGTATGCGGCGATGTTCGCCGCCTTTGGCCAGGCCTGCCGCACCTACCGGCGCCGGGTTCAGGAAAAGCAATCTGTCTGAGGAACGCGCAATGAATTTCAACGAACTGGAGCAATGGCTCAACGAACGCCGGGTGACCGAGGTGGAATGCCTGGTGCCCGACCTCACCGGTGTGGCGCGCGGCAAGATCCTGCCCCGCGGCAAGTTCACCGAGGACCGTGGCATGCGCCTGCCGCAGGCCATCGTCGCGATGGGCGTGACCGGGGAGTTCCCGGAAAGCGGCCCCTACTATGACGTGATCGACCCGACGGACCGCGACATGCAGTTGCGCCCCGACCCGTCGACGGTGCGCATCGTGCCCTGGGCCACCGATCCGACGGCGCAGGTGATCCACGACTGCTTCGACCATGAGGGCCGGCTGGTGCCCTTTGCCCCGCGCAGCGTGCTGCGCCGGGTCTGCGACCTCTATGCGGCGGAGGGCCTGCAGCCGATCGTCGCGCCGGAGCTGGAGTTCTACCTGACCGCGCGCAACACCGATCCGAACACGCTGCTGCGCCCGCCGGTGGGGCGCAGCGGGCGGGCCGAGACCTCGCGGCAGGCCTACAGCATCGATGCGGTCAACGAGTTCGACCCGCTGTTCGAGGAGATCTACGACTACAGCGACAAGATGGAGCTCAACGTCGACACGCTGATCCATGAGGTCGGCGCCGGCCAGATGGAGATCAACTTCTTCCATGCCCAGCCGCTGGGCCTGGCGGACGAGGTGTTCCTGTTCAAGCGCACGGTGCGCGAGGCGGCGCTGCGCCACGACATGTACGCCACCTTCATGGCCAAGCCGATCGAGGGCGAGCCCGGCAGCGCGATGCATGTCCACCAGAGCCTGGTGGACATCGCCAGCGGCCAGAACATCTTCTCGAACCCGGACGGCACTCCGTCAGATGCGTTCATGCACTACATCGGTGGCCTGCAGCGCTACATCCCGGCCGCGATGGGGCTGGTCGCACCGTATGTGAACAGCTACCGCCGGCTCTCCCGCAATACCGCCGCGCCGATCAACATCGAATGGGGCTACGACAACCGGACCGTGGGCATTCGCTCGCCGATCTCCTCGCCGCAGGCGCGGCGCGTCGAGAACCGCGTCATCGGCGCCGACGCCAACCCCTATGTCGCGCTGGCCATGACGCTGGCCTGCGGCTACCTTGGCCTGAAGAACCGGATCAAGCCCAAGCCGGAGATGAAGGGCGACGCCTACCTGTCTCCGTACTCGCTGCCCCGCAGCCTGGGCGACGCGCTGGAGTGGCTGCGGCGCGAGACCGACCTGCACGACGTGCTGGGCCGCGAGTTCATCACCGTCTACACCGAGATCAAGGAGCTGGAGTTCGACGAATTCATGAAGGTCATCTCGCCCTGGGAGCGGGAGCACCTGCTGCTGCACGTCTGATCCTCCAACCCGCATGCCTCCTGAAAGCCCGACCATGTCCACCACCGTCGACACCCGGCTGATCCAGCAACTGGACAGCGCGCATTTCCTCCACCCGTTCACCAATTTCAAGGACCTGGCCGCCCGGGGATCCCGGGTGATCACCCGGGCCGAGGACATCTACATCTGGGACTCCGAAGGCCATCGCCTGCTGGATGCGATGAGCGGCCTGTGGTGCGTCAACGCCGGCTACGGCCGCCGGGAGCTGGCCGATGCCGCCCACAGCCAGATGATGACGCTGCCGTTCTACAACAGCTTCTTCCAGACCACCAATGTGCCGGCGGTGCAACTGGCCAGCCGCCTGGCGGAGCTGGCACCCGCCGCGGGGGACCGCCGGTTCCAGCATGTGTTCTATTCCTCCAGCGGCAGCGAGAGCAACGACTCCAACATCCGCATGGTGCGCCGCTACTGGGACCTGCTCGGGCAGCCCCAGCGCAAGGTGATCATCAGCCGGCGCAACGCCTACCACGGCAGCACGATGGGCGCGGCCTCGCTCGGCGGCATGGGCGACATGCACGCACAGGGCGACCTGCCGATCCCGGACATCACGCACATCGGGCAGCCCTATTTTCTGGAGGCGGAGCAGCCGGGCGAGACCCGCGACGCGTTCGGCATCCGGGCCGCCGGGTGGCTGGAGGAGAAGATCCTGGCCCTCGGTCCGGAGCGGGTCGCGGCCTTCATCGCCGAGCCGGTGCAGGGCGCCGGGGGCGTGATCATCCCGCCGGACACCTACTGGCCGGAGATCCAGCGCATCGTGGACAAGTACGGCATCCTGCTGATCAGCGACGAGGTGATCTGCGCCTTTGGCCGGCTGGGCCACTGGTTCGCCTACGAGAAGTTCGGCTACCGGCCGGATCTGGTGACTTTCGCGAAGGCGGTCACCAGCGGCTACATACCGCTGGGCGGCGTGCTGGTCGGCGACCGGGTGGCCCGGGTACTGATCGAGCAGGGCGGCGAGTTCAACCACGGCTACACCTACAGCGGGCACCCGGTGGCGTGTGCGGTCGGTCTGGCCAACCTGGATCTGATGGCGCGCGAGGGTTTGCCGGAGCGGGTCCGGACCGTCACTGGCCCGTATCTTGCTAAACGCTTCGCGGAATTGAATGCGCATCCGCTGGTGGTGGACGCGGAGACTTGCGGCTACGTGGGCGGCCTGGTGCTGGTCCGGAACCCGGCGACGCGCCAGGCTTTCGACCCGTCGCTGGCGGTCGGCATGGTGTGCCGCGGGCATTGTTTCCGCAACGGCCTGATCATGCGGGCCGTCGGGGACCGGATGATCATCGCGCCCCCGTTGACGATGCGCGAGAGCCAGGTGGACGAGATGATGGCGCTGATCGTCCGTTGCCTTGATCTGACGCTGCAGGATGCGCATCGAAACGGGTGGCTGGCCTGAGGCCATGCGCTAGTATTGCGAAATCGCTGGGTTCTTCATTACTGCATCAGGAGCAAACACATGGGTACTGTTTTCGGTCGGCGGGGCATGGGGAGGTTCATCGCAGGGTTGTGCAGTGCCGCACTCTGTCTCGGCCTGTCGGCCGGCGCGCACGCGCAGCAGGAAGAGAAGGTACTCAACATCTACAACTGGTCGGACTACATCGGGCCGGACGTAATCAAGAATTTCGAGAAGGAAACCGGCATCAAGGTCCGCTACGACAACTTCGACAGCAACGAGATCCTGCATGCCAAGCTCGTGGCGGGCAAGACGGGCTATGACATCGTGGTGCCCTCGTCGCACTGGGCGGCGATCCAGATGGCCGGTGGTCTGCTGGCCAAGCTGGACAAGTCCAAGCTGCCCAACCTGAAGAACATGGATCCGGACATCCAGGCCCAGATCGCCAAGCTGGATCCCGGCAACCAGTATCTGGTGACCTGGCTGTGGGGCTACACGACGATCGGCATCAATGTCGACAAGGTCAAGGCGGCGCTGGGCAGTGAGCCGATGCCGGACAACGTCTGGGAGCTCGTCTTCAATACCAAGTACGTCAGCAAGCTGAAGTCCTGCGGCGTCAGCATGCTGGACGCCGGCTCGGAGATCCTCCCACCCGCCCTGCAGTACCTGGGCAAGGATCCGCACAGCAGCAACTCCGCCGACTACAACGAGGCGGCCACGCTGCTGAAGTCCATCCGCCCGTACATCACGCTGTTCAGCTCGTCGGGCTACATCAACGACATGGTGAACGGCTCGATCTGCGTGGCGCTGGGCTGGTCGGGCGACATCTCGATCGCGCGCCAGCGTGCGATCGACACCAAGTCCGGCCAGAAGATCGAAGCGCTGGTGCCGAAGAAGGGCGGTCTGCTGTTCTTCGACACGATGGCGATCCCGGCAGACGCACCGCGCCCGAACAACGCGCACCTGTTCATCAACTACATCCTGCGGCCGGAGGTGCATGCCTCGCTGTCGAACCAGGTTCTCTACGCGAACCCGAACAAGGAGGCGCGCAAGTTCGTCGTGCCGGAGGTGGCGAACAATCCGGCGGTGTTCCCGACGCCGGCCCAGCTGGCCACGATGGTCCCGCCCAAATCCATGACCAACGATACCCGCCGGCTCCAGACCCGGGTGTTCACCGCCTTCAAGACCGGGCGTTAGACCGTGGCGGCAGCACCTTCGAGCGCGGCGGCGCAGGCGTCCGGCACGCCGTTCCTGCGTCTGAGCGCAGTCGTCAAGAAGTTCGGCGATGCGGTCGCGGTGAACGGGGTCTCCCTGGACATCGCGAAGGGAGAGATCTTCGCGCTGCTGGGCTCGTCCGGCTGCGGCAAGTCGACGCTGCTGCGCATGCTGGGCGGCTTCGAGCAGCCGACTTCCGGCCAGATCCTGCTGGAAGGGCAGGACCTGGTCCGGCTGCCGCCGAACGAGCGCCCGGTGAACATGATGTTCCAGAGTTATGCGCTGTTCCCGCACCTGAGCGTCTGGGACAACATCGCCTTCGGGCTGCGCCGCGATGGACTGCCGAAGGACGAGATTGCGCAGCGCGTCGAGAAGATGCTGGCGATGGTCCAGCTGACACCCTACGGCAAGCGCAAGCCGCACCAGCTCTCGGGCGGGCAGCAGCAGCGGGTGGCGCTGGCCCGCAGCCTGGTCAAGCGTCCCAAGCTACTGCTGCTGGATGAGCCGCTGGGGGCGCTGGACAAGAAGCTCCGGGAACGCACCCAGCTGGAGGTCGTGGACATCATCCACCAGGTCGGCGTGACCTGCGTCATGGTGACGCACGACCAGGAGGAGGCAATGACGATGGCCTCGCGGATCGGGATCATGAGCGAGGGCCAGATCCTGCAGGTGGGCCGCCCGGGCGACATCTACGAGACGCCCAACTGCATGTTCGTGGCCGACTTCATCGGCAGCGTGAACCTGTTCAAGGGCCGCGTCACCGAGGACGAGGCCGACCACGTCATCATCGACTCCCCGGAGTGCCGGCACTATGTCAGCCACGGCATCACCGGGACGCCGGACATGGAGGTGCATGTCGCGATCCGGCCCGAGAAGATCGGCATCCAGGAAGAGCCGCCAGGGCCGCAGGACTACGACAACCCGGTCGAGGTCGGCTTCAACTGCGCACGCGGGACCATCCGGGATCTGGCCTATCTTGGCGACCAGACGATCTACCACGTGGTGCTGCAGTCCGGCGCCGTCGTCAAGGTTACCAAGGCCAACGATGCGCGCCACGACGAGGCGCGGCTGGCCAATGGCGCCAGCGTGCATGTGTGGTGGTGGGGCAGTGACGTCGTGGTGCTGACCCAGTAGCCGGACGGGCCAACCAGCATGCACGTAAGCGCCCGGCACGGAATGCTCGAAGCCCTGATCGCGCGCTTCGGGCGGCGCTTCGTCATCGGTGTGCCGATGGTGTTCCTGCTGCTGGTGTTCGCGATGCCCTTCCTGGTGGTGTTCAAGATCAGCATCTCGGAGGTCGACGGCGTCCGGTTCGCCGACCTGGTGACCTGGAGCGACGGCCTGCTGAAGATGCAGCTGAAGTTCACGAACTACCTGACCATCCTGTTCGAGGACGATCTCTACCTGCGGGCCTACCTGTCGTCCGTCGGATTTGCCGGCCTGACGACGCTGATCTGCCTGGCCTTCGGTTATCCGTTCGCCTATTTCCTGGCGCGCAGCCGGACCGACATCCGCCCAGGGCTGCTGATGCTGCTGATGCTGCCGTTCTGGACTTCCTTCCTGCTGCGCGTGTATGCCTGGAAGATGCTGCTGGCGGACAACGGCGTGTTCAACAACCTGGCGATCGCCGCCGGGATGATTGCGGCCCCGGTCAAGATGATGAACACCCCCTTCTCGTTGACGCTGGGGATGGTGTACACCTACCTGCCGTTCATGGTGCTGCCGCTGTATGCGAATCTGGTCAAGATGGACCTGCGCCTGCTCGAGGCGGCGCGCGACCTCGGTGCCACGCCCTGGCAGGCGTTCTGGCGCATCACGGTTCCGCTGTCCCGGGGAGGCATCATCGCCGGCGCGCTGCTGGTGTTCATCCCCTGCGTCGGCGAGTTCGTCATACCGGAATTGCTTGGCGGTCCCGGCACGCTGATGATCGGGCGGGTCCTGTGGGATGAGTTCTTCTCGAACAACGACTGGCCGATGGCGGCCAGCGTCGCTGTGATCATGGTGCTGTTGATCATCGTGCCGCTGGCGCTCTTCAACAAGTTCCAGGCGGAAGCGACGCAGGGAGCGCGGGCATGAGGAACCGCGCCGGGGAGATCACGTCCGGGGTCTGGCTGCTCGTCGGCTTCGGCTTCCTCTACCTGCCCATCGTGACGCTGATCACGCTGAGCTTCAACGAGAGCCCGCTGGTGACGACCTGGACCGGCTTCTCGCTGAAGTGGTACGGGGAACTGCTGCGGGACGTCCCGATCATCGAGGGCTTCGTGCTGTCGCTCAAGGTGGCCCTGTTGACGGCGACCGCGTCGGTGGTGCTGGGCACCTTTGCGGCGGTCGCGATCACGCGCTTCAAGCGCTTTCCGGGCCGCACGCTGCTGACCGGCATGGTGAACTCGCCGCTGGTCATGCCAGAGGTCATCATCGGCCTGTCGTTGCTGCTGATGCTGGTGTCGGTGCAGCGTGCGACCGGCTACCCGGATCGCGGCATGCTGACGATCTGGCTGGGCCACACGCTGCTCGGCATGGCCTACGCCACGGTGGTCGTGAGTTCCCGACTCCAGGAAATGAATCCGCAGTTGGAGGAGGCCGGCCTCGACCTGGGCGCCAAGCCCTGGCAGGTGTTCTTCCTGATCACGCTGCCGATGATCTCGCAGGCGCTGATGTCGGCCTGGCTGCTGACCTTCACGCTGTCACTGGACGATGTGGTGTTGTCGGCCTTCCTGTCCGGCCCCGGGTCCACCACGCTGCCGATTACCATCTTCAGTCGCGCCCGGCTGGGGCTGAACCCGACCGTCAATGTGGTGGCGACGCTGACGGTGCTGGTCGTCAGCATCGGAGTGCTGTTCGCCAGCATCTGGCTGGCCCGCGCCGAGAAGCGCCGGGCGCGGGAGATGGCCGCCGCACTGCGCATCGCCACCTGAAGCAAGTACCGATTTATCCAGGAGAAACCATGAACCACAAGACCAAGATGCTTGCCGTGGCGCTAGCCGCCGCCTTGCCCGCCCTGGGCGCCCATGCCCAGACCAACGCCGAACTGCTCAAGCAGATCGAGGCGCTCAAGGCGCAGATCGACGCGTTGACGGCCCGGGTCGAGGCTGTCAGCCAGCAGGGGGGTGGCGTGAATCCGCAGGAGTTCAACCGGCTGGTCCAGAAGGTGGAGCTCGCGGAGGAGAAGAACCTGGCCGCCGGCTTCGTGGGCCTGAAATTCAAGGGCGTCGTCGATGTGGCCTATCAGTGGGACCGCAACTCGGTGGCCGTCGGCTTCGACTCGACCCGCGGCAATGGCGGCTATGGTGCCGCGATGTTCGAGGTGACCAAGGAGTCGGAGGAGGGTGTCGGCTGGACCCTGCGTCTGGTACCGCTGTCCGGGCTGGGCACGATCGTGCATGAGGCCACCGTGTCCGTGCCCTTCGGCGATTCCGGGGCCCGGATCAATGCCGGGTTCACGCCGGACTACTCCGGGTACGAGTATTCGATGGGCAACCTGAACCCGCTGGTGACGAACAATTTGCTGTACACCCACTCGGCGGCAGCGAACTACGTGGGTGTCGGCATGTCCTACGCGATCGGCAAATGGACGGCCAAGTGGATGATCGGCCAGGTGGACGGGGTGGCCAGCCGCAAGGCACCGGGTTTTGCCTACCGCGCCGACTATGCGATGAGCGAGTTCTCCGGGGTGGGCTTTTCCGGCGTGCATGTGCGCACCAACGCGAATGTTGCCGCCGCCAACACCGATCTGCTGGAGATCGACGCCTACCATACCCGTGGCGATCTGACGCTGCAGGGGCAGGTCAGCGTGGGTCGGCTGCTGGGTGGCGCCCTGGACGGCTCGGGAGCCGATGCCCGCTGGTGGGGCCTCTCAGGGCTTGTTGGCTACAAGCTGACGCCGCGCCTGCAGGCCCTGGCGCGTCTGGACTACATCAACAACCGCTCGAATGGCGGTGGCATGTACTTCAATCCGACCGATGCGAACGGAACCACCGTCTTCGGACCGGAACTCGACAACACGGGTGCCGTGATCAACCCGACCCGCGGTGCCAATCGTTATGCGTTGACGACCGGCGTGAACTACGCCGTCAACGACAACACGCAGTGGAAGGCCGAGCTGCGCTTCGACCGCTCCAGCGGCTACAACTTCCTCAACAGCAACGGCATCTACAAGAAGGGCAACACGACGCTGAGCACCGGCATCGTCGTGTCCTTCTGACGACGCAGGCGGTGTGCGGTTCGTGCGGGACGACCCCAGCACCCTTGCGGGTCTGACTGCCTTTGTCCAAACTTTGCTAAAGTCGGCCCGCGCTGCGCGACCGGCGGCATCGGCAGGGCCGTACCGGCGCAGCCACGTCTCCACCCATCACCCATCGGAGTGAAACCTACCATGAAGAAGCACGTACTGGTTCTGGCCATCTCGGCCGTTCTGCTCGCCGCCTGCGGCAAGAAGGAGGAGGCCGCACCGGCTGCGGCGCCGGCCCCGGCCCCGGCGGCCAGCGTCGCGGCGGCGCCGCCGGCACCGGCCGAGGAAAAGGTGCTCAACATCTACAACTGGCCGGACTACATCCCGGAGGGCATGATCGCCGCGTTCGAGAAGGAGACCGGCATCAAGGTCAACTACGACACCTTCGAGACCAACGAGGCGCTGCATGCCAAGCTGGTGGCCGGCAACACCGGCTACGACATCGTCGTGCCCGGCACTGTCTTCGCCAAGGCCCAGATCCAGGGCGGGCTGCTGCAGCCGCTGGACAAGGCCAAGATCAAGAACCTGGCCAACCTGGACCCGGCGATCATGGCCACGCTGCAGAAGGCCGATCCGGACAACAAGCACCTGGTGCCCTGGGCCTGGGGCTTCACGACTGTCGGCATCAACAAGACCCGCGTGGCGAAGGCACTGGGCAGCACGCCGATGCCGGAGAACGCGTGGGACCTGGTCTTCAACCCGACCTACACCAGCAAGCTGAAGTCCTGCGGCATCGCCTACCTGGACTCACCGACCGAGATCATCCCGGCCGCGCTGCACTACATCGGCAAGGACGCCTATTCCAACGACCCGGCGGACTACAAGGCGGCGACCGACATGCTGGCCAAGGTCCGCAAGGATGTCCGGCTGTTCAGCTCCACGATGATCGACGACGTCGCGGGCGGCAAGGCCTGCGTGGCGATCGGCTGGTCCGGGGACATCAACATCGCCGCCGGCCGCGCCAAGGAAAACAAGGCCAAGTACGAGATCGAGGCCTTGCTGCCCAGCACCGGCGCGCTGATCTTCTTCGACACGATGGCCATCACGAAGGATGCCAAGCACCCGAACAATGCCCACGCGTTCATCGACTTCTACCTGCGCCCCGAGAATGCGGCGGCCATGGCCAACGACATGAACTACCCGACGGGCAACAAGGCCGCCATCGACAAGATCAAGCCGGAGATCTCCGGCAACAAGACGATCTTTGTTGAGTCGGCCTATTTCAGCAAGATGGTGCCGCCGAGCAGCTTCAGCAATGAGGCCCGCGAGGCGATGGCCAGCGCCTACACGAAGTTCAAGCAAGGCAAGTAGTCCTCGCGCGGCTATGGCGGGATGGCACCCCCCCCAGGCAGGCAGACGGTTCGTCATCGGCGTTCCGTTTGCCTGGCTGATCGTCTTTTTCCTGCTCCCGTTCCTGATATTGCTCTATATCAGTTTCGTGGACATGGGCAATGACATCCATCCCTTCAAGGCAATCTGGGACACCGAGACCGGCGTCCTGAAGCTCAAGTACGAGAACTACTGGAGCATCTTCCGCTCGTCCGAGGGGGGCGCGCTGTTCAAGACGCTGTATGTCGAGGCCTACCTGCGCTCGATCTGGTATGCACTGTGCACGGCCGTCCTCTGTCTGCTGATCGGCTACCCCTTCGCCTACTTCATCGCCCGGTCGGAGCCCGCTGTCCGGCCGGCGCTGCTGATGATGGTGATGCTGCCGTTCTGGACCTCCTTCCTGCTGCGTGTCTATGCCTGGAAGGGCATCCTGGCGGACCAGGGCGTGCTGAATCGCCTGCTGATGGCGCTGGGCATCGTGCATGAGCCTGTCCAGATGCTCTACACCAACGTCTCGATGCTGGTGGGCATGACCTATGTCTACCTGCCCTTCATGGTGCTGCCGCTGTATGCCAACCTGGTGAAGATGGACCTGCGACTGCTGGAGGCCGCCCATGACCTGGGGGCCTCGCCATTCCAGGCTTTCTGGCTGGTGACGGTCCCGCTGTCCAAGGCCGGCATCATTGCCGGCTTCATGCTGGTGTTCATCCCGTCCGTCGGCGAGTTCGTGATCCCGTCCCTGCTGGGCGGGCCGGAGAACCTGATGATCGGCCGGGTGGTCTGGGACGAGATGTTCACCAGCAACAACTGGCCCCGTGCCACGGCGCTGGCGGTCGTGATGATCGGCCTGATCGTCGTGCCGCTGGCCATCTACTACCACTACACCGGCGAGCCCTCGCGGCAGCGCGGCTGAGCCCCTCCCGATGAAGCGCCTGGTCCAGCGGCATTTCGGGAAGGTGTGGATGGCGCTCGTGTTCGCCTTCCTGTACCTGCCGCTGATGTTCATGGTGCTGTTCTCGTTCAACAGCACCCGGCAGGATGCGGCGTTCACCGGCTTCTCGCTGCGCTGGTACGAGGCCCTGACGCGTGACACCAAGATCGTCGAGGGTTTCTGGCTGTCCCTGAAGGTGGCCTTCACGACCGGCGTGCTTTCCGCGGTGCTGGGCACCTTTGCCGCCTTTGTGCTGGTCCGCTACCGGCGCTTCATCGGGCGGACCGTGTTCTCCGGCATGGTCAACGCACCGCTGGTGATGCCCGAGGTCGTCATCGGCCTGTCGCTGCTGCTGCTGATGGTCGGCGCGCAGAACCTGCTCGGCTGGCCGGAGCGTGGCATGTTGACGATCGTGCTGGGGCACACCTTGCTGGGCATGGCGTACGGCATGGTCGTGGTGCAGTCCCGGCTGCAGGAGATGGACCGGTCCATCGAGGAGGCTGCGCTGGACCTGGGGGCGCGTCCGCATCAGGTGTTCTTCCTGGTGACCCTGCCATGCATCGCCCAGGGGATTCTGGCGGCCTTCCTGCTGTCCTTCACGCTGTCGTTCGACGATGTCGTGATCTCCGAGTTTCTTTCCGGTCCGGGCGTGAGCACGCTGCCCCAGGTCATCTTCGGATACGCCCGCCGAGGCATCAACCCGACCATCTACGCCGCCGCCACGCTGCTGATCACGACGGTGACCGTGGTGGTGGTGGTCTACAGCGTCTGGGTCGCCCGCCAGACCCGCCGCAGGCAGCGGGAGATTGCCGCGGCTGCGCGTTCGGCCGGCACGTCCTGAGCCGCCTGAAGCGACGACGATGGATCCCCTGATAAAGCGCCTGGCCGCACAGGGCGTGCACAGCGTGCTTGCACAGTTCTGTGACATCCACGGCATGGCCCGCGGCAAGCTGGCACCACTCGCGGCCTTGCCGGATCTGGTGGCCCAGGGCGCCGGATTCTCCGGGCCGAGCATCTGGGGCACCGGGCTGCCCCGGCGCGGGTCGCGCAGCGAATACTTCGGGCGGGTGCAGCCGGATACGCTGCGCGTGCTGCCGTTCATGCCGGGTGTCGTGCACGCGGTATGCAACGGGTTTGCCGGGGGGCTGCCACTGGACACCTGCTCCCGGCAGTTGCTCGCCGCGCAGTTGCGTGCGTTGGCGCAGCGGGGCTGGACCCTGCAGGTCGGCATCGAGCCCGAGTTCTTTCTGCTGAGCCGGGATGCGGGCGGTGCCTGGCGCCCGCATGATGCTGTCGACACGCTGGACAAACCCTCCTACGACCTGGGCGCCATCCGGCGCAACCTGGGTTTTCTGGAGGACATGCGCGTGGCGCTGCTGGCGCTGGGCTTTGAGCTGCAGCAAATGGACCATGAAGACGCCAACGGCCAGTACGAGATCAACTACCGGCATGACGAGGCGATGGCCGCGGCAGATCGTTTCATGCTGTTCAAGCTGGCGGGCCAGGCCACGGCGGAGCGCCACGGCATGGTGTTCAGCTGCATGCCCAAGCCCTGGGCGCACGCGCCCGGCAGCGGCCTGCACTTTCACCTGAGCATCACCGACCGGCAGGGGAGGGCCCTGTTTGCCGATGATCGCGGCCTGCTGGGGCTGAGCCCGATCGGATCGCAGTTCGCCGCGGGGCTGCTGCACCATGCAGACGCACTGGCGGCGCTGTGTGCGCCGACCGTCAACAGCTACAAGCGCCTCGCCGTCACGCGCAGCGTTTCAGGCACGACCTGGGCGCCGGTGTGGAAGGCGATCGGCGACAACAACCGGACCTGCCTGCTGCGCACCGTCGCGGGACGCCTCGAGTGGCGCCTGCCCGATCCGTCCTGCAACATCTACGCCGCGGTGGCGGCCACGCTGGCGGCGGGTCTTTCCGGTGTGGATCAGCGACTCGCCGCCATGGCACCCTGTGAGGAGGATCTCTACGAACGCCACCAGAGCGGACGCGAGATGCCGTCGCGGCTGCCGCGCGATCTGTGCAGCGCGCTGGATGCACTGCAGGCCGACAGTGCGTTGCGGCAACGGGTGGGGGATTCCTTCTGCAGCGAGTTCCTCGCGATCAAGCGTGCCGAGTGGGAAGCCTATGCGCAGCAGGTGCATGCCTGGGAGTGGGAGCGTTACGGCACCTGGTGCTGATGTTTCCATTTTGTGATGCGGAATTTTGATTTCGCATTACGGACTGATCACGTGTTGCGTTGCAAAAATTTATCTCAATATGAGATAGGGAATTCCGTATTGCGGCATTCATCCGTAAGTCATTGATTAAAAAAGACAAAAATTTAGTCTTATATAAGACATAAGATCGATCTCAGGTCTTATACAAGACCTAGAATTGCGGCAGCCTTTCAACCTACCCAAGGAGAGATTCCATGCCGCAAAGCCTTACCGAACAACTCAGCCGCGCCCAGCAGATCGAGGCGCTTGAAAAGGACTGGGCCACCAACCCGCGCTGGAAGGGCATCGAGCGGGGCTACAGCGCCGCCGACGTGGTGCGCCTGCGTGGTTCGTTCCCGATCGAGCACACGCTGGCCCGTCGCGGTTCCGAGAAGCTGTGGAACCTCCTGCACACCGAGCCCTACGTCAACTGCCTCGGCGCGCTGACCGGCGGCCAGGCGATGCAGCAGGTCAAGGCCGGGATCAAGGCCATCTACCTGTCGGGCTGGCAGGTCGCCGCGGACAACAACTCCTACGCATCGATGTACCCCGACCAGTCGCTGTATCCGGTGGACTCGGTGCCAACGGTGGTCGAGCGCATCAACAACACCTTCCGTCGCGCGGACGAAATCCAGCACAGCAAGGGTATCGATGCCGGGGATCCGGGCTACATCGACAACTTCGCCCCGATCGTGGCGGACGCTGAGGCCGGTTTTGGCGGCGTGCTGAACGCGTTCGAGCTGATGAAGGCGATGATCAAGGCCGGTGCCGCCGGCGTGCACTGGGAAGACCAGCTGGCGTCGGTCAAGAAGTGCGGCCACATGGGCGGCAAGGTGCTGGTGCCGACCGCCGAGGCCAACCAGAAGCTGATCGCTGCCCGCATGGCCGCCGACGTCTGCGGCGTGCCCTCGCTGGTGATCGCCCGCACGGATGCCGAAGCAGCCGACCTGCTGACGAGCGACTACGACGAGAACGACAAGCCCTTCATCACCGGCGAGCGGACGTCCGAGGGCTTCTACAAGACGCGCAAGGGCATCGACCAGGCGATCTCGCGGGCGATTGCCTATGCCCGTTATGCGGATCTCGTCTGGTGCGAGACCGGCACGCCGGACCTGAACTTCGCCCGCAAGTTTGCCGAGGCCGTGCACAAGGTCCATCCCGGCAAGATGCTGGCCTACAACTGCTCGCCGTCGTTCAACTGGAAGAAGAACCTGGACGATGCGACGATTGCCAAGTTCCAGCGCGAACTCGGTGCCATGGGCTACAAGTACCAGTTCATCACGCTGGCCGGCATCCATTCCATGTGGTACAACATGTTTGATCTGGCGCAGGACTACGTCAAGCGCGGCATGTCGGCCTACGTCGAGAAGGTGCAGGAGCCGGAGTTCTCCGCACGGGACCGCGGCTACACCTTCGTGTCACACCAGCAGGAAGTCGGCACCGGTTACTTCGACGAGGTGACCACCGTGATCCAGGGGGGCAAATCCAGCGTCACGGCGCTGACCGGCTCCACCGAAGAGGAACAGTTTCACTGATGCTAGACTCGGGGGCATCGACATTTACAAGAGCGGGAAAGGCATTCTGGTTATGACACCGCGAACTACCACTGCCGGTCATCGATAGCTCACGAGGCATCGCCGCGCGCCTCGTGCGCGCCGGCCACTCCTTCCCGATCAAGCGCGGCCTGTCCGCGCTTTTTTTTGCTCCAGAGAGAACCCCATGATTCACATCACGCTACCTGACGGTTCACGACGCGAATTCCCCGGCCCGGTGACCGTGGCGGAGGTCGCGGCATCCATCGGCTCCGGGCTGGCCAAGGCCGCGCTGGCCGGCAAGGTGGACGGCAAAGTGGTCGACGCCAGTCACCGGATCGAGGCCGACGCCCATCTCGCGATCGTCACAGCCAAGGACGCCGAGGGCCTGGAGGTGATCCGGCACTCGACGGCGCATCTGCTGGCCTATGCGGTCAAGGAACTGTTCCCCGATGCGCAGGTCACGATCGGCCCGGTGATCGAGAACGGCTTCTACTACGACTTCTCCTACAAGCGGCCGTTCTCTCCGGAGGACCTGCAGGCGATCGAACGCAAGATGGCGGAGCTTGCCGCCCGCGATGAGCCTGTGACGCGGCGGGTCTTGCCGCGCGATGAGGCGGTTGCCTATTTCAAGAGCATCGGCGAGCACTACAAGGCGGAGATCATCGGCGGGATTCCTGCGGGCGAAGACGTCTCGCTGTACCGCGAGGGCGCCTTCGAAGACCTCTGCCGCGGGCCCCACGTGCCCAGCACCGGCAAGCTGCGCCACTTCAAGCTGATGAAGCTCGCAGGCGCGTACTGGCGCGGTGACCACACGAAGGAGATGCTGCAGCGTGTCTACGGCACCGCCTGGGCCACCAAGGATGAACTGCAGCAGTACCTGACGATGCTGGAGGAGGCGGAAAAGCGCGATCACCGCAAGCTCGGACGGGAACTGGACCTCTTCCATCTGGACGAGCATTCCCCGGGGACGGTCTTCTGGCACCCTCGCGGCTGGACGGTATGGCAGGTGGTGGAGCAGTACATGCGCAGTGTGTACCGCGACAACGGCTACCAGGAGGTCAAGGGCCCGCAGATTCTGGATCGGGCACTGTGGGAGAAGACCGGCCACTGGGACAAGTACCGGGACGCGATGTTCACGACCGAGTCGGAGAAGCGCGATTACGCGCTGAAGCCGATGAACTGCCCGGGCCACATCCTGATCTTCAAGCAAGGCATCAAGAGCTACCGGGATCTGCCGCTGCGCTACGGCGAGTTCGGCCAGTGCCACCGCAACGAGCCGACCGGCGGCCTGCACGGCATCATGCGGGTGCGCGGCTTCACGCAGGACGATGGCCACATCTTCTGCACCGAGGACATGATCCTTGACGAATGCGTGGCCTACACCGCGCTGCTGCAGAAGGTCTATGCCGATTTCGGATTCACGCAGATCATCTACAAGGTGGCCACGCGGCCTGCGGCGCGTATCGGCGCCGAAGAGGTCTGGGACAAGGCCGAGTTTGCATTGATGGAGAGCCTGCGTCGCTCCGGTTGCACCTATGAGATCGCGCCCGGGGACGGGGCGTTCTACGGCCCGAAGATCGAATACACGCTGAAGGACGCGATCGGACGGCAGTGGCAGTGCGGCACGATGCAGGTGGATTTCTCGATGGCACAGCGTCTGGACGCGGTGTATGTCGCCGAAAGCGGGGAGCGCCGTCACCCGGTCATGCTCCATCGCGCCATCGTCGGAAGCCTGGAGCGATTCATCGGCATTCTGATCGAGCAGTTCGCGGGGGCCTTGCCCCCTTGGCTGGCTCCGGTGCAGGTTTCCGTGCTCAATATCACGGATGCGCAGGCGGACTACGCCCGAAGCGTGGCTAAAACGCTGCAAAATCAAGGTCTTAGGGTCCAGTTGGACCTCCGGAACGAAAAGATTACGTATAAAATCCGCGAGCATTCAATGCAGAAGCCGCCTTTTATCCTTGTCGTGGGTGACAAGGAAATGGCGGCCGGTGCCGTTGCAGTGCGCGCCCGGGGCAACAAGGACCTCGGTGTGATGTCACTTGAGGCCTTCGTACAGAAAGCCCAGGAGGACGTCGCAAGCAAATCTGTTGTCTGAGTTGTTCCAACGATGATGTCAGTGTCGTCTGCGTGCGGTGCGCGGTGAGAGCCGCCCTGTGGCAGCGCCTTTGTGAGGGAATGAACCATCGCTACTGAATTTCGTGACCGCCGTCACCGCGAAGAACGCAAGCACCGCCTGAACCGGGAAATCATGGCCCCGGAAGTCCGCCTCTCCGGCCCCGAGAACGAGCCCCTGGGTATCGTGAGCCTGATGGAGGCGTTGCGCATGGCGGGTGAACTGGATGTGGATCTGGTCGAAATCTCCGCCACGGCGAATCCGCCGGTGTGCCGGCTGATGGACTACGGCAAGTTCAAGTACCAGGAGCAGAAAAAGGCGGCCGAGGCGAAATCCAAGCAGACGGTCATCGAAATCAAGGAGATCAAGTTCCGGCCCGGCACGGACGATGGCGACTACAACATCAAGATGCGCAACATCAAGCGCTTCCTGGCGGAGGGTGACAAGTGCAAGATCACGCTGCGCTTCCGTGGCCGCGAGATCACGCACCAGGAGCTTGGCATGGCCTTGTTGAATCGCATCCGCAACGAGCTGGGCGACACGATCCTGGTGGAGCAGTTTCCGAAGCTCGAAGGGCGCCAGATGATCATGATGATCGCGCCTGGCAAGAAGAAGGTCGCCACCAAGGCGACGACCGACGCGGTGCCAAGCGCTGCGTCGTGACAAGGATTCGACGGGGCGCCGGTCTGGTCGCTGGCGTTCTGTCGAAGGTGGCTGCCTGACAGGGCAGGCCACCGATTAGTGGCTCGGGGCCAACAAGGCCGCAAACCGTTTGCGGACGCCTCACGAGCACAAGGTAGAAGGAGCATTGCATGCCCAAAATGAAGACCAAGAGCGGTGCGAAGAAGCGTTTCCGCGTTCGTCCAGGTGGGACCGTCAAGCGCGGTCAGGCCTTCAAGCGTCACATCCTGACCAAGAAGACCACCAAGAACAAGCGCCATCTGCGGGGCCCGACATCTGTGCATGAGACCAACATGGGTCACATGGCACAGATGCTGCCCGGATTCGGCATTTAACAACGACGAACAAGGAGTACCAACATGCCTCGCGTCAAACGTGGTGTAACCGCCCGCGCCCGCCACAAGAAAGTTCTCGCCCTCGCCAAGGGCTTCCGCGGTCGCCGCGGCAATGTCTTCCGCATCGCCAAGGAAGCGGTGATGAAGGCAGGCCAGTATGCCTACCGGGATCGTCGCAACAAGAAGCGGGTCTTCCGTCAATTGTGGATCGCGCGCATCAACGCAGCGGCTCGCCAGTGCGGCCTGACCTACAGCCAGTTCGCCAATGGCCTGAAGAAGGCCGGTATCGAGATCGACCGCAAGGTCCTGTCGGATATCGCGGTGCATGACATGCCGGCCTTTGCCGGCATCGTGGAGCAAGTCAAGGCAAAGCTGGCCGCTTGAGTTCATTGTGGCGGTCCATCTTCGGATGGCCGCCGCATCACCGGCATGGAGGCTAGGGCTTGAGAGGGCGCTAGCCCTTTTTTTTGCCGGAGCCGTGCCTGCCCCCAACCCTCACGACGGATCGTATGAACGATTTGAACACCATCATCGAGAATGCCCGATCAGCGTTTGCGCAGGCCGGGACACCGGCGGATCTGGAGAATGCCAAGGCGATCTTTCTCGGCAAGTCGGGCCGGGTCACCGAGTTGATGAAGGGCCTGGCCGCACTTCCGGTGGATGAAAAGAAGACCCGTGGCGCCGCGATCAATACCGCGAAGCAGGCCATCGAGGCGGCGCTGACGAGCCGCCGCACGGAACTGGCGGAGGCCGAGATGCAGGCGCAGTTGCAGGCGGAGTCCCTGGACGTGAGCCTGCCGGGCCGTCGTCGGGTGGCTGGTGGCCTGCACCCGGTGTCGATCAGCAGCGAGCGCATCGAGGCCATCTTTGCATCGATGGGATTCGAGGTCGCTCAGGGGCCGGAGATCGAGGCGGACTGGTTCAACTTCACCGCGCTGAACACCCCGCAGGACCACCCGGCCCGCTCGATGCACGACACGTTCTATGTCGAGGGCGGATGTGCTGCTGCGCCCAACCTGCTGCGCACGCACACCAGCCCGGTGCAGATCCGGCATGCCGTCCAGCATGTCAAGAAGTATCGCCACCTGATCGACGCCGGGCAGGCCATGCCCGAGATCCGCGTCGTCGTGCCCGGCCGCTGCTATCGCGTGGACAGCGATGCGACCCATTCGCCGATGTTCCATCAGGTCGAAGGGCTGTGGGTCGGCGAGAACATCAGCTTCAAGGACCTCAAGGTCATCTATCTGGATTTCATCCAGTCCTTCTTCGAAACCAAGGATCTGGACATCCGTTTCCGCCCGAGCTTCTTCCCGTTCACCGAGCCGAGCGCCGAGATCGACATCATGTTCGGCTCCGGCCCGCTGCGGGGTCGCTGGCTCGAGGTGTCGGGCTCCGGCCAGGTGCACCCGAACGTGATCCGCAACATGGGGCTGGACCCCGAGCGCTATATCGGTTTCGCCTTCGGTTCAGGCATCGACCGCCTGACGATGCTGCGTTACGGTGTGGACGATCTCCGGCTGTTTTTTGATGGCGACATCCGCTTCCTGTCGCAATTCCAGTAGACCACCATGCAATTCCCCGAATCCTGGTTGCGCGAGTTCTGCAACCCACCAATGACCAGCCGGCAACTCGCCGACACGCTGACCATGGCAGGCCTTGAAGTGGAGGACCTGCAGCCCGTCGCCCCGCCATTTCACGGCATCGTGGTCGGCGAGATCAAGGAAGCCGTCCAGCATCCGAACGCCGACCGCCTGCGTGTCTGCAAGGTTGACGTGGGCCAGGCCGCCTGGCTGGACATCGTCTGTGGCGCACCCAACGCACGGGTCGGCATCCGGGTTCCCTGCGCGCTGGTCGGTGCGGAGCTGCCGCCGGGACCGGATGGCAAGCCGTTCCAGATCAAGGTCGGCAAGCTGCGTGGCGTTGAGAGCCACGGCATGTTGTGTTCCGCGCGCGAACTGCAACTGTCGGATGACCACGGCGGACTGCTGGAACTGGCGCAGGATGCACCGATCGGTCAAAACATCCGGGATACGCTCGGGCTGGACGACTCCCTCTTCACGATCAAGCTGACGCCCAACCTGGCGCATTGCCTCAGCGTCTACGGTGTGGCCCGGGAGGTCGCCGCACTGACCGGCGCCGCCCTGCGCATCCCGGCGTTTCCGGCGGTGCCGGCGGCGTGCCCGGACACGCTGCCTGTCAAGGTCAGCGCCCCCGATCTGTGCGGGCGCTTTTCCGGGCGGATCATCCGCCATGTCAACCCGCGTGCCGCCACCCCGCGGTGGATGGTGGACCGGCTGGCCCGCTGTGGCCAGCGCAGTGTCAGCCCCCTGGTCGACATCTCGAACTACGTGATGTTCGAGTTCGGACGTCCGTCGCACATCTTTGATCTCGACAAGATCCATGGCGGGCTGGAAGTCCGCTGGGGACGGGCCGGCGAGGAATTGCGGCTGCTCAACGGCAACACCGTGACGGTCGATGAATCCGTCGGCGTGATTGCCGATGCCCGGCAGGTCGAGTCACTGGCCGGCATCATGGGCGGTGACGCAACCGCCGTGTCGGACGATACCCGGCATGTGTACCTGGAGGCCGCGTTCTGGTGGCCGCGCGCGGTGGCCGGCCGGTCGCGGCGCTACAACTTCGCAACGGATGCCGGGCACCGCTTCGAGCGCGGCGTGGATCCGAGTCTCACGGTCGAGCACATCGAGCGCATCACACAGCTGATCCTGGACATCTGCGGCACGCCCGAGACCGTCTGCGGGCCGATCGACGACCAGACGCTCCGACTGCCGGCCTGCTCGCCGGTCCGCTTGCGCGTCGCGCGCGCGGCCAAGGTGATCGGCATGCCGCTGACGCTGGAGCAGTGTCGTGAGGCGCTCGTCCGCCTGGGGCTGCCCGCCACCGTGGGCCAGCCGGGTGCGGGCGATCCGGACACGGGCCCGGCACTGTGGGTCACGCCGCCACCGTACAGGTTCGACATCGCGATCGAGGAGGACCTGATCGAGGAGGTGGCCCGCGTCATCGGCTACAACAACCTGCCTGTCACGCCTCCGCTGGCGCCGATCACCGCCCGGATCCGGCCGGAAGCACAGCGCAGCGCCCATGCGGTGCGCCACACGCTGGCCCGCCTGGGCTACCAGGAGACGATCAATTTCAGCTTCGTCGAGGAGCGTTGGGAGCATGAGCTCGCCGGCAATCCGGAGCCGGTCAAGCTCCAGAACCCGATTGCCAGCCAGATGGGCGTGATGCGCTCGACCTTGCTCGGATCGTTGCTGAACGTGCTGAAGTTCAACCAGGACCGCAAGGCCTCCCGGGTTCGCGTGTTCGAGATCGGTCGGGTCTTCCTGCGCGATGCCGCAGTGCCCGACTCCGACACCACGGTCCAGGGTTTCCATCAGCCGATGCGCGTTGCCGCGATGGCCCTCGGCCCGGTCGAGGCTCCCCACTGGAGTGCGCCGGATCGGCTGGTCGACTTCTTCGACGCCAGTGGCGATGTCGAGGCTCTGCTGGGCCCGGTCAAGCCGGTGCTCGAGGCCGCCGAGCATCCGGCGATGCATCCGGGGCGCTGTGCACGGGTGTGTGTGGATGGGCAGGCGATCGGCTTCGTCGGGGAACTCCATCCGCGCTGGCGGCACGCCTACGGGCTGGCCAGTGCGCCGGTCATGTTCGAGCTGGCGCTCGATGCGGTGTTGCAGCGCCCGGTGCCAGTGTTCCGGCCGGTGAGCAAGCACCAGGATGTGCAGCGCGACATCGCGGTGCTGGTGTCGGAGCGCGTCACGCATGCGGCGGTCATGGCGGCCATCTGGTCTGCGCCGACAGAGGGGCGTTTGCGCGACGCGGTCCTGTTCGATGTCTATCGACCGACACCCGCGGCACAGGGAACTGTTGCGCCCGCGCACGGCACGGAAAAAAGCCTGGCTGTGCGCTTGACGCTCCATAGCGACGAAGCTACGCTGACCGACGACCAGATCGAGGCGTGCGTGCAGGCCGTGGTAGGCCGGCTATCGGCGTCCGTAGGCGCCAGGCAGCGGGCATGACGGCGTCTGCCAAGAAGAACAACGTGTTGTGGCAGGAGAGGGCAAGCATGGAATTCGCGATTGAGAGCCTGGAAACACCGGCTCTGACCAAAGCCCAGCTGGCGGAGTTGCTGTTCGAGCAGATCGGCTTGAACAAGCGTGAATCGAAGGACATGATCGACGCGTTCTTCGACCTGATCTCGGCAAGCCTGGTCGAGGGTACGGACGTCAAGATTTCCGGTTTCGGCAACTTCCAGATCCGCACCAAGGCCCCGCGGCCCGGGCGCAATCCCCGCACGGGTGAGGCGATTCCGATCCAGGCGCGTCGGGTGGTGACCTTCCATGCGAGCCACAAGCTCAAGGACCAAATCCAGGTGGAGAGCCGCCCCGCATCGTCGGCCTGATCAAGCGGCGGCTGCTTTTCTGCATTAGTTCCTCAGACAGGCTTTGCAACTTCGGGGTTCTTAGAGTAACCTCGAAGCTCTCCCGCCTACAGCCTTGATTTCAATGGGGAAAAATCTCCCGCTCATTCCTGCGAAGCGCTATTTCACCATTGGTGAGGTGGGCGACCTGTGCGGGGTCAAGCCGCACGTGCTGCGTTACTGGGAGCAGGAGTTCACCCAGCTTCGGCCCATGAAGCGGCGGGGCAATCGGCGCTATTACCAGCACCACGAGGTGCTGATGATTCGCCGCATCCGCGATCTGTTGTACGACCAGGGCTTCACGATCAGCGGCGCCCGCAACAAGATGCAGGAACTGCTGCAGAACGAGCGCGACAAGCGCAAGAACGGTGAGGTTCTGCTGGAGGGTGTGGAGGTCATCGAGACCACCGAGGCCGAACTGGACGACTTCGATGACGCTGACGTCGACACGATGGACGCGTCGGGGTCCGGGTCCTGGCTGATGGTCCGGCGGGAGCTTGCCGAGATTCGTGAATTGTTGTCCACCGGGTTCTGAGTGCCGGCTCCATCGACCCCTATAATGCGGGGCTTCGGTGTGTGGCGCAGCCTGGTAGCGCACTTGCATGGGGTGCAAGGGGTCGAAGGTTCGAATCCTTTCACACCGACCAGCGAACACGGAACGGGTTATGCCAGTGATGGCGTAACCCGTCTTTGTTGGTGCCGGGCGCTCTCAGATCCAGAAGGTGCGGTGCAGCGCCGCGATCTCGTCCTCGACCTCCACCACCGGACCGAACACCTCCACCGCCTTCTGGCCGCTGGCAAACACCGTCCGGCAGGGGAGGTCCATCGTCGGGTTTTCGGCATGGTTGCCGGTCA
>JAEUOX010000137.1 GCA_016790475.1 Rhodoferax sp. | reverse complement strand
GCCTGCGCCGCCTCGGACTGGGGATAGGCCTTGGCCAGATCCTCCAGCGACTTGCGGGCGCCGCGCACATCCTTGAGCTCGATCTGGCAGTTTGCGATCGACAGCAGCGCCTCCGGCGCGCGCAGATGGTCCGGCGCAGCCTGCAGCAGGATGCGGAAATTGGTGATGGCTTCCTTGTAGTCGCGCGTGGCGTACTGCGCATTGCCCAGCCAGAACAGCGCCGAGGGCAGGTAGCCGGACTTCGGATAACGGGCCAGAAGCGCCAGGAAGCCGCTCTGGGCCGCCGCAAAGTCGCTGGCGCGGAAGCTCGCCAGCGCGGCGTCGTAGGCGCGGCGCTCGGCCGGCTCGACCTGGATCTCGCGGCCGTCAACCGACACCTTGACCGGCTCGAGCTGGCGCACGCGCTCGTCGACACCGCGGGCCAGGTCCTGCTGCACGGCGGCCAGATCCCGCTGGCCGCGCTGCAGCTCGGCCACGGTGCGCAGTGTCTGCTCGTTCAGGCCGTTCAGCCGCGTGATCTCGGCGCGCAGCGTCTCGATCTGGTTCTGCAGCTCGAGCAGGCTGCGCCGCAGTTGCGCGTTCTCATCGGTGCTGCGCTGGGTCTGCTGGGCCTGCGTGTCGCGCAGCGCGTCGCGCTGGGCCTCGATCATTGACTGCAGGCGCTGCAGGCCGGCCTCCGAGGCCTGACGGCCCGCCTCGACCCGCTGGCGCAGCTCCAGGATGGCCTTGCGGGCTTCCTCGTCGTCGAACAGCCCGGCATGGGCGGCGCCCTGCGCCAGCGCGAGGCCGAGCAGCAGCGGCCGGACGAGCCGCACAATGCGCGCTGGCATGCCGATGCGTTTCATCGGTAGTTGATTTCAGCGCGGCGGTTCTTGGCCATCGCCGCCTCGTCGCTGCCGGAGACGGCCGGCTTCTCCTTGCCGAAGCTGACGGCCTCGACCTGGGCATCGGCCACACCCAGCAGACCGAGCGCACGGCGCACCGCCTCGGCCCGCTTCTGGCCCAGCGCCAGGTTGTATTCGCGGCCACCGCGCTCGTCGGTGTGCCCCTCGACCGCCGCGTGGCGCTTCGGGTCGGCCTTCAGGTAGCGCGCCTGCGCCTCGATGACGGCCTGGAACTCGGGCTTGATCGCAAAGCTGTCATAGTCGAAGTACACCGTGCGGTCACCCGCCGGTGGCGGCGCGGCGGCGCCGGCCGCGTTGCCGACCGTGACTGGCGCGATCGGCGTGCTGGTGACCGCATTGCCGCCGGCCTGGGAGGTGCCGGCAGCTCCCGCGGCGGTGCCTCCGGCCCCGGCCCCCGTGCCGGTACCGGCCTGGCCGGCCACCGGCGTCGCGGAGCGGTCCTCGACCGCCACGTCATCGAGCTTGACGGACGAGCCGCAGCCGACCAGCAGTGCGCTGAGGAACAAGACAGGCAGATATCGTTGCATGCGGGGCCTCCTGGAAGGTGTCATGGTTTCTGGAACGGTGCCCAATCCGGCTCGCGGATGTCGCCACTCTGGCCGGCCAGGCGCGCCTTGATGCGGCCGTCCAGCGTGCTGGTCATCAAGGCCTCGCGCCCCTGGACCTGGGTGGCATAGATCAGCAGCCGGCTGTTGGGCGAAAAGCTCGGGCTCTCATCGGCGGTGGTGTCGGTGATGGCGTTGGCCGTGCCGCTGGCCAGATCCATCACATGCAGCTTGAAGGCGCCACCGATGCGCGAGATGTAGGCCAGCCAGCGTCCATCCGGGCTCAGGCTGGGCGAGATGTTGTAGGTGCCGTTGAACGTGACGCGGTCCGCGTTGCCGCCGCCCGGCGGCATGCGGTAGATCTGCGGCGAGCCGCCCCGGTCGCTGACGAAGTACAGGCTGCGGCCATCCGGCGCATAGGCCGGTTCGGTGTCGATGCTGACCGACTGCGAGATGCGCCTGGGCTCACCGCCGTTGGCGTCCATCGTGTAGAGCTGCGAGCCGCCGTCGCGGCTCAGCGTGACTGCCAGCGTGCGGCCGTCCGGCGACCAGGCCGGCGCGCTGTTGGAGCCGCGGAAGTTCGCCAGCAGCCGCCGTCGGCCGGTCGCCACATCGTGCGCGTAGATGACCGGCTTGCGCGACTCGAAGGACACATAGGCCAGCTGTGCACCATTCGGCGACCAGGCCGGCGAGATGATCGGCTCCGGGCTGTTCAGCGCGGACTGGGCGTTCTCGCCATCGGCGTCGGCCACCCACAGGCTGTAGCGCTGGCCGGCCTTCGTGACATAGGCGATGCGGGTCGAGAAGGCCCCCTTGTCGCCGGTGATCTTCTCGTAGATGAAGTCGGCGATGCGGTGGGCGACCTGGCGCAGGTCCGCCGCACCCACCACGTACTTCTGGCCGCCGAGATCCTGCCCACGGGCCACATCCCACAGGCGACAGCGTACGTCGTAGTTTCCGTCCACCAGGCGGGAGGTGCTTCCGACCAGGAGCGCGTCCGCGGTCTTCTGGCGCCAGGCGCCGAGGTCGGGGCGCGCAATCTCATCGAGGGCGGCACCGGCCGTATCGATGCTGCGGAACTGCCCGCTGCGCTCCAGATCCGCCAGCACGATCGCACCGATCTTCTGCGGGGCCGCATCGTCGCCGCGAAACGCAGCGACCGCGATCGGCACCTGCGTCATGCCGACACCGGCCACCTCGACGCGGAACTGGGCCCGCGCCGGCGCTCCCGCCAGCACCAGCCCGCCAAGGGCAACACAACGGGACAGCCAGGCGCGGCGTTGGGTGAAGAGGCGGGAGGTCATTCGTGGGGGCGGGATCGGGGCGGCGTCTGCAGGCGGTGGTTTGCAGCGGCAAGCGTAACACGGCCGCAGCGGTGAATTTGTTGCAGAACGTATGCATGCGCAAGCCACCCAGGCTGCGCAGAGGGCCCCGCGAGGCCGCGGTTGATAATAGCCGCGCCCGACCCGACCGACGATGTTCTCCCGCCCTCCCCGCCTCTGCCGCCCCTGGCGCGCCTGCTGACCATGGCCGACCAGCCCGCCAAACCGGCCACCAGCGTTCTGCGGCGCATGCGCCGTCTGTGGCCGTATTTCGGCCGGCCGCTGTGGGTCTGGTTCGTGGCAGCCGGTGCCACGCTGCTGCTGGCCTTGTCCGAGCCGCTGATCCCGGCCCTGCTGCAGCCGCTGCTGGACCGGGGTTTCCAGAAGGGTGTGCTGCCGCTGTGGCTGGTGCCGGTGGCGCTGATCGCGTTGTTTGCGGTGCGCGGCATCTGCAGCTTCCTGGCCCAGGTCGCGATGACGCGGATCACCAGCAACGGGCTGCAGATCCTGCGCAAGGCGATGTTCGAGAAGCTGCTGGATGCGCGGCTGACGCTGTTCGCCGGCCAGTCGTCCAGCGCGCTGGCCAACACCGTGGTGTACGAAGTCCAGAGCGGCGCCAGCCTGCTGGTCGGCGCGATGATGACCTTCACGCGCAACAGCCTGACGCTGCTGGCCCTGGTGGCCTACCTGATGTTCCTGAACTGGAAGCTGACGCTGATCGTCGTGCTGCTGTTCCCGCCGGTGGCCTATGTCGTGCGCCGGCTCTCCGCCCGGCTGTACCGGGTGACGCGCAACAGCCAGCAGGCCACCGATGACCTGGCCTATGTCGTCGAGGAGAACGTGCTCGCGCACCGCGACATACGGCTGCAGGCCGCGCAGGCCAGCCAGGCGGAGCGCTTCCAGCGGCTCAGCGAGTCGCTGCGCCGGCTGTCGCTGAAGTCGACCGCCGCCTCCGCGGCGATGACGCCGCTGACCCAGCTGATGGCCTCCGTCGCGCTGTCGGCCGTGATCACGGTGGCGCTGGTGCAGAGTGCGGACAACACCACCTCCGTGGGCGGCTTCGTGGCCTTCGTCACGGCGATGCTGATGCTGATCGCGCCGCTCAAGCACCTGACCGAGGTCGCCAACCCGATCACCCGCGGCCTGGCCGCGATGGAGCGCGGGCTGGACATGATCTCGGACACCCCGAGCGAGACCGGCGGCAGCTTCACGACCGAGCGGGCCCGGGGCCAGATCCGCTTCGACGGCGTCACGGTCTCGTACGACGACGCCAGCGCTCCGGCGCTGGACAGCTTCTCGCTGACGGTGGCGGCCGGCGAGACGGTGGCGCTGGTCGGCGCGTCCGGCTCCGGCAAGACGACGCTGGTGAACCTGCTGCCGCGCTTCGTGGATGTGCGGGAGGGTGCCGTGCTGCTGGACGGCCAGGACGTGCGCGACTGGGATCTCGTGGCATTGCGGCGGCAGTTCGCGCTCGTCAGCCAGCATGTGCTGATGCTCAACGACAGCATCGCCGTCAACGTGGCGCTGGGCCAGCCGATGGACCGGGAGCGGGTCGCGCAGTGCATTGCCGCCGCGAACCTGCAGGGCCTGCTGGCCGAGATGCCGCAGGGCCTGGACACGGTCGTGGGCCACAACGCGATGCAGCTCTCCGGCGGGCAGCGCCAGCGCCTGGCGATCGCACGCGCGCTATACAAGGACGCCCCGGTGCTGATCCTGGACGAGGCCACCTCGGCACTGGATGCCGAGGCCGAGCGGGCGGTGCAGGAGGCGCTGCAGCGGCTGATGCGCGGCCGCACGACGCTGGTCATTGCGCACCGCCTGGCAACTGTGCAACACGCGGACCGCATCGTCGTCATGGAGGGCGGCCGCATCCTGGAGATCGGCACCCATGCCGCGCTGCTGGCCGCCCAGGGGCCCTATGCGCGGCTGCATGAACTGGGCCTGGGCGCCCGGGAAGGCCATCCTGCATGAATCCTGTATCGACCTTTGACGACGACACCGAGGATCCGGACCACTCGCCCCAGGAGCGTGCGGCCGCTGCCTCGCGCAGCACCTGGGTCAGCGTGGGTGTGAACCTGGTGCTGACCGTCTGCCAGATCCTGGTCGGCATCGTTGCACGCTCGCAGGGCCTGATCGCCGACGGCCTGCACTCGCTGTCGGATCTGGTTGCGGACTTCGTCGTGCTGCTGGCCAACCGCCACAGCCAGAAGGACGCCGACGAGGACCATCCCTATGGCCACCAACGCTTCGAGACGGCGGCCTCGATGGCGCTGGGCGTGTTGCTGCTGGCGGTCGGTGTGGGCATGGTGTGGTCGGCGGTCGGCAAGCTGGAAGCCCCCGAGACGGTGGCGCAGGTCCATGTCGTCGCGCTGTGGGTGGCGCTGGGCGCGCTGGTCGCGAAGGAGCTGCTGTTCCGCTACATGCTGGCCGTGGCCAAGCGCGTGAAATCCAGCATGCTGGTGGCCAATGCCTGGCATGCGCGCTCCGACGCGGCATCCTCGCTGGTCGTGTCGCTGGGCATCCTGGGCAACCTGGCCGGCTACCCGATCCTGGACCCGATCGCCGCACTGATCGTCGGCTTCATGGTGGCCCGCATGGGCTGGGGCTTCGGTTGGGACGCGCTGCATGACCTGATGGACCGCGCCGTCGACGAGCGCGAGGTGCAGGCCATCCGCAGCACGCTGCTCGAGACACCGGGCGTCGCCGGCGTGCATGACGTGCGTACGCGCAAGATGGGCGACATGATCGTCGTCGATGCCCACCTGGAGGTGGACGGTGGCATCAGCGTGGAGGCCGGCCACGACATTGCGGTGACCGCCCGGCAGCGGGTCATGCAGCGCCACCGGGTGATCAACCTCATGACGCACATCGACCCCTGGCAGCGGCCCGACCGCGACCATGCCACACCCGCGGCTGCAGACGGCCCTCAGGTGCGCGCCGGCAGCAGCCGCTGAACCAGCGGGTGCAGCACCTTCTTCTCGGTGCCCAGCGCGAAGAAGTGCTCTTCCACCCCTTCGCAGGGGCCGACCAGGTGCAGGTCGTAGCGGTTCGTGAGCTTGTCGTCCAGCAGTTCGGCCATCGGGAACACGCCCATGCCGCCGGAGCCGAAGGTCGTCATCAGCGCGCTGTCCTCGAACTCGCCGACGATGTGCGGCCGGATGCCGTGGCGCTCGAACCAGAGGTCGATGCGCGCGCGCACCGCCGCATGCCGCGTCGGCAGCAGGATCGGCACGCGTGACAGCGAGCCGGGAAACCCGTCCCGGGCGCTCGCCAGCAGCGCGGGCGTGCAGTACCAGGCCAGCGCCGAGGAACCCAGCGAGTGGCTGTAGACCTTCAGGTTCGGATTGGCCGGCGCGACGCGGTCCGACAGCACCACGTCCAGCCGGTGCAGTGCCAGCTCGGCAATCAGGTCGTCGAAGCGGTCCTCATGGCACAGCAGGCGCAGGTGCGGCGCGACCAGCACCGGCGCCAGCAGCCGGCGCACCGCCAGCTTGGGCAGACCGTCCGAGATACCCACCGCCAGGCGCACGCTGCCGGTGCTGGCCGCGTCCCGCACCGCGGCCGGCAGCTCCTCGCCGAGCTGGAAGATCTCGTCGGCCTGGCGCAGTGCGGCCAGGCCGGCCTCCGTCAGCGCCAGCCCGCGGCCGGCCGGCTTGAGCAGCGTGTGGCCGAGCGAGCGCTCCAGCTCGCGGACCTGCGTGCTCACCGTCTGCACCGCCATCCCCAGGCGCTCCGCGCCGCGGGAGATCCCGCCCTCCTTGGCCACGACCCAGAAGTAGTAGAGATGGCGGTAGCTGAAGCTCAGGCTCATGGCAGTTTTTTCCGAAGTCAAATGAAGGTTTTTGAATGCTTTTTGGGAGCGTTTGCGGGCCAATATACCCAGGGTCTATCAACGCCACTCCTTGAAAGGACTTCTCCGCATGCGCTCCTACCGCCGCAACAGCCCGCAAGCCGCCGCCCGCATCGTCGCGCTGACCCTGCTCGCCGACGGACACCTGAGCCGCTCCGAACTCGACATGCTTGACCAGCGGCAGGCCGCCCGCATCCTCGGCCTGACGCCGGACGGCCTGCACCAGGTGCTGCAGGACCTGTGCGAGGACCTGTTGGCCGGCGCGCAGCAGAACTGGGGGGACGCCTGCAAGGTCGACCCGGACACGCTGGCAGCCTTGCTGGCGGATGTGGATGACGAGGCGCTGCGGCGGACCGTGATGGGCCTGTGCGTCGACGTGGCAAATGCCGACCGGCATGTGGCCGAGGGTGAATCGATCGTGCTGTCGGCGGTGCTCGACCAGTGGGGGGGTGCTACAGCAGCACGATATCGTACTGTTCCTGCCCCATCGCGGCCTCGGCCTGCAGCGACACCGATTTGCCGATGAATTCGCTGAGGCCGGCCAGGTGCTGGCTCTCCTCGTCCAGGAACAGCTCGATGACCTTGGGCGAGGCGACGACACGGAACTCGCGCGGATTGAACTGCCGCGCCTCGCGCAGGATCTCGCGCAGGATGTCGTAGGCCACGCTGCGCGGCGTCTTGACGCTGCCCTTGCCCTGGCAATGCATGCAGGGCTCGCACAGCATGTGGGCCAGCGATTCGCGCGTGCGCTTGCGCGTCATCTCCACCAGACCCAGCTGCGAGAAGCCGCCGGCCGAGGTCTTGACGCGGTCGCGCGCCAGCTGCTTGCGAAACTCCGCCAGCACCGCTTCCCGGTGGTCCTCGCGCACCATGTCGATGAAGTCGGCAATGATGATGCCACCCAGGTTGCGCAGGCGCAGCTGCCGCGCGATCGCCTGCGCCGCCTCCAGGTTGGTCTTGAAGATGGTGTCGTCGAAATTGCGCGCGCCGACGAAGCCGCCGGTGTTCACGTCGAAGGTGGTCAGGGCTTCGGTCTGGTCCACGACCAGGTAACCGCCGGATTTCAGCTCCACACGGCGGCCCAGCGCGCGGGCAATTTCCTCGTCGATGCCGTACAGGTCGAAGATCGGCCGCTCGCCCTTGTAGTGCTGCAGCTTGTCGACCGCCGAGGGGGTGAATTCCCGCCCGAAGCCCACCAGGGTCTCGAACTGTTCGCGCGAGTCCACACGGATGGTCTGCGTGGCGTCGCTGGCCAGATCGCGCAGCACCCGCTGCAGCAGGTTCAGGTCCTGGTGCAGCAGCGAGGGCGCGGGCAGCCGGGTTGCGGCGCCCCGGATGCGGGCCCAGGCCTTGCGCAGGTAGGCAATGTCGTCGGCCAGCTCGGCCTCGGTGGCGTCCTCGCCGTTCGTACGCAGGATGAAGCCGCCGCCCTCCGGCTGCGTCAGCCGCTGCAGGCGCTCGCGCAGCTCGTCACGCTGGTGGGCGGCGATCTTCTGCGACACGCCGACATGGTCGTCCTGCGGCAGGAACACCAGCAGACGGCCGGCGATGCTGATCTGCGTCGACAGGCGCGCGCCCTTGGTGCCGATCGGGTCCTTGATCACCTGCACCGTCAGCGCCTGGCCCTCGAAGACCTGCCGTTCGATCGGCACCGGCGGCTGCCCGCTGCGCCCGAAGCTGGGGGACTCGCCCTCGGCGGGCCGCTGCCAGACATCGGCCACATGCAGGAACGCGGCCCGCTCCAACCCGATGTCGATGAAGGCCGACTGCATGCCGGGCAGAACGCGCACGACCTTGCCCAGGTACACATTGCCGACCAGGCCGCGCTCGAGCGCGCGCTCCACATGCAGCTCCTGCACGGCACCGTTCTGCACGACGGCGACGCGCGTCTCCTGCGGGGACCAGTTGATGAGGATGTCTTCTTGCATGGTGGCGGTGCCTGTCTCCGGCTGGCTGTCGTCGGGCCGAGCCCGGTGCACGGGTACGCACCGGACATGATAGGCGGGCATGATGCCATGGACTGCGCGCAACCGCAGCCGGCCCGGGCTAGACTGTCTGCACCCGGCGCCGCCGCCCCTGCCCATCCACGGAACTGCTCCATGAAGATCTTCAGCGCCTCGCTGGCCACCGAGACCAACACCTTCGCCCCGCTGCCCACCGGCCTGGCGGCTTTCTCGGAGGGTGGCTATTACCCTGCAGGAAAGCATCCGGACCGGCTGACGCTCTTCTCTGGGCCGCTTTGGGCAGTGCGCCAGCGCGCCAGCAGCCGGGGCTGGCAGGTGGTCGAGGGCCTGGTGGCCTTCGCCCAGCCCGGGGGCACGACAACCCGGCATGCCTATGAGACGCTGCGCGACGAGCTGCTGGCCGACCTGCGCGCCGCGCTTCCGGTCGATGTCGTGCTGCTCGGCCTGCACGGCGCCATGGTGGCCGATGGCTACGACGACTGCGAAGGCGACCTGCTGGCGCGTGTGCGTGCGCTGGTCGGCCCGCGTACGGTGGTTGGCGCCGAACTCGACCCGCACAATCACCTGACACCGGCCATGACCACGCATGCGGACGTGCTGATCGCGTTCAAGGAATACCCGCATACCGATGTGCTGGAGCGCGGCCTGGAACTGGTGGACCTGTGCATCGCGCAGGCGCAAGGCAAAGTGCGCCCGGTGGCCGCAGTCGTCGACTGCGGCATGATCGCGATACTGCACACCTCACGGGACCCTGCGCGCAGCTTCGTGGACCATATCCAGGCGCTGGAGGGCCGTGATGGCGTCCTCGCGATCTCCATTACCCACGGGTTTCCGTGGGGCGATGTACCGGACATGGGCACCCGCGTGCTGGTCTACACCGACAACGATCCGGCCGGAGCGCAGGCCCTGGCCCGGCGGCTTGCAGACGAACTCATCGCGCTGCGCGACAGCCTGCATCCCGTGCTGCCGGGGGTGGACGACTCGCTGGATCAGGCGCTCGCCCTCGACGGCGGGCCGGTGGTGCTGTCCGACGGGGCGGACAACCCGGGTGGGGGGGCGGCCGGCGACGCCACCTTCCTGCTACGGCGCATGCTGGAGCGTGGCATCCGCGATGCCGCCCTGGGCCCGATGTGGGACCCGGTGGCCGTGCGCATCGCGACGGACGCGGGCGTGGGCGCCCGCCTGCCACTGCGCATCGGCGGCAAGATCGGCCCGATGTCCGGCGAACCGCTGGATCTTGATTGCACGGTCCGCGCCATTCAACCGGACATGCAGATGACCGGGCTGGCCGGCACCGCGACCTGCCTGGGCGACTGCGCGCTGATCGAAACGCAGGGCATCGAGATCGTGCTGATCAGTCTGCGCAGCCAGGCCATGGGTACCGACCTGTTTACCGGCCTGGGCTGCAATCTGGCGGAGAAGAAGCTCATTGTCGTGAAGTCATCCCAACACTTCTACGCGTCATTCTCCAAGGTCGCCCGGCACGTACTGTACGCCGGTGCGCCCGGTACGGTCACCTCCGACTTGCGCAGTCTGGCGTGGCGCAAGATCCAGCGGCCGAAGTGGCCGATCGACGCCTGAACGCCAGGCCTCAGCAGGCCACTCCGGCAGCGCGCAGCAGCGCCGCGGCTTCATGCAGCGGCAAACCCATGATGCCGGAGTAGCTGCCCGACAGGTGCACGATGTGGGCCGCCATGCGCCCTTGCACCGCGTACGCACCCGCCTTGCCGAGCGGTTCACCGGTGGCCACGTAGTCTCGGATCTGCCGTACCGTCATCGGTGCCACGGTGACGCGGGACACGCTCAAGGCAGCCTGGCGGCGCCGGCCGGTCGCCACCGCCACGGCCGTCAGGACGCGGTGTGTGCGGCCGGCGAGCGCAGTCAGCATCTGTACAGCCTCCTGCGCGTCGGCCGGCTTGCCAAAGATGTGGCGCCCCAGTGCGACGGTGGTGTCGGCGCAGAGGATCGGTGCAGGTGGCAGGCCTCGCATGCGCCACCTTTGCACTGCCGCAGCCAGCTTCAGGTCGGTGACCCGGACCACATAGGCGGCCGGGAGCTCGGCTGCAAGCCCAGCCTCCAGCGCCTCGGCGTCCTCGTCGTCGGCAGGAAGCAGCAGCTCGTGCGCCACACCAAGCTGGTCCAGCAGCTGGCGCCGGCGCGGGCTCTGCGACGCCAGATAGACCCAGGGAGTTCGGTGGCGTGGGTTCATTCGCGGTGGTAAGGGTGGTTCGCCCGGATCGACCAGGCACGGTACAGCTGCTCGATCAGCAGCACGCGGACCATCGCATGCGGCAGCGTCAGGTCGGACAGCCGGATGCGCTCCTGCGCCAGGCGCTTGAACTCCGGGTCCAGCCCGTCCGGGCCGCCGATCACCAGCGCGACGTCGCTCGCGGCCTGCTGCCAGACGCCCAGCCGTTCCGCGAGCGCGACGGTCGTGAGCGCTGTGCCGCGCTCATCCAGCGCAACAATCCGGGTACCAGGTGGAATGGCCGCGCTCAGGCGCTCCCGCTCCGCGGCCAGCAGCTGCGGCAGCGTGCGGGATGCCCGGGCTTCGGTCTTGACGGTGCGCAGCTCGACGCGCAGGTCCGGCGGAAAGCGGCGCACGTATTCGTCCCAGCCGGCCTGGGCCCAGGCCGGCACACGCTGGCCGACGGCCACGACGAGCAGTTTCACGCCAGGTGCCGCTCAGCGGGGTGCGGCGGGCACCTTCCTGGCCGGCGCCTTGCGGGGCGTGGTCTTCGCGGCAGGCTTCCCGGCAGCGGACTTCTTTGCGGCCGCTGGCTTGGCGCTCGCGGCCTTGGCGGCAACCGGCTTGGCCGCCGGTGCCTTGGCGGGTGCCGCGGACTTCGCGGCCGTCCTGGCAGCCGCGCGTGGCTTGGGTGGCGGCGGCATGTCCTGCGGCGCCACGTCCGGCATCAGCGGGCGCGGTGCCGCGCGGGCGGGCGAAGGCCGTTTGCCGGCAGACACCGGTGCTGCCTTGCGGGCCGGGGCCGGCGCCGCCTTGGCGGCCGGCTTCGCGGCGCCCAGGCGCAGCCGGACCGGCTTCTCGCCCCACAGCTCCTCCAGGTGGTAGTAGCTGCGGAAGTTGGGCTGCATGATGTGCACGACGACCTGCGCGCAGTCGACGATGATCCATTCGCCATTCGACTCGCCCTCGATGCGGGGCTTCGGGAAACCGGCATCCCGCACCGCGTCCCGCACGCTGGCGGCCAGCGCCTTGGTCTGGCGGTTCGAGGTGCCGGACACGACGATCACCCGCTCGAACAGCGGCGACAGGTGCTCGGTGTCGAACACCTGGATGTCCTGGCCTTTCACATCTTCCAGGCCATCGACGATGGCCCGCTGGAGTTTCTGGGTGTTCTTCTTGGCGGTGGATTCTTGGGTCATCCGAGGGGCTGGTAGAGGTGATGGTCCGCAATATAACGCGCAACCGCAGCCCCAACCAGAGGGGCAACACCCTCGCCGCAGGCGATGCGGCGGCGGATGTCGGTGGCGCTGATGTCCTGGAGCGGAAAATCCAGGCGCAGAAACTGGTGCGGCGCGGGCAGGCTGACCGGTGGTGCTGCATCCGGCCGGCCAGCGACACAGACGCTGGCGCGCTCCAGCACCTCCTGCCAGGCCCGCCAGGTCGGCAGCGCGGCGGCCTGGTCCTGGCCGACGATCAGGAACAGCTGGCTGTCAGGGAACTCCGCCTGCAGTTCGCGCAGCGTGTCCACGGTGTAGCTCGGGCCGCTGCGCCGGGTCTCGCGCGGGTCCACGACCACCTGCGCCAGGCCGTCGAAGGCTGCCTGCACCATCGCCAGTCGGTGCGCCGCCGGGCTCAGTCTGCGGGCCTTGTGCCAGGCCTCGCCGGTCGGGACCAGGTGCAACGCGTCGAGCTGCAACTGCTGCAGCGCGGCCTGGGCCAGCGCGCGGTGGCCGGCATGCGGGGGATCGAAGGCCCCGCCGAACACACCGATGCGCCGCAAGGCGGCACTCAAACCCAGTCCTTGCGCACCAGGTAGTGGCGGTACAGCGCGTCCTCCGGGGAGCCCGGTGCGGGCTGGTTTTGGTAGGACCAGCTTGCCAATGGTGGCATCGACAGCAGGATCGACTCGGTACGCCCCCCGGACTGCAGCCCGAAATGCGTGCCGCGGTCCCAGACCAGGTTGAACTCGACATAGCGCCCGCGGCGATAGAGCTGGAACGCCCGCTCCCGCTCGCCGTAGGGCAAGGCGCGCCGGCGCTCGACGATCGGCAGGTAGGCGCCGAGGAACGCATCCCCGACCGAACGCAGCATCGCGAAGCTTTGCTGCGGGCCCAGCTCGGAGAAGTCGTCGAAGAAGATGCCGCCGACGCCCCGCTGCTCGTTGCGGTGCTTCAGGAAGAAGTACTCGTCGCACCAGGTCTTGAAGCGCGGGTGCAGCTCGGCGCCGAACGGTGCCAGCGCCGCCTGGCAGCTGCGGTGGAAATGCACCGCGTCCTCGTCGAAGCCGTAGTACGGCGTGAGATCCATGCCGCCCCCAAACCAGCAGACATCGCGCCCGTCGCTGCCCCGGGCGGCCAGCATGCGCACGTTCATGTGCACCGTGGGCACCATCGGGCTGCGGGGGTGGAACACCAGCGACACGCCCATCGCCTCGAACGGTGCGCCGGCCAGTTCCGGGCGGTGCTGCGTGGCCGAGGGCGGCAGCCGCGGGCCGCGCACATGCGAGAAGCCGCAGCCGGCGCGCTCGAACAGCGCCCCGTCCTCCAGGATCAGCGTGGTGCCCTGCCCCTGCAGCGGCTCGCCGGGGGGCTTCTCCCAGTCGTCCCGGCGGAAGCTTCCACCGTCCATCGCCGCGATCGCGTCGGTGATGCGGGCCTGCAGGCCTGTCAGGTAGGCCCGCACCTCCGGGGCCTGTGCCTTGCTGTCTTCCATGGGGTCTCCTCGATCTGTTGTGGTCGTCGCGCACGGGCGCTCAGTGCGCCGCGGCCCGGTGCCCGATGTCCTGCCGGTACTGGCGACCGTCGAACTGCACCGCATGCACGATGCCGTAGGCCCGCTGCTGCGCCTGGCGCACGTTGTCGGCCAGCACCGTGACGCACAACACCCGGCCGCCGGAGGTGACCAGCCGGCCGTCGCGCTGCGCGGTGGCGGCGTGGAACACCATCGCGTCCGGCTGCTCCACCGGCAGGCCCTGGATCGCGTCGCCGGTCCGCGGCGTGCCCGGATAGCCGTGGGCCGCCATCACGACACCCAGCGCGGTGCGGCGGTCCCACTGCAGCGTCATCGCGCCCAGCGCGCCGGTGGCGCCTGGCTCCGTCGCAGCGAGCAGCACGTCCAGCAGGTCGGTCTTCAGGCGCATCAGGATCGGCTGGGTCTCCGGGTCCCCGAGGCGGCAGTTGAACTCCAGCGTCTTGATCTGGCCGGTGGGGCTGACCATCAGGCCCGCATACAGGAAACCGGTGTACGGGATGCCGTCTTTCTCCATGCCGCGCAGCGTCGGCAGGATCACCTCGCGCATCGCCCTGGCATGGACCGCGGGCGTGACGACCGGCGCGGGCGAGTAGGCGCCCATGCCACCGGTGTTGGGGCCGAGGTCGCCGTCGAGCAGGCGCTTGTGGTCCTGGCTGGTGGCCAGCGCCAGCGCCTCGGTGCCGTCGCAGACGACGATGAAGCTGGCTTCCTCGCCCTCCAGGTAGTCCTCGATGACGACGCGCGCGCCGCCACCCGCCACGGCGTCGGCCGGCAGCATCAGGTCGATCGCGGCATGCGCCTCCTGTGCCTGCAGTGCGACGACGACCCCCTTGCCGGCGGCCAGGCCGTCGGCCTTGACGACGATCGGCGCGCCATGCGCGTCCACATGGGCGTGCGCGGAGGCACGGTCGGAAAAGGTCGCGTGCCCGGCCGTCGGGATGCCGTGGCGCACCATGAAGGCCTTGGAGAAAGCCTTCGAGCTCTCCAGCTGCGCCGCGGCCCGGGTCGGGCCGAAGATGCGCAGGCCCTGCGCGCGGAACAGGTCGACCGCGCCAGCCGCCAGCGGGGCCTCCGGCCCGACGACCGTCAGCCCGATCTTCTCGGCGCGGGCCCAGTCGGCCAGTGCCTGCAGATCGGTGATCGGCAGGTTGGTCAGGCCCTCGCCCAGCGCGGTACCGCCATTGCCGGGGGCGACGAACACCATCTCGACCCGGGGCGACTGCGCCAGCTTCCAGGCCAGCGCATGCTCGCGGCCGCCGCCGCCGATCACCAGGACCTTCATAGCGCGGCGTTGTGGTGGACGGCCTGGACGTCGTCCAGATCCTCCAGCACATCCAGCAGCTTCTGCATCCGGGCGGCGTCCTCGCCCTGGAGTTCGGTCAGGTTCTCGGGCCGCATCGTGACCTCGGCGACCTCCGCCTTCAGCCCGGCACCCTCCAGCGCCAGGCGGACCTTCTCCAGGTCGGCGGGCTGGGTCAGCACCTCGATGGCGCCGTCGTCGTCGACCAGCACGTCGTCGGCGCCGGCATCCAGCGCGGCTTCCATGACCTGGTCCTCGCTGGTGCCGGGCGCGTAGACCAGCTGGCCGCAATGGCGGAACTGGAAGGCCACCGAGCCCTCGGTGCCCATGTTGCCGCCGTACTTGCTGAACGCGTGCCGGACCTCGGCCACGGTGCGCACCCGGTTGTCGGTCATCGTGTCGACGATGATCGCGGCGCCGCCGATGCCGTAGCCCTCGTACCGGATTTCCTCGTAGTGCACGCCTTCCAGGTTGCCGGTGGCCTTGTCGATGTTGCGCTTGATGGTGTCGGCCGGCATGTTGGCCGCCTTGGCCTTTTCGACGGCCAGCCGCAGCCGCGGGTTGGCGCTGAGGTCGCCGCCGCCGGCACGGGCGGCCACCATGATTTCACGGATCACACGGGTCCAGATCTTGCCCCGCTTCTCGTCCTGGCGGCCCTTGCGGTGCTGAATATTGGCCCATTTGCTGTGTCCTGCCACGCGAAATCCCTCAAAAAATTCGTTACCCTAGAGGCTCGATTGTACTTTTCGGGACTTTCATGACCGACCCCTTCCTCATCGGGCAGCGCGACGCCATCCGCTGCGCATTGCGCCCGGACAAGTCGAACCGCCACGGCCTGATCACCGGCGCGACCGGCACCGGCAAGACGATCACGCTGCAGACGATCGCCGAGGCCTTCTCGGGGGCTGGCGTGCCGGTCTTCATGGCCGACGTCAAGGGCGACCTGACCGGCATCTCGCAGGCCGGCAGCCTGGGCGAAAAACTTGGCAAGGTCCTCAAGGAGCGCGGCCTGGAGACGCCGGAGTTCCGCGCCTTCCCGGTGACGCTGTGGGACGTGTTCGGCGAGCAGGGCCATCCGGTGCGGGCCACGGTCAGCGACCTCGGGCCGCTGCTGCTCGCGCGCATGCTGAACCTGAACGAAACCCAGGCCGGCGTGCTGCAGCTGGTCTTCAAGATCGCCGACGACGAAGGCCTGCTGCTGCTGGACATGAAGGACCTGCGGGCCATGTGCCAGATGGTCGGCGACAACGCGTCCGAGTTCACGACCGAATACGGCAACATCAGCGCGGCCAGCATCGGCGCGATCCAGCGCGGCCTGATGCAGATCGAGTCCCAGGGCGGCGACAGGTTCTTCGGTGAGCCGATGCTCAACATCGAGGACTTCATGCAGACCGACGGGTCCGGCAAGGGGGTGGTCAACATCCTGGCCGCCGACAAGCTGATGACTTCGCCGCGCTTGTACGCCACCTTCCTGCTTTGGCTGCTCAGCGAGCTGTTCGAGGCCCTGCCGGAAGTCGGCGACCTGGACAAGCCCAAGCTGGTGTTCTTCTTCGACGAGGCCCACCTGCTGTTCGCCGATGCGCCCAAGGCGCTGATCGAGCGCATCGAGCTGGTCGTGCGGCTGGTGCGCAGCAAGGGGGTCGGCGTGTTCTTCGTCACGCAGAACCCGCTGGACATCCCGGACACCGTGCTGGCGCAGCTCGGCAACCGGGTGCAGCATGCGCTGCGCGCGTTCACGCCGCGCGACCAGAAGGCCGTCAAGTCGGCTGCCGAGACGATGCGGCAGAACCCGCAGATCAACATCGAGACCGCCATTACCGAGCTCGGCGTCGGCGAGGCCCTGATCAGCTTCCTGGATGAAAAGGGCCGCCCGGGCATCACCGAGCGGGTCTATGTGCTGCCGCCGGGCAGCCAGATCGGCCCGATCACCGCCGAGCAGCGCAAGACGCTGATCGCCCAGTCCATCGTCGCCGGCGTCTACGAGAAGGCGGTGGACCGGGAATCCGCCTTCGAAGCCATCAAGGGTCGCACCCAGTCCCGGATGGCCGACCCGGCGACCGCCCAGCAGAAGACCGAAGCGATGGGGCGCTCGATCGGCCGGCAGGCCGGTGCGCCCGCCGCACCGCAGGCCCCCGAAGCCGCGCCTGCCGAATCCTCCGGCGGCGGCAGCCTGCTCGACTCGCTGGGCAGCCTGCTCGGCGGCGGCCCGCGCCGTACCCGTGCCAGTGCCGGCGAACAGCTGATCAAGAGTGCCGCCAGCGCGGTCGGCCGCGAGGTCGGGCGCCAGATCATCCGTGGCGTGCTTGGCGGCATCTTCGGTGGCAAGCGCTGATCCCTCCCTTCCTCCCAACCGCATTCCGGAAACCACCATGACCGACCTGTCGTCGATTCCCAACCTGCATGTCATCAACCACCCGCTGGTCCAGCACAAGCTCACGCTGATGCGCAAGAAGGAGGCCAGCACCAACAGCTTCCGCCGCCTGCTTAATGAGCTCAGCATGCTGATGGCCTACGAGGTCACCCGCGACATGGCGACCCAGGAGGTCGAGATCGAGACCCCGCTGGAGAAGATGCAGGCCCGCATGATCGACGGCAAGAAGCTGGTGCTGGTGTCGATCCTGCGCGCCGGCAACGGCATCCTGGACGGCATGCTGACCGTCGTGCCCGGTGCCCGTGTTGGCCATATCGGCCTGTACCGCGACCCGAAGACGCTGGAGGCGGTGGAGTACTACTTCAAGATGCCGCAGGACATGCAGGAGCGCGACGTCGTCGTCGTCGACCCGATGCTGGCCACCGGCAACTCCGCGGT
>JAEUOX010000135.1 GCA_016790475.1 Rhodoferax sp. | reverse complement strand
TGGAACCAGACATAGGAATCCCTTTTCGTTACCCACCCAAGGTGGATGGCAAGGCGGAAATTTCAACCCGCCTCTGGATTATCGGTGCGCCAGTTGCGGCGCCGCAGCCAAAAAGGCACGGATTCGCCGGCCAGACCCGCGTCTGCGAACGTAGGACTCAGGCCTTCTTGGCCAGTTCCCGATAGACCAGCAGGGGGCGCTTGTTTTCCTCGATCGTGGATTCGTCGACCACCACCTTGTCCACGTTCGCGGCATTGGGCAGTTCGAACATCGTGTCGATCAGGGACTGCTCCAGGATGGAGCGCAGCCCGCGGGCCCCGGTCTTGCGGGCCAGCGCCTTGCGCGCGATGGCCTTGAGGGCCGACGGGCGGATCTCCAGATCGACCCCCTCCATCGAGAACAGCTTGGCGTACTGCTTCACCAGCGCATTCTTGGGCTCGATCAGGATCTGGACCAGGGCGTCCTCGCTGAGTTCGGCCAGTGTCGCGACGACCGGCATGCGGCCGACGAGTTCGGGGATCAGGCCGAACTTGATCAGGTCTTCCGGCTCCACGTCCTTGAACACCTCGGTCAGGCTGCGCTGAGCCTTGCTCTTGACCGCGGCCCCGAAGCCGATGCCAGAGCCTTCGGTGCGGTTGTCGATGATCTTCTCCAGGCCGGCAAAGGCGCCACCGCAGATGAACAGGATGTTCGTGGTGTCGATCTGCACGAAGTCCTGGTTCGGGTGCTTGCGCCCTCCCTGGGGCGGCACGCTGGCCATGGTGCCTTCGATCAGTTTCAGCAAGGCCTGCTGCACGCCCTCGCCCGAGACGTCCCGGGTGATGGACGGGTTGTCCGACTTGCGCGAGATCTTGTCGATCTCGTCGATGTAGACGATGCCGCGCTGCGCGCGCTCGACTTCGTAGTTGCAGCTTTGCAGCAGCTTGAGGACGATGTTCTCGACATCCTCCCCGACATAACCGGCTTCGGTCAGCGTCGTGGCATCCGCCATCACGAAGGGGACATCGAGCATGCGGGCCAGCGTCTGGGCCAGTAGCGTCTTGCCGGAGCCGGTCGGGCCGATCAGCAGGATGTTGCTCTTGGCGAGCTCGACGTCGTCCTTCTTGGCCTTGTCCTTGTGGCGCAGGCGCTTGTAGTGGTTGTAGACAGCCACCGCCAGCGTGCGCTTGGCGGGCTCCTGGCCGATCACGTAGTTGTCGAGGTTGGCCTTGATCTCCGCCGGGGTCGGCAACTCGCCGCGGGCGTCCTTGGACACCGTGCTGGCCGGGAGTTCGTCCCGGATGATCTCGTTGCAGAGCTCGATGCACTCGTCGCAGACAAAGACCGAAGGACCCGCGATCAGCTTCTTGACCTCGTGCTGGCTCTTCCCGCAGAACGAGCAGTACAGGGTCTTTTCGCTGGAAGTGCCTTTTTTCTCGGCCATGGAAACAGTGCCCTCAACAATTTGGCGTCATGATACCGAAAAGCGCTGCGCCGCCCTGCGACCCCGCAGGCGCACCCGGATATCAGGAGCGCTTGGCGATCACCTGGTCGACGAGCCCGTACTCCTTGGCTTCGTCCGCAGACATGTAGTAGTCGCGCTCGGTGTCGCGTGCAATGCGTTCGAGCGGCTGCCCGGTGCGCTCCGCCAGGATCCGGTTGAGCTGCTCGCGGGTCTTCAGGATCTCGCGGGCCTGGATCTCGATCTCGGTGGCCTGGCCCTGGCTGCCGCCGGAGGGCTGGTGGATCATGACCTTGGAGTTGGGCAGCGAGAACCGCTTGCCCTTGGCGCCGGCCGCCAACAGGAACGCGCCCATGCTGGCCGCGAAGCCGGTGCACAGCGTGGAGACGTCCGGCTTGATGAAGTTCATCGTGTCGAAGATCGCCATTCCGGCGGACACCGATCCGCCCGGGGAATTGATGTAGAACGAGATGTCCTTGTCCGGGTTCTCGCTTTCCAGGAACAGCAGCTGCGCCACCACCAGGTTGGCCGTCTGGTCATTGACCGGGCCGACCAGGAAGATCACCCGCTCCTTCAGCAGCCGGGAGTAGATGTCGTAGGAACGCTCACCCCGCCCGGATTGCTCGATGACCATGGGCACCATGCCCAGGCCCTGGGTCTCGTGGGCGTTGTTCTGAAAATTCATGCTGGATTCCCCAAGATTGATCGCGATACCGATGCATCGACCCCTGGCAGATGCGGCCACCCGGCCGGACTGCAAGGGACTCCCCCGCAGTGCCGGCGCCGGCAGGCGTCAGTTCTGCCCCATCAACTCGTCGAAGTCGACCTGCTTATCGGTGATCTTGGCCTGCCCCAGCACGAAGTCTGTCACATTGTTCTCGATCACGATCGCTTCCACCTCGGCCATGCGCTTGTTGTCGCCGTAGTACCAGCGCACGACATCGGCAGGCTTCTCGTAGCTGGCCGCCAGGTCGTCGATATGGGCCTTGATCTGCTCCGGACGGGCCTGCAGGTTGTGCGTGCGGACGAGTTCCGCCACGACCAGACCCAGGCGCACGCGGCGCTCGGCCTGCGGACGGAAGACTTCTTCCGGGATCGGCGCCTTGTCGGCGTCCTTGATGCCGCGCTGCTTCAGGTCGGCGCGGGCGTTCTCGATCAGCCGCTCCAGTTCGGACTGGACGCTCGCCTTGGGCAGGTCGAGCTGCGCGCGGGACACCAGCGCGTCCATCGCCGCCTGCTTGTTGCGGGCCATCAGGCGGAACTTGACCTCCCGCTCCAGGTTCTTCTGGATGTCGGCACGCAGGCCCTCGACACTGGCGTCGGCAATGCCGAGCGACTTGGCGAGCGCGGAGTCGACCTCCGGCAGGTGGGCCGCCTCGATCTTCTTGACCGAGACCATGAAATCCGCCGTCTTCCCCGCGACATCCTTGCCGTGGTAGTCCGCCGGGAAGGCGAGCTGGAAGGTCTTGCTTTCGCCGACCTTCATGCCGATGGTGGCTTCCTCGAACTCCTTGAGCATCTGGCCGTCACCCAGGATGAACTGGAAATCCTGGGCCTGGCCGCCGGCAAACGGCTCGCCGTCGATCTTGCCTTCGAAGTCCACCGTGGCGCGGTCACCGACCTGGGCGGCCGCGTCCTGCGGGCGCAGCGCGAAGGTGCGGCGCTGCTTGCGCAGGATGTCCAGCGTGCGGTCGATGGCCGCCGGCGTCACTTCGGAGGACAGCTTCTCGACCTCCACGCCGGCCAGGTCGCTCAGCACCACTTCCGGAAAGACCTCGAAGACTGCGTCGAAGGCCAGCTCTCCCTCGGGGGAGCCTTCCTTCTCGGTGATGCGGGGCTGGCCGGCCACCCGCAGCTTGGCTTCGTTGGCCGCCGTGGAGAAGGCCTCGCCGACCTTGTCGTTCATGACCTCGTAGTGCACCGAGTAGCCGTAGCGCTGGGCAACCACGTTCATCGGCACCTTGCCGGGGCGGAAGCCGTCCATCTTGACCGTCTTGGCCAGGCGACGCAGACGGGACTGCACCTCGTTCTGGATCACGTTGACCGGCAGCGTCAGGGTGATCTTGCGCTCCAGCTTCTCCAGGGTTTCCACACTCACAGCCATGCTCTTCTCCTAAATTTGGGGGGCGACACGAAGCGGCCCCATGTGACCAACATTCCTCTGCCCGCAGCACCGGATGCGTGCACCCGGCCCGCCGGCCTGCGGCATCCCCGGCGGGGCCGCCCGTGGTGCGCGGGGGGGGACTCGAACCCCCACACCATTGCTGGCGTCAGGACCTAAACCTGGTGCGTCTACCAATTTCGCCACCCGCGCCCGACAACGAAACGGGGCGGCCCAGCGAGCCGCCCCCAAGCAATCGGTAAGCCGGAGATTCTAGCTTGCCGCCGCCACCGGGCGCCGTACCCGGAACCAGGCCGCATACATGGCGGGCAGCGACAGCAGGGTCAGCACGGTCGCGACGATCAGCCCACCCATGATCGCTACCGCCATCGGCCCCCAGAACACCGAGCGGGACAGCGGGATCATCGCCAGCACGGCCGCCGCCGCCGTCAGCACGATCGGCCGCAGGCGCCGCACGGCGCTCTCGACGATCGCCTCCCAGGCCGGCACCCCCACCGCGCGGTCCTGCTCGATCTGGTCGATCAGGATCACCGAATTGCGCTGGATCATGCCCATCAGCGCGATCACGCCCAGCAGCGCCACGAAACCGAACGGCCGGTCAAACAGCAACAGGGCCCCCGCGACGCCGGCGATTCCGAGTGGCCCGGTCAGGAACACCAGCATCGCGCGGCTGAAGCTGTTGAGCTGCAGCATCAGCAGCGTGAAGGTGATGAACAGCATGATCGGGATGCCCACCGCGATCGATGCGGAGCCCTTGCTGCTCTCCTCCACCGCCCCGGCGATGTCGATCCGGTAACCCCCCGGGCCGCCGGCCGCCCAGCGCGCTTCCAGCGCGCGCAGGGCCGGCAGCAGTTCGGCCGTCACGGTCGCGCCCTGCAGGCCCTCGACGATGTCGCCCTGCACCGTGATCGCGTAGTCGCGGTTCTCGCGCCACATCACGCCTGGCTCCCAGGTGAGCGAGGGCTTGATCAGCTGGGCCATCGGGATCGAAGCCCCGGAGGCGGTCGGCAGGTAGGCGTCGGCGATGCTGCTGATGGTGCCCCGTTCGTCCATGGGCTGGCGCAGCACGATGTCGATGGCCTTGTCGCCTTCGCGGTATTGCCCGATCCGGGTGCCGCTGAGCAGCGTCCGCGAGGCCTGGGCCACCGACTGGCTCGTGACCCCGAGCGCCCGGGCCTTGCTCTGGTCGATCTCCAGGCGCAGGGCCTTGACCGACTCGTTCCAGTTGTCGTTGACACCCCGCATGTGCGGGTTCTCGCGCAGCACCGCCTTGACCTCGTCCGCCCGCTGGCGCAGCACGCTCGGGTCCGGCCCGGCGACACGGAACTGCACCGGATACGGGACCGGCGGACCGTTGGGCAGCAGCTTCACGCGGGCGCGCACCTCCGGAAACTCCTCGGCCATCAGGCGCGGCAGCCGTACCCGGATGGCCTCGCGCTCGCGCAGGTCCTTCGGAATCACGATGAACTGCGACACATTGGATTGCGGAAACAGCAGATCCATCGGCAGATAGAAGCGCGGCACACCGGAGCCGACCCAGGTGCTGACGCTGGAGACCCCAGGCTCACGCATCAGCCGCTGCTCGATGCGCTGGCTGACGGCCTCGTTCGCACTGAACGAGGTGCCTTCCGGGAACCAGGCGTCCAGCAGGATCTCCGGGCGGCTGGAATCCGGAAAGAACTGCTGCTGGACCCGCCCCATGCCGGCCACCCCCAGGCCGAAGATCGCGATCGTCAGGCCGATCGTGAGCCAGCGGTGCCCGATGCACCAGTCGACCAGGGCCCTGAAATGGTTGTAGAACGGGCTGTCGAAGCTCTCGTGCGGCGTCGGCGCCTTGTGTCCATGGGCGACGACGCTGGCCCGGATGGTCCGATCGAAGTCGGCCCCGGTGGCGGCCGCCTCGAGCTGTTCCAGGCGCGCACCTTCCAGCGGCACCTGCGGGCGGGTGCGCAGCAGCACGGTGCCCAGGTAGGGAACGAAGTACACCGACACGAACCAGCTGATGACCAGCGCCAGCACCGTCACGGCGAAGATCGCGAAGGTGTATTCGCCGGTCACCGAGCGGGCAATGCCGATCGGCAGGAAGCCGGTCGCGGTGATCAGCGTACCGGTCAGCATCGGCATCGCGGTGATCTCGTAGGCGAACGTGGCCGCACGGACCTTGTCGTAACCCTCCTCGATCTTGCGCACCATCATCTCCACCGCAATGATCGCGTCATCGACCAGCAGACCCAGCGAGATGATCAGCGAGCCGAGCGAGATCTTGTGCAGCCCGATCCCCCAGTAGTGCATGCCGATGAAGGTCATCGCCAGCACCAGCGGAATCGTGATGCCCACGATCAGGCCCGGCCGCATGTCCACGTAATAGCGCCGATACCAGCGCGTGGCATCCTGCCGGCGGTGCACTCCGAGGCTGACGAAGCTCACGGCCAGCACGATCAGGATCGCCTCCACCAGCACGCCGACGAACTCGTTGACCGAGCTGGCCACCGCCCTTGGCTGGTCCTGCAATTGCACCAGCTTCAGGCCCGCCGGCAGCTGGCGGTCGATCTGCTGGGTCGCCGTCTTCAGCGCCTTGCCCAGCGCGATGATGTCGCCGCCCTTGGCCATGGACACGCCGATCGCGATCACCTGGCGCCCCTGGTGGCGCACCTTGACCTCCGGCGGATCCAGGTAGGCACGGGTCACTTCGGCAATGTCGGACAGGCGGAGCTGCTGGCCAGAACTGCCTCGGATCGGCATCCCACGCAATTGCTCCAGCGACTGGAACTGCCCCGCCACCCGCACCTGCAGGGTGTCCAGCGGGGTCTGGACGTTGCCCGCCCCCTCCACCGCGTTCTGCTGCGCCAGCTGGGCCAGCACCTGGTTCATGTCCAGGCCCAGCCGCGCGAGCCGCTTCTGGGAGATCTCGACGTAGACCTTTTCGTCCTGCACGCCGAACAGCTCCACCTTGTTCACGTCCGGGACACGCAGCAGCTGCTGGCGCACATCATCGGCGAACACCTTGACCTCGGCATTCGAGAAGCCGTCCGACTCCAGCGCATAGATCACGCCGTACACGTCGCCGAACTCGTCATTGAAGAACGGTCCGCGCAGCCCCGCCGGTAGTGTTCCCGCCATGTCCGAGACCCGCTTGCGCACCGTGTACCAGGCATTCGGCACATCCGCCGCGCGCGACGAATCCTTCAGCTGGAACACGATCAGGGATTCACCGGGCTTGGAATAGCTGCGGATCTTGTCGGCCTCCGGCACCTCCTGCAGCGTGCGCTCGATCCGATCGGTGACCTGCTCCGCCATCTGCTGCGCCGTCGCGCCCGGCCAGAAGGTGCGAACCACCATCACGCGGAAGGCGAAGGGCGGGTCCTCGTCCTGCCCCAGCTGGAAATAGGCGGCGGCACCCAGCACCATCAGCACCACCATCAGGTAACGGGTCAGGGCCGCGTGCTCCAGGCCCCAGCGAGACAGGTTGAAGCCCGAGCGGGGCGACGTGACGCTCATGGCGTGGACCGGGGCTTGAAGACCGAGACCTTCTGCCCTTCGGCGAGCACGTGGACGCCTGCGATGACCACCTGCATGCCCGGCGTCAGGCCGGAAGCGACGACGACCTCATTGCCGTCGGCGGCCAGCACCTGCACCGGCTGCGTGCGCACGCTGGAGCTGGCCGCATCGAAGACCCAGACCGCCGATCCCTGGCCCTGCTGCTTGAGCGCGCTGGTGGGCACCTTGATCGCAGGCGCGCCCTTGGCCGACAGCGCCACCGGCACCACAGCCATCGTGGAGCCCAGCGCGGGAGCCGTCGCGCTGGGAATCGACGCCTTGACCTGGTAGGTCCGGGTGACCGGATCCGCGACCGCACCGATCTCGCGCACCTGGCCGGACAAGCGCAGGTTGGACGCCCAGCGGCGCAGCTCCACCGCCGTGCCGATCGCGATGTCCGCCAGACGGTCTTCCGCGATCGCGAACACCACGTCCCGCGGGCCGTCGAGCGCGATGCGCACGATCGGGGTGCCGGCGCCCACGACCTGGCCCGGCTCCGCCTCCACGCCGACGACGACGCCCGCCACGTCCGAGCGCAGCGTCGCGTAGGCCGACTGGTTGCCCTGTGTGGCGAGTTGTGCGCGTGCCTGCTCCACCTGGGCATTGGCGGCCTTCCAGGTCGACTCGCGCCGATCCAGCTCCGCGCTGCTGATGAAGTTCTGCTCGCGCAGCTCGCGGTAGCGCTTCAGATCCGCCTCGGCCAGGTCGCGGTTCGTGACGGCCACCTGCAGTTGCGCACGCACCGCGTCCGTCGCCAGCGCATAGTCCTGCACATCCAGTTGCGCCAGCACCTGGCCCGGCCGCACCCGCTGCCCGACCTCGACCTGGCGGCGAACCAGCTTGCCGCCGACCCGGAAGCCGATACGGGACTCCACACGCGCGCGCACATCGCCGGCCAGTTCCGGCTGGGTGGCGACCGTCCCGGCGGCGATCGTCATCAGCTTGACCGCCCGCACCGGCTCCTCGGCCGGTGGCGGACGGGAGCAGGCAGTCAGCAGCAGGAGGGCCAGGCACAGGGCGGCGACAGCCCCGGTTCGGATGGGGTTCGGCATGGGACACGGATGCGCCAGGGCATCGGATATTTAATGACTAACTGGTCAGTAATCTAGAGGAATCGATGATGCCTGTCAAGCGACAATGCCTGCGTGCAGCGCCCCGCCGACCCCTACCGCGCCCCGTCCGAACACTACGAGAACTTCCCGGTTGCCTCCTGGCTGTGCCCCCGGCACCTGCGTCCTCCGATCGCCGCCATCTACTGGTTCGCCCGGACCGCCGACGACCTGGCGGACGAGGGAGACCTGACACCGGCAGCACGCCTGGAGGCCCTGCAGCGCTACCGTGCGGACCTGCACGCCTGCGCCGGTGGCCAGCCCACGAGCGACCGCTGGCCGGGCGTCTTCGCCGCACTGGCGTCGATGCTGGCCCAGTTCCGATTGCCCCTGCCGGAACTGGACGCCCTGCTGGACGCGTTCGAGCAGGATGTGCGCTACACCGCCGAGGCGCGCCGGTACGAGACCGACCAGGAACTGCGGGACTACTGCAGCCGCTCGGCCAATCCGGTCGGGCGCCTGCTGCTGCATCTGTACGGCGTGCAGGACGCGCTGTCCCGGCAGCGCAGCGACCAGATCTGCACCGCGCTGCAACTGATCAACTTCTGGCAGGACGTCCGGGTCGATGTGGCCCGTGACCGCTGGTACCCCAGCCGCGAACAGATGCGGCGCCACGGCGTGCAGGAGTCCGACCTGCAGCGCGACCAGCCCTGCGCCGCGGCAGCGCGCATGCTCGCGGCCTGTACCGAAGACGCGGTCGCGCTGATGCACCGCGGCGCGCCACTGGCCACGCAACTGCCCGGGCGCGTCGGCTGGGAATTGCGCCTGGTGGTCCAGGGGGGCCTGCGCATTGCGGAGAAAATACGCGCCATGGACCATGCCACCTGGCGCGCCCGCCCGACCCTTGCGAAGACCGATGTCCCGCTGCTGCTGTGGCGCGCCTGGCGCATGCCGTCGAACCTGACGGCCGGTCCCGCATGACGCCCCAGCAATACGTGCAGCAGAAGGCGGCGGCATCCGGCAGCAGCTTCTATTACGCCTTCCTGTTCCTGCCGCCGCCCCGCCGGGCGGCGATCACCGCCTTCTACGCGTTCTGCCGGGAGGTGGACGACGTGGTCGACGATGCCACGGATTCCGGCGTCGCGGCGACCAAGCTCGCCTGGTGGCGCGGTGAGGTGGCCCGGGCCTACGCCGGCACGCCGAGCCACCCGGTGCTGCAGGCCCTGATGCCGCTGGCGGCCGACTACGGCATCGGACAACGCCACCTGCTGGACATCGTCGACGGCTGCCAGATGGACCTGGAACAGACCCGCTATCTGGATTTCGCCGGGCTGCAGCGCTACTGCCATCTGGTGGCCGGCATCGTGGGCGAGGTCGCAGCCGGGATCTTCGGGCAGACCAGCCCGCAGACCACTGCGTACGCCCACCGGCTGGGTCTGGCGCTGCAATTGACCAACATCATCCGCGACGTCGGCGAGGACGCCCTGCGCGGAAGGATTTACCTGCCGGTGGAGGAACTGCAGCGCTTCGACGTCAAGGCGCACGAGATCCTGAAGCGCCAGGAGTCGCCGGATTTCCAGCAGCGCTTCCAGGCCCTGATGCGCTTCCAGGCCGAGCGGGCCCACCGCTGCTACGACGAGGCGCTGGCGCTGCTGCCTGCCGAAGACCGCCGGGCCCAGAAGCCGGGGCTGATGATGGGCAGCATCTACCGCGCGCTGCTGCGCGAGATCGAACGCGACAACTTCCAGGTGCTGCGCCAGCGTGTCAGCCTGACGCCGCTGCGCAAGTTCTGGCTGGCCTGGCGGGTCCAGGCGCTGGGCCGCCTGTGAGGCCGGCGCCGGCACGTCTGGCCGTCATCGGCGGCGGATGGGCCGGCATGGCCGCGGCGGTCCGGGCGATCGAGCGCGGGCAGGTGGTCACCGTCTTCGAAGCCGCCCGCGGCCTGGGCGGTCGGGCCCGGGCCCTGGACGCCCGCCTGCCGGACGGGCGCGCGGTCCGCATCGACAACGGCCAGCATCTGCTGATCGGCGCCTACACCGAGACCTTGCGCCTGATGCGCCTGGTCGGTGTCGACCTGGATGCGGCGCTGCTGCGCCTTCCGCTGCGCCTGCAGTTTCCCGACGGTCGGGGCCTGCGCCTGCCCGACTGGCCGGCGCCGATGGATGCGCTGGCCGGCATCCTGCGTGCGCGCGGGTGGTCCTGGGGGGAACGGTGGTCGCTGATGCGCTGTGCGCTCGGCTGGCGACTGGCCGGCTTCACCTGTGCAGCGGATGTGTCGGTTGCCGACCTGTGCGACCGGCTGCCGGCGACCGTGCGCAACGAGCTGATCGCCCCGCTGTGCGTATCAGCGCTCAATGTACCCGCAGAGCAGGCCAGCGGCCAGGTGTTCCTGCGCGTTCTGCGGGACGCCCTGTTCGGCGAACGCGGCGCCTCGCACATGCTGCTGCCGCGTGTCGACCTGGCTGCGCTGTTTCCCGACGCGGCCGCGCGCTGGCTGGCCCGGCAAGGCGCCCAGGTCCATCCCGGTGTGCGTGCGCAGGTGCAGCCCGCCCCTGGCGGCGGCTGGACGGTGGCCGGGACACCCTTCGATGCGGTGGTGCTGGCGACACCGGCATCCGAAGCGCTGCGCCAGGTGCGCGCGATGGGCGAGGGCCTGGACCCGGCGGCCGGGCAGAGCGCCAGCCGATGGTGCGACACCGCCAAGGCACTAGACCATACCGCCATCACGACGGTGTACGCCTGGGGTGCGGGCGCCCGCCTGCCGGCGCCGATCCTGGCACTACGCAGCGACGACCACGGCGAGCCGCCGCTGCCGGCGCAGTTCGTCGTGGACCGCGGACAGACCGGCGGTCCGGAAGGACTGCTCGCCTTCGTCATCAGCGCCAGCACCGGCGAGCGGGAGGCCACCGAGCGCCAGACGCTGGCACAGGCCCGCGTGCAACTGGGGCTGGAGCTGCAGCCGGTGCAGACGGTGGTGGAGAAACGGGCCACCTTCGCATGCCGGCCCGGCGTGCAGCGCCCCGGACCCGACATCGCGCCGGGCCTGCGGGCCTGCGGTGACTACATCGACGGGCCCTACCCCGCGACGCTGGAGGCCGCGGTGCGATCGGGCATCGCCGTCATTCCGTGATCTTGAGGTTCTGCGTGCTGACGACGTTGCGCCAGGCGCGGTAGTCGGCCTCGATGAAATGGCCCAGCAGCGCCGGCGAGCCGGGCGCCGCCTCGACCGCATCCGCCTTGAACCGGGCGACCACATCCGGCAGCTGCACCACCTTGTGGATCGCCTGGTTCAGCTTGTCGACGACCGCCGCCGGCGTGCCGGCCGGCGCCATGATCGCGAAGAAGTTCACGACATCGATGCCCGGGTAGCCGGCCTCGGTCATGCTGGGTACATCCGGCAGCGCCGGCGAGCGCTTGGCGCTGGTGACGGCCAGTGCCTTGACGCGTCCGTCCTTGATGAAAGGCAGCAGGGCCGGGATCGTGCCGGTGACCAGCTGGACCTGGCCGGCGATCATGTCCATCGTGGCCGGGGCGACGCCGCGGTAGGGAATGTGCGTGATGTAGGTGCCGGTCTTGGACTTCAGCAACTCCAGCACCAGATGGTTCACGCCGCCGGCGCCGGCTGAACCGTAGTTCAGCGCGCCCGGCTTCTGGCGCGCCATGCCGACCAGTTCGCGCATGGAATTGGCCGGCAGGCTGCTGTTGGCCGCCCACACCAGCGGGCCGCTGGCGATCATGCCGACCGGTGCGAACTGCCGCAGCGGGTCGTAGCCGGCATTCGGCAGCGAGGCCGCCACCGTCGTGAAAGGCGACGCCACCAGCAGCAGCGTGTAGCCGTCGGGCGGCTGCTGCGCGACGAACTGCGCCCCGATCGCCCCGGAGGCGCCGGTCCGGTTCTCGACGACAAAGGTTCCGCCCAGCACCTCGCCGAGCTTCTGGGCCACCAGCCGGCCCATCGCGTCGGTGCCGGCGCCAGGTGCGAACGGGACGATCAGCTTGACCGGGCGGTCCGGGTAGGTGGCGGCCGTCTGGGCCTGGGTCAGGCACGCGGCGGACTGGAGCAGCGCGAAGGCCAGGCCCAGAAAGGCCTTTCGATGCAGGGTGGGCAGGGGCATGGTGGTCTCAGGGTACGGGTCAGGACGACCGGATTGTGCCGCGCGCCGGAGCCGGTGGGTCCGCTCCAAGCCTCAGACGGCACGGTCAGGCCGGAGCATCACGCAAAGTTGTTGCAGATCGGTGACAGTCGCGTGCGGCTGGCGGTCGTGGGACCAGGATTTCCCGTCCCGGTTGACCCAGATGGTCTGCATGCCGGCATCCAGGCCGCCCAGCACGTCGAGCGCCGGATCGTCGCCGACATGCAACACCGCCTCCGGCGGGACGCCCGCCGCCGCAGCTGCCGCGTGGAAGATGCGCACATCCGGCTTGGCCACGCCGAGCACATGGGCGCTGACGCTGGCACGGAAATGTGCGCCGATGCCGATCCGCCCGACATCCGCATTGCCGTTCGAGACCGCGACGACCGGATACCGGCCGGCCAGCTCCTGCAACGCGGCCAGCGCATCGTCGTACAGATCCACCCGCATGCGGTGCTCGTAGAACACCGCGAAAGCCGGCTCCGCCAGCGATGGATCCTCGGCGCAGCGCGCCAGGGCCTGGCGGATGATCTCCTGGCGCAGGCGCGTCATGTCATGCGCGATTTCCGGCCGCTCGCGGACCAGCGCGTCACGCAGCGCGAGCCGCTGGGTCGCGTCATGGATCATGCGGGCCGCCCCGGGGGCCTGCGGCAGCAGCCACTGGTGCAGCTGGTCCTCCGCCCGCGCGATCGTGGGCCAGATCGGCCACAGCGTATCGTCCAGATCCAGGCCGATGGCCCTGACTTTTCGCGCGTCCAGCATAGGTGCGGGAGAATACCGCAATGCCCGACTCCCGATTCACGCCGGAACCCCCCTTCACCCACGGGCAGTCCCCGCGCACCGCGATCCTGTATTGCAACCTCGGAACGCCCGACGCGCCAACGCCGGCTGCGGTCCGCCGCTACCTGAGCCAGTTCCTCAGTGACCACCGCGTCGTCGAGATTCCGCGCCTGCTGTGGATGCTGATCCTGCACGGCATCGTCCTGCGGGTGCGCCCGGCCCAGTCGGCGGCCAAGTACGCCAGCATCTGGACGCCGGAGGGTTCCCCGCTGAAGGTCTGGACTGCCCGGCAGGCGACGCTGCTGCAGGGCTGGCTGGCCGGGCGCCAGCAGGATGTGCTGGTGCGCCATGCGATGACCTACGGCGCGGACGACATCGGCAGCCGGCTGGAGGAGCTCAAGGCGCTGGGCGTGACCCGGGTGCTGGTGCTTCCGGCCTACCCGCAGTATTCGGCCACGACGACCGCGGGCGTCTTCGATGCGGTGTACCGCTGGGCGGCCGGCACCCGGCTGATCCCGGAGCTGCGCTTCGTCAACCGCTACCACGACGAGCCGCTGTACATCGAGGCGCTGGTCAAGCGGGTGCGCAAGCACTGGCTGGAGAACGGTCCGTCGGACCAGCTCGTCATGAGCTTCCACGGCGTGCCGCAGCGCACGCTGCAGCTGGGGGACCCCTACCACTGCGAATGCCACAAGACTGCACGGCTGCTGGCCGAGGGTCTGGGCCTGCGCAAGGACCAGTACAAGGTGACCTTCCAGTCGCGGCTGGGCCGCGCGCAGTGGCTGGAGCCCTACACCGAGCCGACGCTGGTCGCGATGGCCCGCTCCGGCGTGGCCCGCGTGGACGTCATCTGCCCGGGCTTCACGAGCGACTGCCTGGAAACGCTCGAAGAGATCGGCATGGAGGCCCGCGAGGCCTTCCTGCATGCCGGCGGCAAGGAATTCCGCTACATCAGCTGCCTGAACGACCAGCCGGAATGGATTTCGGCGCTTTGCGCCGTCGCGCAGCGGCACATGGCCGGCTGGGACACGGCCGCCGCCACCACGCCGCCGCAGGAGCTGGCGCAATCGCGCGCCCGCGCGCTGGAGCTCGGCGCCAAACAGTGACCGCCCCGGCGGCCCCCTTGCCGCCGGTTCAGGCGATCTCCACCCGGTTGCGGCCGGAGCGCTTGGCCTGGTAGAGCGCCGAGTCGGCCCGCGCGACGACAAGCTGGGCCGGCTCGCCGGCCACATGGGCCGACAGGCCCGCGGAAAAGCTCACCTGCAGTTCCGGCCGGTCCGTCCAGCTGGCGACGTCCGCACAGCGCGCGCGCAGGCGCTCCAGCACCCGGGCGGCCTCCTCCAGCGGCGTCTGCGGCAGCACCAGGATGAACTCCTCGCCGCCCCAGCGGGCCAGCACATCACCGGCCCGCAGCGCCGGCAGCTGGATCTGCGCGAACCGCCGCAGCGTCTCGTCGCCGGCCTGGTGGCCCAGGTTGTCGTTGACGCTCTTGAAATGGTCGATGTCGATCAGCGCCACGCACATCGGCTGCTCCTGGCGCAGCGCCCGGCGCTCCTCATGGGACAGCAACGCCATCACATGCCGCCGGTTCGGCAGCCCGGTCAGCTCGTCGTGCGTCGCCCCGGTCGAGCGCGCCGCGCAGCTCCAGCGTCTGCACCTGCAGCCGGTGGCGGATCTGGCTGAGCTGCCCGGCCAGCATCGCGATCGCGGACAGGGCGCCGGCACACAGCGGGAAGTGGATGACCTCGATGCGCATGTCGAACACCTCCGGCGAACGCCAGATCCCCAGCAGCATCACCGCGCCCAGCACCGACACCGAGAACGCGCCCAGGCCCCAGCACTCGCGGGGCCGCAGCATGAAGGCACCGAACAGTTGCACCAGCGCCATCAGGATCGGCGTGGCACCGCGCACCGGCGGCGACAGCGCATAGGCCAGCGCCGTGGCGGCAATCGCGCAGCCGCACTGCACCAGCGTCATCGCCGGATCGCGCAGCCGCTGGCTCCAGCCGGAACGCAGCGCCACATAAAACACCAGCGTGAACAGCAGATTGGTACCGACGATCGCCACCGCCGCTGCAGGATCCAGCAGCCGCCAGGAAACCGCCAGCAGCGCCAGCAGACAGCAGAAGAGGTAGACGGCACTGGCCGCGAAGAAGCGGGTCAGGCGCAGGCGCAGCCGCGCGTCCGTCCCGATGGCGAGATCGATCCATGCGCTGCCTGCGCCGGTGGTCCGTGGCCCCATGATCGCGTCGCCTGTGTCCCGTCCTGGTGGTGGCCGCCTCCGGGCGGTCCGGGCCGATTGTAGGCAGGCGCCAGCCGCCCCCGGAATGCGCCGGCGTGGAGTACATTCCGGCCCAGGCGCAAGCGCCCCACCCGCACCGGGTGCCGGGCCCCCTGTGCAAAGGAGACAGCATGAACCTGGCTCTGTGGCTGCAGAACGCGGCACGGGTCCACGGCCGGCGCCCAGCGATCGGCCACGGGACGGCGGTGCATCGGGACTATCGGGGCTTTGCCGGCGCGGCCACCGCCACCGCCCGCTACCTGCGCCAGCGCGGGGTGCACCCCGGCGAACGCGTCGGCATCTTCATGGACAACGCGCCGGACTACCTGCCGCTGCTGTGGGGCATCTGGTGGGCTGGCGCGGCGGTGGTGCCGCTGAATGCCCGGCTGCACCCGCGCGAGGCCGACTGGATCCTCGTGGACTGCCAGGCCAGCCTGTGCTTCTGCGATTCCGGGCACGCAGCGCTGTTCACCGAGCGCGCCGCCGGCGCCTGCCCGCTGGTGACCGACACCGGCTTCCTGAGCGACCCCGACCACCCGACCTCGGAGATCACGCCGCGCACCGAGGACGACCCGGCCTGGCTGTTCTACACCAGCGGCACGACCGGCAAACCGAAGGGCGCGGTACTGACCCCGCGCAACCTGCGCTGGATGAGCCTGGGTTACCTGTCGATGGTGCAGCCGGTCCGCCCGGGCGACTGCATGCTGCACCCGGCGCCGCTGTCCCACGGCGCCGGGCTGTACCACCTGCCCTACGTGCTGCAGGGCGGCGTGAACGTGATTCCGGCGTCCGGCGGGCTGGACGCCGCGGAGTTCTTCGCACTGGTCGGCCACTGGCGCAACGCGTCCTGCTTCGCGGCACCCACGATCGTCAAGCGCCTGGCGGACTGGGCCAGGATCCACACGCCGGACACGGACGGTCTGGCAACTATCATCTATGGCGGCGCGCCGATGTACCTGGCCGACATCGAGGCGGCACGGGCCGTCATCGGCCCGCATTTCGCGCAGATCTACGGCCAGGGCGAGAGCCCGATGACCATCACGGTGCTGCCGGGCCATGTGATCGAGGACAGCGCCCATCCCCGCTGGCGCGCGCGCATGGCGTCCGTCGGGCACGCGCAGCCGATGGTCGAACTGAGCATCCGCTCGGAGCAGGGTGAGCCCCTCCCGGCCGGTACGCCGGGCGAGGTCTGTGTGCGCGGCGACGTGGTGATGGCCGGCTACTGGAACCAGCCGGCCGCCACCGCCCGGGCGATCCGCGACGGCTGGCTGCATACCGGGGACATCGGCGCCCTGGATGCCGAGGGTTTCCTGACCCTGATGGACCGCAGCAAGGATCTGGTGATCAGCGGCGGCAACAACATCTACCCGCGCGAGGTCGAGGAGGTGCTGCTGACCCATCCGGAAGTCCAGGAGGTCGGCGTGATCGGCCGGCCGGATCCGGAATGGGGCGAGTCGCTGGTGGCCTATGTCGTGCCCAAGGGTGCGGTCAGCGCGCAGGATCTGGACCGGCTGTGCCTGGCCCATCTGGCGCGCTACAAGAGGCCCAAGCAGTACCGCTTCGTCAACGAGCTGCCGAAGAACAACTACGGCAAGGTGCTGAAGACCGTGCTGCGCGAGCGGGAGGCGGCCCAGCGCCCCTGACGCGCCGCTCAGCCGAGGAAGTCCGCCACCAGCGCCAGCTGGTCCTCGACATTGAGCGCCGGCGCGTGGCCGCAGCCCGCGATCGTGACGACCTGCGCGCGCGGGCCGCGCTGCGCCATCGCGGCCGCGGTCTCGGCCGACAGCAGGTCGGAGTCGACCCCCCGCAGGCACAGCACCGGCAGCGTCAGGCTGTCGTAGTCCGGCCAGCGCGCATGGTCCTGCGGGTGGTGGATGAACTGCTGCACCATGGCCGGGTCGTAATGCGGCGTGACGCGCCCGTCCGGCAGGCGCCGCGTGGAGGTCTCGGTCAGCCGGCGCCACTGCGCGTCGGTCAGGAAGCCGTAGGGCCGGTAAACAGTACGGAAGTACTGCTCCAGCTCCGACACCGTTGCGAAGGCCGCCGGGTTGCCGGCGTAGCTGCGGATCCGGTCCAGCGCCACCTCGGCCACCTGCGGGCCGATGTCGTTGAGCACCAGGCGCTCGATGCGTCCGCGCAGGCGGCCGGCGGCGGCCACCATGCCGATCGCCCCGCCCATCGAGGTGCCGACCCAGTGGAAACGCTCCAGCCCCAGCCCGTCGACCAGCGCAACGGCCAGACGTTCATAGAAAGCCAGGCAGTACTCGTTGCGCGGATCCGGACTCCAGGCGCTCAGGCCGCGGCCGACGGTGTCGGGGCAGATCACCCGGTAGCCGCGCTCCGGCGCGCTGAGGTAGGCCGCCAGCTCGTCCATGTCCCGACCGGTGCGGGCCAGACCATGCCAGGCGATGACGGTGCGCGGATGGCCGGCCCCCCAGTCCAGGTAGTGGATTTCCCGACCGGCGCACTGCATGTAATGGGAGCTTGGCTGCATGATCACGTCTTCCTGAGGCCCGGCGGGGTCGCCCTCGCCCGCAGCCGGCCCACCACCCCCGTCGGGAAGTAGTAGACCGACAGCACGAACAGCACACCCAGCCACAACAACCAGCGGTCCGGCGACAGCAGGGCCGACAGCCAGGGCAGCCCGCTGGCGGCCGTGCTGGCCAGCCGGAGCAGATCCTGCAGGTAGCCCTGCGCCACCATGAACATCGCGGCACCGATCGCTGCGCCGTAGATCGTGCCCATGCCGCCGATCACGACGATCAGCAGCACGTCCATCATGATCTCGAAGGACATCGAGGTGTCCGGCCCGTTGTAGCGCAGCCAGAGTGCCAGCATCGCGCCGGCGAGGCAGGCGAACAGCGCCGACAGCACGCTGGAGATCGTGCGGTAGACGACGACCCGGTAGCCGATCGCCTCGGCGCGGAACTCGTTCTCGCGGATCGCCTGGAGCACCCGGCCGAACGGCGAGTTGACGATGCGCAGCAGCGTCAGCAGCAGCACCAGCGCCACGACGAACAGCAGGTAGTAGCACAGCAGCCGGCCGTCGATCGTCACGCCCATCCAGGGGGTCTCGGACAGCTCGAAACTCGGCGACAGCCATTCCGGCACCCTGAAGGTCAGGCCGTCCTCGCCGCCGGTGAACTCCGACAGTTGCGAGGCCAGCGTCAGGAAGGCCGAGGCCACGGCCAGCGTGATCATCGCGAAGAAGATCGCGCGCACCCGCAGCGAGAACAGGCCGATCAGCAGCGCCAGCACCAGCGACACCGCGAGCGCACCGGCCAGGCCGATGCCCAGCGCGCCCCAGGTCGGACCCAGGCGCGTGCTCGCGATCGCGATGCCGTACGCGCCGATGCCGAAGAACATCGTGTGCGCAAAGCTGACGATGCCGGTGTAGCCCAGCAGCAGGTCGAAGCTGGCCACCAGCACGATGAACACCAGCACCTTGGCCGCGACATTCAAGGCCTTGACACCCGGGAACAGGAACGGCGCAAACGCCAGCGCCAGCAGCAGCGCCACGAGCACCATGGCCAGCACCCGGCTGCGCGGCAGGTCGGCGGAGAGGAGGCGGTTCAGCATGGGCGGACCTGGAGGCTCAGCGGCTGGACACCGGATAGACACCCTGCGGCCGCCACAGCAGGATGGCGGCCATCAGCGCGATGTTCGAGAACAGCGCCACCTTGGGTGCCAGGAAGCCGGTGTAGTTCGCCATCAGGCCGACCAGCAGCGCGCCGACCAGCGCGCCGGTGGTGGAACCCAGCCCGCCGATGATGATCACGATGAAGATCAGCACATTGACCTGCGCGCCCATCTGCGGCAGCACCATCTGCTGGTACAGCCCCCACATCACGCCGCCCAGGCCGGCCAGCGCGCTGCCGACCGCGAACACCGCGACGAACACGCGGCGGATCCGGTAGCCCAACGCCTCGACCATCTCGCGGTCCTGCACGCCGGCCCGGATCAGCAGCCCGGCCTTGGTGCGGTTCAGCGTCCAGGCCAGCGCGCCGAACACGAGCAGGCCGACCACCATGACCAGCAGGCGGTACTTCTCGATCGCCGCGTCGCCCAGCAGCACCGAGCCGCGCAGCGCCTCGGGCAAGGGCAGCGCGATCTGCTGCGGACCCCAGATCACCTTGATCAGTTCCTCGCCGATGATCATGCCGCCCATCGTGATCAGGATCTGCTTCAGATGCTGCCCGTAGACCGGGCGCACGATGTAGCGCTCGAACGCCAGGCCGACCGCGCCGGCCACCGCCATCGCCACCAGCATCGCCGGCAGCACCGCCAGCAGGTTCAGCCACAGCGAGGCGGAGCCGGTCCAGTCGCCCATCGTGGCCAGCACGCTGGTGGCGACGAAGGCGCCCAGCGCGATGAACAGCCCGTGGCCGAAGTTCAGCACGTCCATCAGGCCAAACACCAGCGTCAGCCCGGACGCGATCACGAAGATGATCAGCCCCATCGCCAGGCCGGCGATCGTCAGCGTCAGCCAGCTCGACGTCGAGCCGACCAGCGGCAGCATCACGATGGCCAACCCCGGCACCAGCGCCAGCGGGATCCAGTCGAAACCACGGGCCTGCAGTGTCATAGCGCCAATCCCAGCAGCTTGCGCTGCAGTGCCGCGTCCTCGGCCAGCGCCTGCATGGCGCCGCTGTGCACGACCTGTCCGTTGTCCATCACCGCCACGGTGTCGCCGAGGCGCTGCGCGAAGCGCATGTTCTGCTCCACCAGCAGAATGCTGACGCCGGTGGCCTTGAGCTGGGAGAAGGCATCGATCATGTTGTTCACGATGCTGGGCGCCAGGCCCTTGCTGGGCTCGTCGACGATCAGCAGCTCGCGCGGCTCGACGATGGCGCGCGCCACCGCCAGCATCTGCTTCTGGCCGCCGGAGAGCTTGCCGGCCGGGTGGTGCCAGAACTTCTCGACCGCCGGGAACAGGCCGAAGATCCAGCGCAGCCGGGCGGCATCCATCCGGTCGGCGCGTGGCGCGGCACGGGCGGCCAGCAGCATGTTCTCCTGGACCGTAAGGTCCGCGAAGATGCCCATGGTTTCCGGCACGTACGCAATGTTCAGCCCGGCGATCTGCGGCGTATGCAGCCGCGTGATGTCGCGGCCGCGGAAATGCAGGCTGCCCCGCGAGGCCGGCCACAGTCCCATGATCGTTCGCAGCGTCGTGGTCTTGCCGGCGCCGTTGCGCCCCAGCAGCAGCGTGACGTCGCCCCGCGGCACGCGCAGGTCCACGCCGTGCAGGATGTGGTATGCACCGATGTGCGTGTGCACGCCGCGCAGCTCCAGCAACGTCTCGCTCACGGCGGGGGCCCTTTCGGTGCGGGGTCGGAACCCGGATCTGCACTCGACACGCCGAGATAGGCCTCCTGGACCACCTTGGAGGCGATCACCTCGGCCGGATCGCCGTCGGCCACCAGCGTGCCGTTGTGCAGCACGATGATGCGGTCCGCCAGCTCCCGCACCACGTCCATCTTGTGCTCCACCAGCAGGATGGTCTTGGAGCGGTCCTGCTTGAGCGCGCGGATCAGGTTCAGGATCACCGGCGCCTCGTCGTGGCTCATGCCGGCCGTGGGCTCGTCGAACATGAAGACCTGCGGTTCCAGCGCCATCAGCAGCGCGACCTCCAGCTTGCGCTGGTCGCCATGCGGCAGGCTGGCCACCGTGGCGTGCTCCTTGTCGCGCATGGCCACCGCCTCCAGGATCTCGTCGGCGCGCCGGGTCAGCGCGGCGTGGTCGCTCCAGATGCTCCAGAGGTTCAGCCCGCGCCGGTGCGGACCGGCGCGCGTGGCCTGCACCGCCAGGCGCACGTTCTCCAGCACGCTGAGGTTCGGGAACAGGTTGGTCAGCTGGAAGGCGCGGCCCAGCCCGGCGCGCGTGCGGGCCGATACACCCAGGCCGGAGAGGTCCCGGCCATTCAATGCCACGGTGCCGGCGCTGGCCGGCAACTGGCCCGAGATCAGGTTGAAATAGGTGGTCTTGCCGGCGCCGTTCGGGCCCACGATGGCGGTCAGCGTGCCCGGCGCAAACGCGCAGGACACGGCATTCACAGCCACGTGGCCACCGAAGCGGATGGTCAGATCCCGGGTTTCAAGCATGCGTGTCGCGCGCGCCGGTTCACGGCGCGCGGCAGAAGCTGCGTCGTTGTCGTCGGCCGGCTCAGCGCTTGTTGCGGATCGGGATGGCCATCTCTTCGGCCTTGATCTCGCGCACGAGCTCCGGCACGCCCCAGGCGAAGGCCGGGTCGGCCTTGATCCGGAAGTGGTACATGCTCTGCATCGCCTGGTGGTCTTCCTTGCGGAAGGTCATCGTGCCCTTCGGCGTCTCGAAGCTCATGCCTTCCATCACACCGATCAACTTGTTCGCGCTGGTGTCCCCGTTGGACTTCTTCAGCGCGGTCACCACCGCCATCGCGGCACTGAAGCCACCGGCCGTGAAGAAGTCCGGCGGCGTCTTGAACTGCTTGTAGTGCTGGGCCACCAGCGCATCATTGGCCGCATTCTTCGGGATGCCGAAGTAGTAGTACAGCGCGCCCTCCATGCCCGGGAACTGCTTGTAGGCCACCATGGCCGGCAGGATGTTGCCGCCGGTCGCCAGCTTGATGCCGAAGCGCTTGTCCAGGTCCAGATCGGCGATCTTCGGGAACGGCGTCGGCGCGCCCGACCAGGCCACCGAGATGTACTTCTTGCCGGGCTGGTCCTTCAGCTTGTCGATGACGCGCTGCAGGCCGGCCGTGAAGTCCGTCGTGCCCACCGGCAGGTACTCCTCATGAACGATCTTGGCCTTCTTCGTGAACTCCTTCATCGCCTTGACGCCGTCGCGCCCGAAGGCGTTGTCGTTGGCCAGCACGGCGATCACGTTGTCCGGGGAGTCCAGCGCGACCGCGTTGGAGGCCGCGTCCTGGGAGCTGTTGCGCCCGGTCCGGAAGATGTACTTGTTCCACTTGTCGCCGGTGATCGAGTCCGCCACGGCCGGCTCGACGATCAGGATCTTCTTGTATTCCTCGGCCACCGGCAGCATCGCCAGTGCCGACGGCGAACCGGTCGTGCCGACGGCCAGATCGACCTTCTCGTCGGCGTAGGCCGCGGCCAGCAGGCTCTTGGCCACGTCCGGCTTGAACTGGTCGTCCTTCTCGATCACGACGATCTTCTTGCCTGCCACCTGCATCGTGCCGCCGGTCGCATAGTCCAGGCCCATCTGGAAGCCGGTGATCGTCTGCTTGGCGTAGGCCTCCAGCGGCCCGGTCTTGCTCGCGATCAGCGCGATGCGGACCTCCTTGGACTGGGCATGGGCGCCAACGGCTCCCAGCGTGGTGGCGGCCAGCGCGGCCAGGGCGATGAGTGTGCGACGGTGCATGGAAGTCTCCTGAATGCTAGGAATGAGGACCGCCCCATGACGCAGGGACCATGCCTGCACGCAAGTCTTTGATTTCACTGGCATGCGTTCGCAAGTTCGCGAAGAATTGCCTGCAAATCAGACAACTGAATTGACTGAATATCAGGCAGTTGTCTGACTCTTGGACGGATCCAGGCGGCTGTACAAGGTGGCCCGCGCGATGCCCAGAAGACGCGCCGCGGCCAGCTTGTTGCCACCTGTTGCGGCCAGCGCCGCGCTCAGGGCCTGCTGCTCCACTTCCGCCAGTTGCTCCGCCAGCGGGCGCAGCAGCGCTGCCGGCTGCTCCGCGGCCGCCGGCGCCTGCGGCCGCACCGGCGCCGGGGCAATGGACTCGATGCCCGCATCCCGCAGCACCGCGGCCAGCGCGGCCGCGTCGATCCGCCGGGCATCGCTGCGCAGCGCCGTCTGCTCCAGCACATTGCGCAGTTCGCGGATGTTGCCGCGCCAGGTCTGGGCGCCCAGCAGCGCGACGGCATCCGGGTCGAACTCCGGCAGCGCCGTGCCATTGCGCAGTGCCGCATCGTCGCCGAGCGCCTCTATCAGCGCCGGGATGTCGGCGCGCCGCTCGCGCAGCGGCGGGACCCGGATCGGCAGCACGCTGAGCCGGTAATACAGATCCTCGCGAAAGCGCCCTTCCCGCACGCTGGCCGCCAGGTCCCGCGAGGTTGCCGCGATGACGCGTGCATCGAAGGGCACGACCCGGTTCGAGCCGAGCGGCTCGATCTCGCCCTCCTGCAGCGCACGCAGCAGCTTGGCCTGCAGTGCCAGCGGCATGTCGCCAATTTCGTCCAGGAACAACGTGCCGCCATCCGCGAGCTTGAACTTGCCGTCGCGCCCCTTGCGCTCGGCACCTGTGTAGGCGCCCGGCGCGACGCCGAAGAACTCCGCCTCCAGCAGCGTGTCCGGCACCGCCGCGATGTTGACGCTGACCAGCGGCCCGGCACTGCGTGGCGAGGCGGCATGGATCGCATGCGCGAGCAGCTCCTTGCCGGTGCCGGTCTCGCCCAGCAGCAGCACCGGGCTGGCGGATTGCGCTGCGCGCCGGGCCTGCCGCTTCACCTCGACCGCGGCCGGACTGGTCCCGATGAAGCTGGCAAAGGTGTACTTGGCCAGCCGCGTCCCGGTGCCGGCTGCGCTGCCGAGCCGCAGCCGCTGCGTGGCCAGCTCGCGCCGGGCGTCATCCAGGTCGCGCTGCATCAGCGCAAACTTGCTGATCAGCGGCGCCAGCGTGGTCTCCGGGTGGTCGAACAGCACGATGCCGATCGCGCCGATCACCGCATCCGCCTCGTCGCGCAGCGGAATCCGGCTGACGACAAAGGTGCCGGCCCGGTTCGTCAGCAGATCGATCAGATAGGGTTCGCCGGTCTCCAGCACGCGCCGCATCTGGGTGTTGGGGATCACGTCCTCGACCAGGTGCCCGACGAACTGGTCCACCGACGAGAAGCCGAGCGCCGGCAAGAACCGCTGGTAGCCCTCGTTGACCCAGACGATGCGGCCGGTGCGATCCACCAGGAACATGCCCTGGCTGATGTTCGAGAACAGCTGGAACATCGAGCGCGCGGCCAGCTCCAGGATGCCCTGCGCGTCCTGCGGCAGGCCCCCGGTGGCGCCGGCAGGCATGGGCGGCTGCGGAGGACGGGGCGTGGTCACCCGGCCATGTTACCAAGCACACCTCGGCGCACGGCACAATCGGGCACCTCTGTCGCACTTCGACCATGGAAAAAGTCCGTCTCGACAAATGGCTCTGGGCCGCACGCTTCTACAAGACCCGCTCGCTGGCGGTGGAAGACATCCACAAGGGGCGCGTCGACGTCAACGCGCAGCCGGCCAAGCCGGCGCGCGACGTGCGCGTGGGCGACATGATCCGGATGCGCCAGCGGGAAAGCCTGCGCGAGGTCCAGGTGCTCGTGCTCAGTGACGTGCGCGGCGGTGCCCCGGCCGCCCAGCTGCTGTATGCGGAAACCGAGGCCAGCCTGCAGGCCCGGGCACAGGCCGCGGAACTGCGGCGCATGGGCACCGAGCCCGCGCTGAGCCTGCGCCACGGGCGCCCCGGCAAGCACGACCGGCGCGCCATCGACCAGGCCTGGGGCGACCGCTGGAGCGCGTCCGTCGACCCCTGAGCGCAAACCGTCGGCGCCCGGCCCCGCCCAAAGCCCCGCGTACCATGTGGCATTGGATGCATCCGGGACGCTGCCGCGGGCCCGGGTGAAACAATATTTGGTTACACATTTCGGACACACGCCGATGGAATTTTTCACCTTCGCCTGGATCACGGACCCGCAGATCTGGCTCTCGCTCGTCACGCTGTCGGCGCTGGAGATCGTGCTGGGCATCGACAACCTGGTCTTCATCGCGATCCTGACCGGCCGGCTGCCGCAGAGCCAGCGCGCCCTGGGGCGCAAGGTCGGCCTCGGCCTGGCGCTGCTCACGCGCCTGATGCTGCTGGCCACGCTGGCCTGGATCGTCGGGCTGACCGCACCGGTGTTCACGGTCGGTGACAAGGGCTTCTCCTGGCGCGACCTGATCCTGATCGGCGGCGGCCTTTTTCTTTTGTACAAGGCGACGGTCGAGATCCACGAGATGACCGAGCATGACGGCGAACAGGCCGACCAGCCCGAGGGCGTGGCCGGCGCATCCTTCAAGTCCATCGTGCTGCAGATCGCCGTGATCGACATCATCTTCTCGCTGGACTCGGTGATCACCGCCGTCGGCATGGCCGACAAGCTGTGGGTCATGGTGGCCGCGGTCGTGATCGCGATGATCATCATGATCATCGCTTCCAACCCGCTGGCCAACTTCGTGTCGGCCCACCCCACGGTCAAGATGCTGGCGCTGTCCTTCCTGCTGCTGATCGGCGTGCTGCTGATCGCCGACGGCTTCGGGCTGCACATCCCGAAGGGTTATGTGTACTTCGCGCTGGCCTTCTCGGTCGCGGTCGAGACGATGAACCATTACGTGCGCCTGCGGCGCAAGCGACTGGCGGCACGCTGAGTCGCAGGCCGCCTCAGCCGGCCTGGCGCAGCTGCTCCAGCGCCTGCGCCAGGGCCGGCTCGTACAGGTCGCCGTGGGAGGTCTGCGCCTGCCGGTGCAGGCTCTCGACCGTCGCCAGCAGGGCCTCTCCGGTCTCGCCGCGCCCGACCCGCGCCAGTGCCCGGCCGCGGGCAATGATGAAGTCGGCCCAGGGGAACGGCTCCTTGGCCGAATAGCCGGCCAGCCGATCGCAGTAGCGCTCCGCCTCCTCCCAATCGCGGGCCTGCAGCGACGCATGGATCGCGCATTCGCAGAATATGAAGAAGTTGTGGCTGACCGCGCCCTCCAGCGCACGCTCTCCGAGCGCCAGGTAGTGGCGGCGCTGCGCCGGGTCCGGCTCGATGCGCGCCAGCGAGCCATAGAGCTGGGCCCCCATGAAGGACAGGCTGCCCTGCTCCGCCATCTTCAGCGCCTGGTGCAGCAGACCCCGCGCCACCGGGTGATCACCGGCGCGGATCGCCATCAAGCCGAGCATGTAGGTCGCATTGGCCTGGAAACGCAGGCTGCCCAGCGCCCGGGCGAGCTCCATCGCCCGCTCGATCTCGGCGCGCCCCTCGCGCCAGTGGCCGCAGACCCAGCCGTCGACCATGCCCAGCTGCACCCGGGCCATCAGTTCGCCACGGCGGTTCCCGGTGCGCACGGCCAGCTCGATCGTGCGCCGGCTGGCCTGCAGCGACGCCGGAACATCCATCAGGTACAGCGAGCACCAGCCCAGCATCGGCAGGTAGGCCACCTCGACCCGCAGGAAAAGCTGCACCCGGGCCACCATCACGCAGCGGTTGAACATCTCGTAGCCGGTGCGCACGCGGCCCTCGGCATAACAGGCGTCGCCAACGCCGCCCAGCGCGGCGGCCTCCGCCTCGGAGGATCCGGCGGCACGGGCCAGGCGCAGCGCGGCCTCATGCTCCTGCAGGCACTCCGTCGTGCGGCCGAACGAGAACAGCAGGTTGCCGCGCAGATGGTGCAGACGCGAACGCTCCAGCGTCAGGCCCGCCTCCACGGCCAGGGGCTGCGCCTCCTTGAGCAGTTCCATGCCTTCGGCGAACCGGTCCAGGATGCGCATGCCGCCGGCCATCGTGATCAGGCCGAGCGCACGCTGCGCACCGGACTGCGCCACCTCCAGCGCCGTGCGGCAGGCATCGATCGACTCGGCCGCGCGCCCGGTCTCGAGCAGCAGCCGGGCGCGCGCCAGGCGCACCGGGAACTGGTGCTCCGGCGCGCTGGCCAGCCGCGCGGCCCGGTCGATCAGCGCCTGCGCCTGCGCATGCTGGAACTGCACCGCCAGATCCCGCGCAGCCCGCAGATAGGCGCCGGTCGCACGGGGATCCTCGGCCCGCTCGAAATGCTCACCGGCCAGCGCCGCATCGCGTGGCTCCACCCACTCCGCGGCCAGCGCGTGCAGCTGGCGGCGCCGGCTGAGCAGCAGCGAGGCATAGGCGCCGTCGCGCACCAGCGCGTGGTTGAACACCAGCGCGTCATCGTCCGGGTGCAGCAGGAACTGGTCGACCAGCGGCTGCGCGTCGTAGTCCGGGTCGGCCAGCAGATGCCGGATCGCCGCCAGCGGCACCCGCGGTCCCCAGACTGCCGCTGCCTGCAGCGCGGCCTTGTCGGTCGGCTGCAGGCGGTCCATCCGGGCCTGCACCAGGGCCTGCACCGACCCCGGCAGGCTGGTCATGTCCTCGTTGCCGGCATTCAGCAGCAGCTGCTCCAGGAACAGCGGATTGCCTTCCGCCCGCTCGACGCAGGACAGGATCCGGTCCGAAGGAATGCCGCTGGCACCCGCCGCCAGCCGCACCGCGTCCTCGGTGGCCAGCGGCCCCAGATTGATCGCCGCAAAGGCCAGGCCGCGGATCGGGGCGCGCCATTCCGCGCTGATCGGGTCGCCGGCGAAGCGGGTGCTCAGCAGCAGCAGCACCGGCTGGCGGGTGGTACAGGCCGCCAGCGCAGCCAGCTGCTGCAGCGTCCAGGCGTCGGCCCAGTGGATGTCCTCGACCGCCAGCAGGATCGGCGCGCCGGAGCGCGGCGACCTGACCAGCGCCCGCAGCGCCTCCAGCGACTGCTCCTGCAGTTCGCTGGCCTCCATCGCCGACAGCAGCGCCAGCACATCGGCCGGCGCCGCCACGTCCAGCAGGTCATACAGGAAGGCGGCATGCTGCGCGCCTTCCGGCAGGCTGCGGCCCAGCGCCTGCAGCGCCTCGCCGCGGCTGGCCTGGTCCGCGTCCGGCGGCAGGCCCAGCAGGCTCTGGGCCAGCCGGCGCAGGGCTTCATGCCCGGTGCGCGCACCAAAGTCCGGCACGGCGGTCGCATGGCAGGTGAACCCCATCTCGCGCGCCAGGTGCAGGAACTCCGCCACCAGCCGCGACTTGCCCATGCCGGGGTCGCCCCGCACCAGCACCAGGTGGCCCTGGGCATGGTCCGCACAGGCCCGGGCCAGCGCCGTGAACCGCGCCACCTCGTCGGCACGCCCCACCAGCGGCCGGTTGCCGGCCCGCGGTGTGTCGCGCTGTGCGAGCACCCGGTAGGGAACCAGGGGCCGCTCCTTGCCCTTGACCTCCACCGCCTGGCCAGCCACCGCATCGAAGTGATCCGCCACCTGCTGCCAGGTCTGCGGACTGACGACCACCTCGCCCGGCTCGGCCAGCCCGCGCAGGCGCGCGGCGGTGTTCACGGTATCCCCCGTCAGCATGAAGTCCCCCGAGCGGGAATCGCTGCGCCGCGCGATCACGAGCCCGGTGTGGACACCGGTATGCAGTGCCAGTCGCCGGCCGAGCCGCTGCGCATGCTCCGCCGCCATGCTGTCGACCACGCGGTGCAGTTCCAGCGCCGCGGCCACCGCGCGGCGCGGGTCGTCGCGGTGCGCCAGCGGAATTCCGAACAGCGCCATGACCTCGTCCCCGACGAACTGGTTGACCCGCCCGCCATGGCCCTCGATGACCTGGACCGCCTGCTGCCGGATGCCGGCCATCAGCGCCTCCACCTCCTCCGGGTCGAAGGCTTCATTGAGCGCGGTGTAGCCGGTCAGGTCGGAGAACATCACGGTGGCATGCCGGCGCTCGCCCTCGTCGTCCAGCGTGCCGGCCGAGGTAGAGGGCGGTACGGCAGGCCCCGGCTCCGCCGGGCCCCCGGGTGCCGCGGGCGCCTGGGCTGCCGCCTTCAGCAGCCGCTTGCGGTCCCCCAGCGAGACCACGCCGAGCTCGCGCAGGTCCGCGTCGGTCAGGTCCGGCAGCACATCCAGGCCCACGTCCTGGGACGCGAAGGCCGTGGCGTACTTCTCCAGGCCGAGCCCGGCCAGCCAGGCCTGCAAGGCCGCGGCGCGGGACTGGTCGACGGGAGTACTCGGCGGAGCCATCATGGCAGGGGCCTGGGGGGAATCGGCGACATGGCCCGATTGTCGCGCCAAGACCCAATTGTCCCATTTGCAGAACAATTGGGGGCATGCATCATCTTTTCAAAGGACCCCGCCCATGGAAATCTCCAGCCTCAGCAGCCGCGCGCTGTTCGCCGCGGTCAAGGCCAACCCGACCCGCAAGCGCTTCGGCTTCGGCCGCAAGCCCGCCCTGATCAACATCGACCTGCAGAAGGCCTACACCTGCGTCGGCGAGTTCGTCACCGCCTACGAGACGGACCCCCGGCAGCTCGAGCATGTCAACACGCTGGCCGCGGAGTTCCGCGCCCGCGGCTTCCCGGTCGTCTGGACCTACGTCGCCTACATGGCCTCCGGCGAGGACGCCGGCGTCTGGGGCACCCGCAACAACACGCCCGACTCGCTGCAGAACATCAAGGTTGGCAGCCGGCGCGCGGAGTTCGATGACCGGCTGGTGATCGACCGCCAGCGCGACATCATCATCAACAAGCGCATGGCCTCCGCGTTCTTCGAGACCAACCTCGGCTCGATCTTCACGTTCCATGGCGTAGATACGGTCGTCGTCACCGGCGGCTCCACGTCCGGTTGCGTGCGTGCCACCGTCGTCGACAGCCTGCAGCGCAGCTTCCGCACCATCGTGCCGGAGGAATGCGTCGCCGACAAGCACGAGGGCCCGCACTTCGCAAACCTCTACGACATGGCCCTGAAGTACGCCGACGTGCTGTCCATCGACGAGACGCTCGCGCAGTTGCGCCAGATCCCGCCGGCCGCGGGGGCGGGTGCCTGATGCGGCGCGATCCGGGTTTCTACGACTACCTGCCCTACACCGGCCGGCCGCCGATCCGCTGGCCCGGCGGCGCGCGCGTGGCCTTCTGGGTGGCCCCCAACATCGAGTTCTACGAGCTCGCGCCGCCCAAGAACCCGGCCCGTGCCGCCTGGGCGCGGCCCTCACCGGACGTGCTGAACTACGCCTACCGCGACTACGGCAACCGCGTGGGTTTCTGGCGCATGCTCGACGCGATGAAGCGCTGCGGCATGCGCGGCAGCGTCTCACTGAATGTCGCGATGTGCGAGCACCACCCGGAGATCATCCAGGCCTGCGCGCAGGAGGGTTGGGAGTTCTACTCGCACGGCACCTACAACACCCGCTACCTGATGGGCATGGACGAGGCCCAGGAACGCGCCGTGATCCAGGACTCGATCGACACCATCCGCAAGCACACCGGCCAGAAGCTCGACGGCTGGCTGGCGCCGGCCCTGACCTACACCGACCGCACGCTCGACCTGGTGGCCGAGATGGGCCTGACCTACGTCTGCGACCTGTTCCATGACGACCAGCCCGGCCCGGTCAAGGTGCGCCAGGGCCGGCTGACCAGCATCCCCTATTCGCTGGAGATGAACGACGTCATCGTCTACAACATCAACCTGGTCCAGCCGCGCCGCTATGCCGACATCCTGAAGCGGCAGTTCGACCGCCTCTATGCGGAGGGCGAGCACTCCGGCACCGTGATGTGCATCCCGCTGCACCCCTACCTGGTCGGCCAGCCCTACCGGATGGCGGCCTTTGAGGAGGCGCTGGCCTACATCACCGGCCACGACAAGGTCTGGCTGGCGACCGGCCGCGAGATCGCCGCGCACTTCAATACGCATTACTACGACGCCTTCGCCGCCGCGGGCCAGGCCGTCGGAGACGCCCCATGACCCGCGCAGCACATCGCCTGGAGGCTGCCCGATGAGCGTCGGCAACGAACACCTGGAGTACCCGCAGCGCCGCTACGGCATGGACCACGACCGTTATGACTGGTCGATGCTTCCGCAGCGCCCGGCGGTCACCTGGCCCGGTGGCGCGCGCGTCGCGCTGTGGGTCGTGCCGGCACTGGAATGGTTCCCGCTGAACATGCGCGGCGTGCCGTTCAAGCCGCCGGGCGCGATGCAGACCGCCTACCCCGACCTGCGCCACTACACGCTGCGCGACTACGGCAACCGGGTCGGCATCTTCCGGATCATGCAGGCCCTGGAGCGGCACCGGATCCCGGCCTCGGTCGCGGTCAATGCCGCCGTGGCGGTGCGTTACCCGACGCTGCTGCAGGCCTGCGTACAGCGCGGCTGGGAGGTGATCGGGCATGGTCTGGACATGGACCACCTGCACCATGCCGGTCTGCCGGTCGACGAGGAGCGCGCCCTGATCGCGCAAAGCCTGGCAATCCTGCGCCAGGCCAGCGGGCAGCCGGTGCGCGGCTGGCTGTCGCCGGCCAAGTCCGAGTCGGGTGCCACGCTCGACCTGCTCGCCGAAGCCGGGCTGGACTACGTCTGCGACTGGGTCAACGACGACATGCCCTATCCGATGCGGACATCGGCCGGAACGCTGTATGCGATGCCGCACCCGATCGACATCGACGACCACACGATCCTGGTCCAGAACCACCACACCGAGACGGATTTCCGCGACCAGCTGATCGACCAGTTCAACCAGCTGTACCGCGAGTCCGCGACGCAGGGCGGGCGCATCATGGCGATCTCCCTGCATCCCTGGGTCATCGGCCAGCCCTACCGGATCGGCGTGCTCGAAGAGGCTCTGGCCCACATGATGCGCCACAAGGGCGTGTGGGCCGCCACAGGCAGCGAGATTCTGGATGCCTGGAAATTCGGCCATTCGACCGCCGCGGCCTGAATCCCCCGCGGCAGGCCGGTGCAGCGCGTCAGGGGGCCGCGGCCGGCATCACCAGGGCCAGGTCGTTCCAGACGTCCTGACGCACGATCAGCCCGTCACGCACGTCGAAGCGATCCAGGAAGCGCACGCCGCTGAAGCTCGATCCGTCGAGCCACACGCCATGCAGCGTACCGCTGCAGTAGACGATGGCGCCCTCCCCCGTCCAGCATTCGTCGACCGTCTCGAATGTCTTGCCGACGCTGCGGTAGCGCTGCCGGCCCCACTGCACCAGCTCCTCCAGCTGGTGCATCGGCCCGCTGCCCGGGAAATGCATGCTGAACCCCGGCGCCAGGAAGGCCCGCGCGGCGTCGAGTTCGCGGGCCTGCATGCGCGCAAGGAACTCCCGTACCAGCGCGCCGGCGTCCGGCCGCTCTGCGCCACCGGCCCCGAACACCCGGCCATCGCGCTGGTAGGTGCTGGCATGCTGCACGAACACCGTCGTGCCGGCCGCCGAGGCCGCGATGACCGAGCGCGCGGTCGTGGCCAGGCGGCCGACAAGGCGTTCCTCGGCCTGGGAGCTGTACCCCGGCAGCAGGGTCACTGAAATCACCGGCATTGCTGAATCCTCCTGAAGATCGTACCTGCACCACCACCACCACCATCAAGCACTCGGCCGCACCGGACCGGACGCCGCTGCAATGGCCCGGCGGCGCCCGCGTCGCGCTGTGGGTGGCCCCGAACATCGAGCACTACGAGTACCTGCCGCAGAAGATCCGGGTGCGCAATCCCTGGTCACGCACGCCGCACCCGGACATCCTGGGCTACGGCCTGCGGGACTACGGCAACCGGGTAGGCGTCTGGCGGCTCATGGAGGTGTTCGACCGTTTCCGGTTGCGCTGCACGGTCTCGCTGTCCAGCGCGGTGCTGCAGATGTACCCCGAGATCGCCGAGGGCATGCTGCAGCGCGACTGGGAACTGATGTCCCACGGGCTCTACAACACCCGCTACCACTGGAACCTGACCGAGGACGAGGAACGCGCCGCGATCGAGGAATGCCAGCAGATCCACCGCCGCATTGCCGGCAAGCCATTCGAGGGCTGGTTCTCGCCAGCGGCATCGAACACGCTGCACACGCCGGACCTGGTGGCCGAGGCGGGCATCCGCTACTTGTGCGACCTCTACCACGACGACCAGCCCACGCCGTTGCGGGTCCGCCAGGGCACACTGTTCTTGCTGCCCTACAGCATGGAGATCAACGACAGCATCTGCTGGCGACGCGGCATGGAGGGCGCGGAGTTCGCCCGCAAGATCTGCGACGAGTTCGACACGCTCTACGCCGAGGGCGCGGTGCACGGCAAGGTGATGAACATCGCGGTGCATCCCTTCATCATGGGGCAGCCACACTGTATCGAGCACCTGGCGCGCGCACTCGAATACATCCTCTCGCACAGCGGCATGTGGTGCGCAACCGGCACGGAGATCATCGACTGGTACGCGCGCCAGCCATTGGCAGACCAGATGCTGCGGCTGCAGGAGGCTGGATGATTGGGCCCGATCGCTGGCTGCTGTTGCTTCGCGCTTCGGCAAGTATCTTTTCTCTCGCGTCACCCTCGGCGTGTTTGTTTGCTGGTGCGTCGCCCAAGGCGTGTGGGGGCCCGGTGCGGCGCTTCGGTGGGGCGGTCGGCGCTGAACGCGCCTACTTCCCCTCGGTACTTGTCTGGATCTGCGAACAGCAACTGTCCCGCTACGCGGGGCTGGCCAACTGCTCGGGTGGTGTGGAGTGCCACTGCGCGTTGTAGCTGCGCTGGTGCGCCACCAGCGCCCAGGCAGTTCGGGCCAGCTTGTTGGCCAAGGCGATCACCACCACATTGAACGGACGGCGCATGAGC
>JAEUOX010000129.1 GCA_016790475.1 Rhodoferax sp. | reverse complement strand
TGGATGCCCAGCACCCACTGGATCAGGTACTTGGCCACGAAGCCCACCATGCCGAAGGCCAGGCCCAGGAAGATCACGAAGGTGCCGAACTTGCCCGCCTTCGACTCCCAGGCCAGCTGCCCGATGATGAACAGCATGTAGAGCATGAAGGCGCCGACGCCGAAGCTCAGGCCGAAGCCGGCGATCTGCTCCTCGGTGAAGCCGAACATCAGCCGGGTGCTCCGGACGAAGCCCGCTGGCGCAGCGGGCTGGCATCGACCAGGTCGCGGTAGGCGTGCCAGCTGGCGTGTCCCAGCACCGGCACCACCAGCACCAGGCCGGCCAGCAGCGTGGCGAAGCCTGCCAGCACCAGCAGCATGATCAGCGCCGACCAGACCGCCATCGGCACCGGGTTGGCCAGCACGACGCGCCAGCTCGTCAGCACCGCATTCATCACCGAGATGCGCCGGTCCAGCAGCAGCGGCATCGAGACCACGCTGGACGCGAAGATGGGAGCCGCCATCACGCCGCCCAGCGCGAGCCAGGCCTCGAACAGGAAGTGGTTGCGCGCCAGCACGACATGGCGCAGGAAGTCCAGCGGCGTCTGGATCGGGGCCGGCGCGAACAGCGTGATCAGCGCCGCCGACGTCAGCACCCAGCCGGTGCCCGCCACCGCCAGCAGCACGCCGAACCGGACCAGGCACCAGTAGCCGCCGTGGTCCACGAAGCGGGACTGCTGCCAGCTCATCCAGGTGTCACGCAGCAGCACCCAGCGGATCGGATGCCCCTGCTCCAGTGCGCGGCTCATCGCATAGAGGCTGGTCGCAAGCACCGGCGCCACGACCAGGAAGCCGGAGAAGGCGCCCGCCAGCAGCCAGAACTTCTGACGCGCCACCGCCAGCAGCAGCGCACCGAACAGCGCCAGCCCGGCGCCATGTGCCAGGCTCAGCGCACCGCAGCGCCAGGTGTCCCGCCAGCCGGCTGCCAGCCAGTCCAGGGGGCGCGAGGGCGGAATCTGCCGGACCGGAACGGCTCGGTGTGGGTTGTCGGCGCGGGCCGTGGAAGGGGAGGCGTTCATCGGCGGATGGCGCAGTCTAGGGGGAGCTGCATGGTAGCGGCTTGACGTGGATCACCGCCGGACCCCGGACGCGGGCGGGCGCCGCATAATCGTTTCCAGCCCCATTTCAGGAGTCTCCATGCCCCGCCCGCTGCTCGACGAAGCCCGCATCCACCCCGCCATCCGCGATACGGTGGCCCGCCACCATGCCGACATCGTCCAGGAGGTCGAGGCGGCAGTGGCCGCCCACCCGGTGGTGGTGGTCGGCATGGCGCAGAACCCGATGCCGAAGAAGGCGCGCAAGCTGCTCGATGCGGCCGGCGTGGCCTACCACTATCTGGAGTACGGCAGCTACTTCAACACCTGGCGCCGGCGCAATGCGCTCAAGATGTGGACCGGCTGGCCCACGTTTCCGATGATCTTCGTGTGCGGTGTGCTGGTCGGCGGGGCCAGCGATCTGCAGGCCCTGCTGGACAGCGGGGCGCTGAAGAAGATGCTGGCCTGAACCGCCGCGTCAGCCCTGGTGGGCGCCGTGCTTGCCGCGCGGGCCGTCGTGGCCGCCGCGGCCCATGGCCTGCGCGTCGAACACCTTCTGCTGCTCCGGCGTCAGCGCGGCGTAGAAGGTCTTGGTGGCCTCGTGGCGCTTGGCCATTGCGGCATCGCGCTCGGCCTTCATCGCGTTCATGCGGTCGATGCGCTGCGGCGTGCTGAGCGCCATCATCTCCTCATGCATCTTGCGGCGGGCCTGCGGGTCCATGCGCTGGGCCATGTCGGCCGGCGGCTGCATGCTGGCGACATAGGCGTTCCAGGCCGGCTCCTGCGCGGCGCTGAGCTTGAGCTGCGCCTTCAGGGCCGACTGGCGCTTGGCCACCATCTCCTGCATCTTGGCCGTGTCCATGCGCTGGTGGTGGCCCATCGGGCCGCCGTGGCCGCCTGCCGCGGGCTGGGCCTGGGCGGTCAGGCCGGCGCCGGCGATGGCGACAGCGATCAGCAGGGGTTTGAGAAGGGTTGCCATGGTGAAGTCCTTTCCGTTGCGGGTTGCCTGGTGGCCGGGATCGGCATCAGGGTGAAAGGAAGTGTGCGCGGCCCGTGTATCGCCGCCATGACCGGCGGACAACAGTTTGTAAAGACGCGGTGCGCGCGCAGGGCGCTTCAGCGCGCGGCGCCGCGCAGCAGCCGGGCGAGCGCGGCGCCGCTGAGCACCTCGACCTGGTGCTGGTCCGCGAAGCGGCGCGCGTTGTCGCCCAGGCCGGCCAGCGTGATGTAGACGCAGCGGCTGGCATCCTCGCGCCGGCGCGCCTGGTCCAGCGCGCGGACCGCGTCGACCCCCTGGTTGACTGCCTTCCAGCGCTTGGCGCCGACCAGCGTGCGCCGGCCGTCCTTCACCAGCTGCAGGTCTGCGCCGTCCGTCGGCGCGTGCTGCACGGTGTAGCCCTGCGCCTGGAAGGCCCGCTCCAGCGTCTGGGCAAAGGTAGCCCAGGACATCGCGGCCAGCTGCTCCAGCGTGGCCTGCACCTGCGCCTCGCTGGGCGCGCGCAGCTGCCGCCAGGCGGCGATCGTGCCGATCACCAGGAACGGGAAGCCGCCCATCACGCCGAAGGGCACGTACTCCGGGGGCAGCAAGGCAACGCTGGCACCGGCAAAGGCCAGCACCAGCGCAAAGCTGATCCACCAGGGCGAGCGCAGCAACACCGCGAACAGCGAGTTCCTGGCCATCTTGAATTTCACGTGGGTCTCCCGTCCATGCGGCGCCAGGCGCCACCCCGCGAAGGCTTGACGCGGGGCAAGGACGGGTTTGTACCACGCGGCGTCGGCCGCGCCGGTCGCGGGATGGGCGCGGCTCAGGCCTTGGACTTGACCGCGCAGGTGCTGAAGCCGAACAGCGCGTACGGCGGGCACCAGCCCAGGGCCCCGGTCGCCAGCGGCACCAGGCCGAGCCAGCCCCACCAGCCCACGGTGCCGGTGGCGGCCAGCGCGATCAGGACCAGGCCGATGGCGATGCGAAGGATGCGGTCGATGCCGCCGACGTTGGATTTCATTTGTGTGCTCCAGGTGGGTTGACGATGGCGCCATTGGACGCCTGGTCACCCGGGGCCGTCTGTGACGCAAGTCACGCAGCCGGCTCAGGCGGCGATGCGGGCGGCGAGCTCGCGCAGCGCGCCGCTGTGCGTGATCTGGATCTGCTCGCGGCCCAGGCGGACCCAGCCCTCGCGCTCGAAGCGGCGCAGCAGCCGGGTGACCATCTCGCGCACCGTGCCCAGCTCGTCCGCCAGCGCCTGGTGCGTGGTGTGCAGGGCCTGCCCGTGGCCCAGCAGCGCCGCCGCCAGCCGGCAGTCGAGCCTGTGGAAGGCGACCGCGTCGATCAGGCTGGTGAGGTCGGCCATGCGTTCGGCGAACAGGCCCAGCACATGGTCCCGGAAGGCCGGCGCCTCCAGCCACTGGCTGAACACCGCCGGGGGCACCAGCACCAGCCGGGTGGGCCGGGTGGTCACGCCGCGCGCCGACAGCGGCTGCGCGCGGAACAGGCAGGCGGAGGACACCAGGCACAACTCGCCCGGCACGACGCGGTAGAGCTCCAGCGCACGACCGTCGCTGGAGTGGCGCGACACCCGCACCTCGCCGTCCAGCACCAGCGGGAAACCCTGGCAGGGCGTCTGCTCGGAGAACAGCGTCGTGCCGGCCGGCACGTCCAGAGGCGGATGGCTGGCCAGCAGCGTGTCCCAGCCGGGCTGCACCTGCGCCAGTGCGGGATAGAGCAGCAGCGCCGCGCTCATCCGGCGACGGCGTAGCCCTCTTCGGTGATCGCATGGGCCAGCGCATCGCGCGGCTGGCTGGACTCGACCTCGACCTTGTTCGCAGGGCGGTCAATACGCACTTCGGCCTGCGGGTCGACCTGCCGGATCGCGCGCGTGACGGCCTTCTCGCAGTGGCCGCAGGTCATGCCGGTGACGGTGAAGGTTTGCTGCATGGGGTACCTGGGGTGGGTGGGGGATCGGACAAGGCCGCCAGCATACTCCGAAGCGCCGTGCGCGGCCGGCGAATTTCGGCGTACGCTCGGCGCATGGCAGATGCAGCGGAAATTCTTGAGGTCGACATCGGCGTGGAGGGCATGACCTGTGCCTCCTGCGTGATGCGGGTGGAGCGCGCGCTGCGCAAGGTGCCCGGCGTGCAGGAGGCCGCGGTGAACCTGGCCACCGAGTCGGCCCGCGTGCAGGTCGCCGCCGCGCCGGACGTGGAGGCGCGCCTGCGCCGGGCGGTGCGCGATGCCGGCTACACACCGCGCGCCGCCGCGCAGAACGCCGACGATGCCGAGCCCGCGCGCTGGGCCGGTTTCCTGCCGGTTGCAGTGGGTCTGGCCTTGAGCGCGCCGCTGGTGCTGCCGATGCTCGGAGAGCTGGCCGGCTGGCACTGGATGCTGCCGGCCTGGCTGCAGTGCGCGCTGGCCACGCCGGTGCAGTTCGGCCTGGGCGCGCGCTTCTACCGCGCCGGCTGGCACGCCGCCCGGGCCGGCACCGGCAACATGGATCTGCTGGTGGCCCTGGGCACCAGCGCCGGCTGGGCGCTGTCGGTCTGGCTGTGGCTGACGGCGCCGGACGGGGAGATGCCGCACCTGTACTTCGAGGGCTCGGCGGTCGTGATCACGATGGTGCTGCTGGGGAAGTGGCTGGAGGCCCGCGCCAAGCGCCAGACCACTGCCGCGATCCGGGCGCTGCATGCGCTGCGCCCGGACGTGGCGCATCTGCTGGGGCCGGACGGCGAGGTGGATGTGCCGGTGGCCGAGGTGCTGGTCGGCGACCGCCTGGTGGTGCGCCCCGGCGAGCGCCTGCCGCTGGACGGTGCGGTGCTGGAAGGCCGCAGCCAGGTCGATGAATCCATGCTGACCGGGGAGCCCTTGCCGGTGCCCAAGGACACCCCCGGCGCCCGCCTGACCGGCGGCTCGATCAATGGTGACGGGCGGCTGGTGATGCAGGTCAGCGCCGTCGGCACGGACACGGTATTGGCCCACATCATCCGGCTGGTCGAGGACGCGCAGGCCGGCAAGGCGCCGATCCAGCGGCTGGTCGACCAGGTGGCCGCCGTCTTCGTGCCGGTCGTGCTCGGCCTGGCGCTGCTGACGCTGGCGGGCTGGTGGTGGGCAGGCGCCGGCTTCGAGCTGGCGCTGATCCGCGCGGTGGCGGTGCTGGTGATCGCCTGCCCCTGCGCGCTGGGCCTGGCGACGCCGGTGGCCATCATGGCCGGCACCGGCGTCGCGGCGCGCCACGGCATCCTGATCAAGGATGCGCAGGCGCTGGAGCTGGCGCACCGGGTCAGCGTCGTGGCCTTCGACAAGACCGGCACGCTGACGCAGGGACAGCCCCGCCTGGTGCAACTGCTGCCGGCCGAAGGCGTGGCGCAGGAGGATACGCTGCGCCTCGCCGCCAGTCTGCAGCGCGGCAGCGAACACCCGCTGGCCCGGGCGCTCGCGCTCGCGGCCACGGAGCGCGCGCTGCGGCTGGGTGAACCGGTGGACGTACAGGCGGTGCCCGGGCGCGGCATGCGCGGCCAGGTGGACGGGCGCGAATGTCGGCTGGGCAGCCTGCGCTGGATGCAGGAGCTGGGGGTGGTGCTCGGCCCGCTGGACGCCGCCGCTGC
>JAEUOX010000121.1 GCA_016790475.1 Rhodoferax sp. | reverse complement strand
TCACCGTCCTCCGCTTCGAACACCAGCGAACAGGCCGGGTCGATCACCAGCTCCAGGAACGCGATGTGCAGCGGCGCCAGCACCAGCGGCAGGCCCAGCAGCACCGGCAGCACCGACAGCCCGATGATCGGCACGTGCACCGCCAGCGTGTAGACCATGGCCTGGCGCAGGTTGGCGTAGGTGCGCCGGCCGAACCGGATCGCCTGCACGATGCTGGAGAAGTCGTCGCGCAGCAGCACCAGCGCGGCGGCCTCGCGCGCGACGTCGGTGCCGCGCTGTCCCATCGCGATGCCGATGTGCGCCGCCTTCAGCGCCGGCGCATCGTTGACGCCGTCACCGGTCATTGCGACGACCTCGCCGCGTGCCTTCAAGTGCTCCACCAGCGCGAGCTTCTGCTGCGGACGCACCCGGGCGAACACCTGCACCCGGTCCAGCGCGGCAGACAGTTCCGCCGGTGCCATCGCCGTGATGTCGTCGCCGGTCAGCACGCCGTCGCCGTCGATGCCGGCCTGCGCGGCGATCGCGCGGGCGGTGCGGGGGTGGTCGCCGGTGACCATAACGACCCGGATGCCGGCCCGGCGGCATTGCGCGATCGCGTCCGGCACCTCCGGGCGGATCGGGTCGGCCAGGCCGATCAGGCCGACCCATTCCAGCGGGAAGTCATGCTGGCCTTCCGGCCAGTCCTGCGCCTGCGGATACAGGCCGCGGCCCACACCGAGCACGCGCAGGCCCTGGTCGGCCATGCGCTCGGCCTGCGCCAGCACCGCGCTGCGGCGATCCGGCGGCAGATGGCACAGGTCCGCGACCGCTTCGGGCGCCCCCTTGGTCGACACGACCTGGTGCGCGCTGGCGTCGTCCCTCCACAGGTGGCTCTTCGCCAGCAGCGCAGGCGACAGCTCGTACTCGCGCGCCAGCGTCCATTGCGGATGCAGATGCTCGGTGTCGGCCAGCTGCGCGCCGGCCAGGCGCTGGAAGGCGCGCTCCATCGGGTCATGCGGGGCCCGTTCACTGGCCAGCACCGCGTGCTCCAGCAGCGCGTGGAAGGGCTCGGGCAGCGTGCCGTCCTGCAACTGGCGCACGTCGATCTGCGCGTCCTCGGTGGCCAGCACGGCGACCGCCATCTTGTTCTCGGTCAGCGTGCCGGTCTTGTCGACGCACAGCACCGTGGCGGCGCCGAGCGTCTCGATGGCGCGCAGACGGCGCGTCAGCACCTGGTGGGCCGCCATGCGGCGCGCGCCCAACGCCAGGAACACGATCAGGATCACCGGGAACTCCTGCGGCAGGATGCCCATGGCCAGCGTGATGCCGGCCAGGAAGGCTTCGAGCCAGTCGCCACGCAGGACCCGGAACAGGCCCACCAGCAGCACGCACAGGACCGTGCCGACGATCACCAGGCGCCTGGTCAGGCGGGCCATGTCGTCCCGCAGCGGGGAGCCCTGCAGGCCGACCGTCTCCAGCGAGCGGCCGATCCGCCCGAGCTCGGTCCGGGCTCCGGTGGCCTCGACCCGCACCACGCCCTGGCCGGAGACGACCAGCGTGCCGGCAAACACCGGGGCGCCAGCCTGCATCTTGGCCACCGGCTCGGATTCGCCGCTGAGCATGGACTCGTCGGTGGCCAGCTCGTGCAGGTCTAGCAGCACGCCGTCAGCGGCGATCCGGTCGCCCTCGGCCAGCAGCAGGATGTCGCCGCACACCACCTCGCGCCCGGGGATGCGGACCGCCGCGCCGCCGCGCAGCACCACCGCCCGCGGACTGGACAGTTCCCGCAACTCCTCCAGCGCCCGGTCGGAGCGGCGCTCCTGCAGGGCCGTGACCGTCATGATGATCACGACGAAGCCCAGCAGCACCAGGGCTTCGCGGGTGTCGCCGGTCAGCAGGTAGATGGTGCCCGCGCCGAGCAGCAGCAGGAACATCGGCTCGCGCAGGATCTCCCAGGCGATGGCGCGCAGACCGCGGCGCTGCCCGACGCCCAGCTCGTTGGGTCCGTCGGTCTGCAGCTGCGCGGCAGCGGCACCTGGATCCAGGCCCGGTGGCAGCTCAATGGCCATGGCGGGAACCGAGGGTTCGGAGGAGTCCGGTCATTTTGCTCCAATGTAGTCCATGGCCACCCCCGGCAGGGCCTGCGGCGTCAATCGTCGTCGCCATCCCGGTCGACGTGGGACGCGCCGGCCCCGAGCTGTGCCGGGATCAGGCCCTGCGGCGCCTGCTGCCATTCCCAGGCGGCAAAGCCGACCACCGCCGCGAGCAGCAGCGCGGCCAGCCAGCCCCGGTTGTTCGGCACCAGATCCGGGCCGTTGCCCTCGATGCGCCCGGTCAGCATCGGCAGCGCCTGGTTCTTGCGGCGCAGCAGGCTCAGCCCGGCGATCAGCGCCACGTGGGCGAGCACCACGACCAGCAGCGTGTTGCCGAAGAGTTCATGCACCTCGCCGATCCAGTCGCCGCCCAGCACGTCGCCCCAGTCGTTGTAGGTGGCGTAGCCGCTCAGCGTCAGCGGCAGCACCAGCACCAGCAGCGCCAGGATCGCCAGGCCCATCAGCAGGTTCTGGCCGTGGCGCCAGTTCAGCGGCGCAGCCGTCGGCGAGCGCATCGCGGCCCATGCGGAGCGCAGCCAGGCCGGTGCCCCGGTGACCTTGCGCCACAGCAGGCCCAGGCCCGCAGGGCGCGGCCCGACCAGGCCGTAGACCAGCCGAAAGACCAGCAGGCCGGCCAGCGTGTAGCCCAGCGTGACATGCAGCGCGCGCCAGGCTTCGCCATCGGCGGTGGCATAGGCACCGGCGAAGCTCAGCGCGAACAGCCAGTGGAACATCCGCGTGGGCGCGTCGGTGACGCGCCGCCCGGGGCGGGCCGTGCCGGCCGGTGTGCCCGATACCGCGGGCTGGAGCAGGGGGGTGGTGGTCATCATGGTTCCTTGGGAAGTGGGTCAGTCTTTCCAGTTCCGGCGCATCGCGGCGGGCATGCCCGCGGGGAACTGGATCCGGTCGTCGTCGAAGTCACCGGCGGCCGCGCCGGTGTGGCAGGCTGCGCAGTTCGCCGCGCTGCGCACGCTGGGCAACTGCCAGACGGCGGGATCGATCTGGCGATGCTTGCGCTCGAACCAGGCGCTGCGGGTGATGCGGTCCTGGGGCGGCTCCTCGCGCACGCGCTTGGTGGTGCCCGCGTTGGCACGCAGCCAGGCGGTGAGCTGCTGGGTCGTGGCGGCATCCAGCGAGGCGTCGCTGCCATAGTGCTTCTGCAGGCCACCCATGATGCGCTGCCAGGACGCCGCAGGCAGCATGCCCGGCGGGTAGGCGAGGTGGCAGGATGCACATTCCTGGGTGTAGGCCGGCGGCACGGAGGCGGGCAGGGCGATCCGGCCGTCCGCCTGGGCCGACAGCGCGCTCCAGAGGCCCAGGGCACCGGCCAGCAGTGCGCGCCAAAGGCGGCGGTGCGGGGCGCGTTGCGGCACGCCTGCGGTGTGCACCGGAACGCCTGCGCCTGGTGCGCTGTGACGCTCGGCGCGCGGGTGCAACCCGACGGTGCTCATCGCGTCACCCCGATCAGGTAGGCCAGCACATCCGCCTTCTCCGACGCGCTGCATTCGCGCTGCAGCACGTCGTTGCAGTTGCGCCGGAACCATTTGTCGACCTTGGCGGTGCTGGTGAAGGCGGCGGCGTTGGCGGCCGGTGCCATCGGATCGATCGGCTTGCCGGTGCTGGCGTGCTTGCCGGCCTGCACCGGCGGATTGCCATGGCACGAGGAGCAGGACCATTCACCGCCATGGCGGCTGGTGAAGAACACGCGGCCGCGCTCGGCCTGGCCGGGGCTGCCGGCCTGCGCGTTGAAGCGCTGCAGCTGCTGCGCCGGGGTGGTGTCGCCGGCGTGCACCGCCAGCGGCGCAGCGAGGCTCGCGGCCAGCACGGCGGCCAGCCAGCGCGTCGACAGTGTGGTGCGGGGACGGGGAGCGGGAGTCATCGGTTTCCTTTCAGCAGGCCCCTTGGCGGGCCGGTGCAGGCATTGTGGAAAACCGGGCTTGAATGCAAGCTGAAGGCGGCGTTCATCTTCGGTTCATCAGCGCGCGGTGACAATTCCGGCATGTTCCGGTTCCATCGCCTGCCCCGTCGTTGCGTCCGGCTTCCGGCCCGCGCGGCCGGTGCCGTGCTGCTGGCGCTGGCCGGCGCACTCGCGCCGACGGCGCATGCCGGCGGCAAGGACGACCATGAACGGGCCCGGGCGGCCCTGCAGGCCGGCGAGGTGCTGCCGCTGCCTGTCGTGCTGGAGCGGCTACAGCGGGACTATCCTGGCCGGGTGCTGGAGGTCGACCTGGAGCGCGAGGACGGCCGCTGGATCTACGAGATCCGCCTGGTGCAGGCCGATGGTCGCCTGCTGAAGCTGGAAGTGGATGCCGCGACCGCACGCATCCTGGAACTGCGCCGCCGATGAGGATCCTGCTGGTCGAGGACGATCCGGTGCTGCGCGGGCAACTGGCCGCCAGCCTGCAGGATGCCGGTTATGCGGTGGATGTTGCCGACAACGGGCGCGACGCGCAGTTCCTGGGCGACACCGAACCCTTCGACGCGGCGGTGCTGGACCTGGGCCTGCCGCTGGTCGACGGCCTGACCGTGCTGCGCCGCTGGCGGGCGGCCGGCCGGTCGCTGCCGGTGCTGATCCTGACGGCGCGCGATAGCTGGCACGAGAAGGTGGCCGGCATCGACGCCGGCGCGGACGATTACCTGGCCAAGCCCTTCCACATGGAGGAATTGCTGGCCCGCGTGCGCGCGCTGATCCGGCGCGCGCAAGGGCTGGCGTCGGCGCTGCTGCAATGCGGTGACCTGGTCCTCGACACCCGCAGCGGCCGCGTTACGCTGGCCGGCCAGCCGGTCAACCTGACCAGCCACGAGTACAAGCTGCTGGCCTATCTGATGCACCGGCCCGGCAGCGTCGTCTCGCGGACCGAACTGATGGAGCACATCTATGCGCAGGACGGCGACCGGGACTCCAACACGATCGAGGTGTTCATCGGCCGCCTGCGCCGCAAGCTGCCGGCCCCGATGATCGAAACCCTGCGCGGCATGGGCTACCGGCTGGTGCCGGGGGCCTGAGCCCGGTGCGTGGCGCAACCCCATGCCGTTGAGCACCTGGTCCTTGCGCTGGCGCCTGGTCGGGGCCACCCTGGTGGCCCTGGCGGTGGCCCTGGCGCTGGCCGGCGTGCTGCTGGCCGGGCTGTTCCGCGACCATGTGCTGCGCCAGTTCACCGGCACGCTGGCGTCCCAGCTGGACCAGATCACGGCACGCATCGAGTTCGATGCCTCCGGCGCGCCGCGGCTGGATCCGCAGACGCTCAGCGATCCGCGCTGGACGCGGCCGTACTCCGGGCTGTACTGGCAGGTCGATGCGATGGGCCCGGCCGCACGCCGCGCGGTGCTGCGCTCCCGCTCGCTGTGGGACAGCCAGCTCGCCGTGCCGGAGGACACACCGCCGGACGGTGCGCTGCATGTGCACGCGATCGCCGGGCCGGCCGGTACCGCACTGCACCTGGTGGAGCGCACGGTGCGCCAGGACGGCGCCGCCAATACCGGATGGCGCATCCTGGTCGCGGCGGATCTGGGCGAGACCGAGGCCGCCGTGGCCGGCTTCAACCGGGTGCTGGCGGCGTCGCTGGCAGTCCTGCTGGGCTTGATGGTGGCGGCCGCATGGGTGCAGGTGCGCCTGGGGCTGGCGCCGCTGCGGGCCTTGGAGGCTTCGCTGGCGCGGGTGCGGGACGGCCGGTCGCAGCGTCTGGAGGGGCGGTTTCCGTCCGAGCTGCAGCCGCTGGTCGACGACTTCAACAAGGTGCTGGACCGCAATGCGGAAGTCGTCACCCGGGCCCGCACGCAGGCCGGCAATCTGGCCCATGCGATCAAGACGCCGCTGGCCGCACTGGCCCAGGCCGCCAGGCCGGCTCAGCCGCCGGCGGAACTCGCCAGCCTGGTGCGGGACCAGGTCGAACTGGCCCGCCGGCATGTCGACTGGCATCTGGCGCGGTCCCGTGCCGCTGCGGCCCAGGGGGTGCCGGGCGCGGTGGTGCCGCTGGAGCCGGTGGTGCAGGGCCTGCTGCGCACGCTGGAGCGGGTGCATGCGGACCGGCACCTGGACATGCGCTGGACGCCGCCCGGGCAGGAACTCCGGTTTGCCGGCGAGACACAGGATCTGCAGGAGATGCTGGGCAACCTGCTGGACAACGCCTGCAAATGGGCACGCGGCGCGGTCGAGGTGGATGCGCAGCGCCTGGCAGGGGACGGCCGGGACTGGCTGGTCTGCCGCGTCGACGACGACGGCCCCGGCATCGCGCCCGAACTGCGCGACCGGGTGACGGCCCGGGGCGCCCGGCTGGACGAAAGTGTGCCCGGCAGCGGCCTGGGCCTGGCGATCGTGCAGGAGATCGCCGGCCTGTATGGCGGATCGCTGGCGCTGGATGTCGCGCCGGCCGGCGGATTGCGCGCCGTCTTGCGGCTGCCTGCGGCGTGAGCGCGCGGGCTGCCGGGCGTCAAAGCCAGCACCAGAGCGCCACCAGCAGCCGGCGACCGGGCCATTGTTCCGGCAGCCGCCAGCCGGCGCGGATGGCCGGGTAGTAGGTGTGCTTCATGGTGCGCCCTCCGCAGCAGGGGACGGAATGCCCTGGCGCAGCCATTCGACCACGGCGGCCTCCGGCTCCCGGGCTTGCCAGCGCCGGTCGTTCCAGAGGTCGCGGGCGACCTCGTCGCGTTGCTCGCGGTGCAGCCGGGGCCACTGCGCATGCAGCCGGGCGGAGCAGCGCACAATCCATTCCTCGGTGTCCATGGTCATGGGTTTCTCCTTCAGGGGGTTGATACTGTGATTTCATACAGTATATCGAGACCGGACGGAAGTTCAAGCCCCGGCGCGCGCAGCGGGGCTGCCGTCGCCTGCTAGCATGTTCGGCTCGCGGGAGGGCTTCCGCCACCCGCACCCCGTTCCGTTCCCCGTTTGCGATGCCCCTACCTACTGCACCTCTGGTGCCCGAGCGGCGAATCTCGTCGCGCCACTACTACCACGGTCCGATCGCGGTACGCCTGCGCAGCGGGCTGGCCTTCGTCGCGTCTGGCATCGATGTCAGCGCCAGCGGACTGGCATTCCGGTGCGACGAGAACCTGCCTCCCGACGCTCATTGCGAGGTGCATTTCTCGCTGCCCTTCGCCAATGGCAACACGCACAGCTTCACCTTGCATGCCGTCGTGGTCTACACCGCGCTGGCTGGCGAGGTGGGGGGCTTCAAGGTGGCGGTGCATTTCCAGGGGCCGAGCGCCCAGGCGCGCGAGCTGCTGGCGGAGTACGCGCTGCAGCTGGGCTGACGGCGCGCATCTGTCCGCGCGCAAGTTGTGTGCGGTGGTTACAAGCGCGCCGGACTTGTAAGAGTGTGTCCTGCGTGCAGAAAGTCACGCGGTCCCGGGCGCAACCGGCCCTAGCATTGCCTGCAACCACGGCGGGTGCGCTGCCGTGTCGCAGGAGATCCCCCGATGCCGTTGACCACGCTGCAGCACCTGGTGCCCCGACTGACGCGGGTGACCCGCCAGTTGCGCGACCCCTCGCCAGGCCGCGGCGGCGAGACACCCCGGCAGGGCAAGCTTGCACTGCAGCCCGCCGATCCGGCACCCGATTGCGATGCGCTGATCGATTCCGTGAAGAGCAGCCTGTGGGGCCTCATCGATGCGCCGGTGGACACCGACCCGCAAGGCGCCGCGCGGGATGCCGCCGGCCGGGTCCGCAGCGCCGCGTTGCAGGGGGCCCTGGCGCTGGAGGAACTGCAGTCCCGCCTGAGCCGGGAGTTCGCGGACCGTGACCGCCTGCTGCGCGAGATCGACGATGCCCGTGCGGCGCTGGAGCAGGCCCGCGCCGAACTCGCCGGCACGCGGATGCAGGCGCAACAGGCGCGCTACCAGGCCTCGCACGACCCGCTGACCCGGTTACCGAACCGGGCCCACTTCCTGGAGCGGCTGCAGGATCGCCTGGCGGATGCGGCACCGGGCGGATCCGGCGAGGGCATGGCCGTGCTGTTTCTGGATCTGGACGGATTCAAACCCGTCAATGACACCCACGGCCATGCGGCGGGTGACGCGCTGCTGCAGGTGGTGGCTTCGCGGCTGACGCGCGCCGTGCGCGCGGACGATACCGTCGGGCGGCTGGGTGGCGACGAGTTTGCCTGCCTGCTGCCGGGCCTGGCGGATGTCGCGCGGGCCAGCGCGCTGGGGCGCAAGCTGCGCGACGCGATCCGCATGCCGTGCCGCATCGGCCCCGCGCTGGTGCAGGTCGACGCCAGCATCGGCCTGGCGCTGTGTCCTGAGGATGGCCAGTCGGCCGAGGACCTGCTGCTGAAGGCCGACATGGCGATGTACCGTGCCAAGCGCACCGGGGCCGGCCTGGCCTGGTACGGGGACGAACTCGCGCGCTGATCGCTCGCGCTGGCAAACCTGCCAGAATGGGCGGATGCCCCTGATCCGTTTTCTTGGCCAGCTGGCCATGGCGGCTGCGCTGCTGCTTCCTCAGGCCCGTGCCGATGCCCTGCAGGACCGCTTCGAGACCGTCTGGGAAAGTCTCTGGTACCAGGGCGGCACGCCGCTGCTGCTGTCACGCTGGCAGGGCGACATCCAGGTGCGGATCCAGGGCCGCAATGTGGCAATGCACCGGGCCCGCATTCTGGAGGCCCTGCGCACGGTCGCTGCGGAGACCGGCATCCGGATCCAGGATGTCACCGATGGGGGAGGCACGCCCAATCTGGAGGTCCGCCTGGTCGGGGACGACGAAGGCACCGACCGCATGGCCTGCTACGTGCGCACGCTCGAATCCGAAGGCCCGGTGATCCGCAAGCAGGAACTGGTGATGCGCCAGGGCGCCGTCTACTACTGTGCACTCCATGAGGCCATGCATGTGATGGGCATCCAGGGGCACCCCCGCGCCGGCACCGTGCTGAGCTACTTCCACCAGCGGGTCGACCGGCTGACCGACATGGATCAGCTGCTGGTGCGCTCCTGGTATTCGTCCGCCATGAAGCCCGGCATGACCCCATTGGAGGTGCTGCCGGTGCTGACCGCGGCCGTGGTCGATTCCGCCAACCCACCGAATGGCGAAGCCGCGCAGGCGGCCCGGCGCCGATTCCATGCCGACGTGATGCGCGAGATGGCTGCATTCGCCAGTGGCGAGGGGGAGGTGCCGGTCGTCATCAAGCGCTCCGGCACCGCGTCGGCCGAGGCGATGGACCGGGGCCGCAAGCTGATGCGGCTCTTCCTCGGCCTGGCCTATATGACGGGGCAGATCGTCGACGAGGACCCGCCGGCGGCCGCGCGCTGGACGGAGCGCGCCGCCCTGGATGGCCTGGCCTATGCGCAATGGCTGATGGGCGAGGTCGCGCGCCGCGGCTACGGCCGCGCGGCGAGCCGGGCAGACGCCTACTTCTGGTACGCATTGGCGGCAGCCCAGGGGATTGAGCAGGCCAAGGCCTCCGTCGCCCGGCTGGAGGCCGTCATGACACCGGAAGACGTCGACGCCGCACGCAAGCGCGTCGCGGATTTCCGCTGAACCGCGATGCGTCAGCGGGCCGGAATCGCGTAGGTGCCCACCGCGTGGGCCACCGGGTCGGGCTGGCCCTCGGAATAGATGCTGACCTCCCCGACGGCCAGCGTGCGCCCGACCTTGATCATCCGGCAGACGCCCAGGATGTCGCGCGTCGCAGAGGGCTTGCGCAGGAAGTTGACGTTCAGGCTGGTGGTCACCGCCAGCGGCACGATGCCGATCTGGCCCAGCAGCGCCACATACAGGGCCAGATCGGCCACTGTCATCATGACCGGGCCGGACACGGTACCGCCCGGGCGCAGTTCATCGTGCCCGATGGCGTGGCGCACGGTGGCGGTGCCGGCGCCGACACTGTCGATGGTGCACTTGTTCTGGGGGAACTCCCGGCGCAGGAATGCGGCGAGTTCGGATAGGGTTACCTTGGGGGTCATGCGTGGTCGCCGTAGTTTGTTTCACCAGCCAGCACAGCGACATGCAGCCGGTTCTCTGGTGGCGGCACCGGGCACAGGGCGTACCGGGTGAAGGCACAGGGCGGATTGATGCAGCGGTTCAGGTCCAGCAGGATCGGCCCCGGGGCTCGGGAGGCGCGTGGCACGTAAAGGAAGCGCCCGCCGCCGTAGGACAGGCTCCCGGAGGTTGCGTCGCCGATCACGAAATGCAGCGGATCGGCCTCGGCATTCTGCGGCCGCAGCGCATAGTGCCGGCCGTCGATGTCGCAATGTGCTTGTGCGCCATCCCAGTGGGCCGGGATCTGCAGCGCCGGGTTGAACGGGAACAGTGTCGTGCCCTGGAAACCGGTGCGCGTGTCTGCCGCGCTGTCCTTGATTCGCAGCGCCAGGGCGCCGTCGCGGGCCAGCACCATGAAGCTGACCGGTCCCTTCTGCACGATGTCGTCCGGACCCGTGGCGTTCGGCTGCAGCGGCCGGGTGCTGCCGTCAGCATCGTGCCAGACGGCCGTCAGGCCCTGGATCTGCAGCCGGCCCCAGCGGTCCGGGCACCGACCGGCGCCGGGCAACTGCAGTGCGCAATCGGCCGCGGGACCGATCGTGTGCAGGCCGTCTTCCAGCCAGATCAGCCCGGCCAGCGTCAGCCAGCCATCCGGAGCCTGCAGGGCGCGCAGGCGTTCCTGGTGCCAGGCCTGCTGGGCCTGCTGCGCGGTCTCGGTGGTGGTGGTCATTGGTGTTCGCTCCCGGAAAACACCGGGAGCATAGCAGCGCCCGGCCCCCCTTGGCAGGCGCCGCAGCAGCCAGGATCAGGGGCCCGGCCGGATACCGCCGGCCCGCTCCAGCACCTGCGCGATCAGTCTTTGCGTGGCCAGCGCATCCTCGCCGTTCACGCGTGGCGCGTGGCCCTGCCGGGCCGCCCCAACGAAATCCTGCAGCACGGCCCGATGCGCGTCGTGCGAGAAGTCCATGATGTTGGCCCCGCTGCCGGTGCCGCCTTCAGACGCGATGTCCAGGCGCTCGCCATCGAGCGTCTGCAATTGCAGTGCGCCGCCCTGCAGCACGGCGCTGCCGCGGGTGCCGATGACCTCGATGGTTTCCGGCCAACCCGGCAGCATCGCGGTGGTCGCCATCAGGTGGCCCGGCGCGCCATTGCCCAGCGTCAGCAGGGCCTGGGCATGGTCTTCGGTCTCCATCGCATGCAGGCCGGTCCGGTGGACCTGGGCCGCATCCACCGAGCGCACGCCGACCAGCGCACGGAACAGGTCGATCATGTGGATGGCCTGCGTCAGCAGCACGCCGCCGCCGTCGCGCGCCAGCGTGCCGCGGCCGGCCTGGTCGTAGTAGCTCTGGGGGCGCCACCACGGCACGCGCACCGATGCCGCCTGCACACGCCCCAGCCGGCCACTCACCAGGGCCTCCTGCAGCGCAACGGCACCGGGCTTGAAGCGGAACTGCAGCACCACGCCGAGGCGGCAGCCGCTGTCGCGGGCCCGATCGACGATGGCCTGCGCACGCTCCAGCGTCGTGTCCAGCGGTTTCTCGAGCAGCACATGCCGGCCGCGGGCAAAGCAGCGCTGCGCAAGCTCCAGGTGCGTGGCCGGGGGCGTGGCAAGGATGACCCCCTGCACGGCCGGATCGGCCAGCGCGGCGTCCAGGTCATCGTGCACTGCCAACTGGCCCTGGAACGGCCCGAGGTCAGCCATGGCCGGCCGGCGGGTGACGGCATGGCGCAGCACCACGCCGTCGCGCAGGTCGTGCAGGCTGCGCAGATGGGGCTGGGCGCCGGGGCCGAGACCGACGAGGGCGATGCCGAAGGGTGGGTTCATGGGCCCGGAGGTTACCTGATCCCCAGGCGGGCCAGCACTGGCACCAACACCTTGCCGAGCAACAGACCCAGGCCATCGGCCAGCCAGTCGGCCCACTCCGCCGAGCGGTACGGGGTCAGGGACTGCAACAGCTCGATCAGCCCGCCGTAGGCCAGCAACGCGCACAGCACCGCCACGGCACGCCGCGGAAAGGCCCGGCAGCCCAGCACCGCGAGCGTGCCGAAGGCCAGCAGGTGGTTGGTCTTGTCCCAGCCGGTGCTCAGCGGCTCGGGCGGGGTGGGCACCAGCGCCAACACCAGCACCAGGACGAGGCACAGGCCGAACGCCAGGCGCCAGAGCGGCAAGGGGAGCAACGGGGAACGATCCTTCATGGTCGGGGGATGCCAGGACTTCGGGAGCGGGCGCACAGGCGTGATTGTGCAGGCCGCCATGGCCGCCCCTCGTGATCGGCCCCCCCGGCAGGGTTTTCCGATATGACGGTACGATGCGCGCTCCCCCGACAACTCAAACCAGATAGACAAGGAGACAACATGGGTGGCGTGACATGGTCCGGCGGCGTGGAGCACTGGACCCAAAAGGGCGATATCCGCCTGTTCCTGTGGGAGAAGAAGGCCAATCCGGCCGTGCCGTTCGCCGGCACGATCCTGTTCGTGCATGGCTCGTCGATGGCCTCGCAGCCGACCTTCGACCTGCATGTGCCGGGCCGGCCGTATTCCTCCGCGATGGAGTGGTTCCGGGACCGCGGCTTTGATACCTGGACGATGGACAACGAGGGCTACGGCCGCTCGGACAAGCACCGCGCGATCAACTCCGACATCAGCAACGGCGCCGACGACCTGGCCGCCGGCAGCGCCTACATCCTGCAGAAGACCGGCGCGCGCTCGCTGCTGCTCTACGGCATCTCGTCGGGCGCGCTGAAGGCGGCTCTCTTTGCTGAGCGGCACCCGGAGCGGGTGGCCAAGATCGCGCTGGACGCGTATGTCTGGACGGGCGAGGGCAGCCACACGCTGGAGCAGCGGCGCAAGAAGCTGCCGGAGTTCCTGGCCAAGAACCGCCGGCCGATCGACCGGGCCTTCGTGCACAGCATCTTCGAACGCGACCACCCCGGCACCGCGGACGACGCGACGATCAACGCCTTCGCCGATGCGATCCTGACGCTGGACGACTCGATGCCCACCGGCACCTATGTGGACATGTGCTCCCGGCTGCCGCTGACCGACCCGCGCAAGCTGCTGGCGCCGACGCTGATCCTGCGCGGTGAATGGGACGGCATCGCCAGCCTGGACGACCTGCTGGCCTATTACCGGCTGCTGCCCAACATGAACAAGCAGTTCAGCGTCATGCGGGGCATCTCGCACGCCAGCTTCCAGCAGAAGAACTACATGATGGTCTACCACCTGCTGCACAGCTTCTACACGATGCCGGACCCGATCTACACCGGAGAGCATGCATGAAGACACGCCGCTTCCACCTGCTGGCCGCCACGGCCAGCGCAGCCGCGCTGGCGCTGGGCGCCGGGTCCGCCTGGTCCCAGGCCGCCGGCTACCCGAACAAGCCGGTGCGCCTGATCGTGCCCTTTGCTCCGGGCGGCTTCACCGACGTCGTGGCGCGCATCCTGGGCCAGCGTCTGTCGGTCGCGATGGGGCAGCAATTCGTCATCGAGAACAAGGCGGGCGCGGGCTCGACGATCGGCACGGATTTCGCCGCCAAGTCAGCGCCGGACGGCTACACGCTGGTGATGATCTCGACGACCCACGTGATCAGCCCGTGGATCTACAAGAACATGCCCTACGACCCGATCAAGGGTTTCGTGCCGGTGTCCAAGCTGGTGGATTCGCCCTATGTGTTGCTGGTGAACCCGAAGGTGCAGGCGAACAATGTGCGCGAGTTCATCGCGCTGGCCAAGGCGGCGCCGGACTCGATCCGGTATGCGTCCAGCGGCAATGGCAGCTCCCAGCACCTGATGGGCGGCCTGTTCGCCTCGATGACCGGCACCAAGCTGCAGCACGTGCCCTACCGCGGCAGCGCCGGCGCTGCCACGGACCTGGTGGCCGGGGTCGTGGAAAGCAGCTTTGCCGGCGTTCCGAATGCGCTCGCGCAGGTGCCGCAGGGCCGCCTGAAGGCGCTGGCCGTGACCACGTCCAAGCGCATCCCGCAGCTGCCGGATGTGCCCACGCTGCAGGAGGCGGGCGTGCCCGGCTACGAGGCGTCCGTCTGGCTCGCGCTGCTGGCTCCGGCCGGTACCCCGCGTGACATCGTCTTGCGGCTGAACATCGAGATCGCCAAGCTGATGGACAACGCCGAGACGAAGAAGGCCATGTACGACGCCGGGGTCGAGATCTCGTTGTCCACCCCGGAAGCGCTGGGCACTTACATGGTCCAGGAGATGGAGCGCTGGGGCAAGGTGGTCAAGGAGGCGGGCGTCAAGATGGAGTGATGCGGCGGCGCGGGGTCAGCCCGCTGCCGCGCCGGGTTGTCCTGCGCCGCGCCGCTTGCCGGTGGTGGCGCGTGCCAGCAGTGCCTGCGCGCTCACCAGCACGATGCCGCCCAGCACCAGCGCGCCGCCGAGCAGAAACCGCGGCGTCAGCGTCTCGCCCAGCAACACGACCCCGAGCACCACGCCCATCACCGGCGTGAGGAACGAGAAGACGCCCAGCTGCGAAGCCTGGTACACGCGCAGCAGCCAGCACCAGGCCAGCACACTGGCGAAGGACATCACCAGGCTCTGGAAGGCCAGGTGGCCAAGTACCTCGGTGCTGACCGAGAAGTGCCATTGCTGCGTCAGCCAGGCGGTGGGCAGCAGCAGCACGAACGCGACCAGCAACTGATAGAACAGCGTCTCCGAGGCCGATGCCGTCGCCAGCGTGCTGCAGCGGATCGTGACGGTCGTCGCGCCCCAGGCCGCGCCGGCCAGCAGGGCCAGCAAATCGCCGAGCAGCATGCGCCCGTCCTGCAGGGCCGCCGTGCCACCGAAGCCACCCAGAAACGCGATCACGATGCCTGCAAAGGCGATGCCGGTGCCGATCCACTGCACCCGCCCCAGCCGCTCGGCGGGCAGGCGCCATTGCAGCCCCAGCGCGGCAAAAATCGGTGCGGTGTACAGGAACACCACGACATGCGAGGCATGCGTCAGCGTCAGGGCACCGGTGACCAGCAGGTACTCGAGCGCGAAAAGTGCGCCCGCCAGCAGGCCCGGCCGCCAGCGCGTGCCGACCAGGCGTTCTCCGCGCCAGGCCATCCAGCCGGCCAGCAGCAGCAGCGCGATGAGCGAGCGCAGCGCCACCATCAGCATCGGGCTGGCCTCGCCGGCCACGGCCTTCAGCGAGATCTGCTGCAGGCTCCAGATCAGGCACAGCAGCAGCATCGTGCCGATCGCGCGGGGATCGACGCTGGCCTGGGTGCGCGGAAGCGCTTTCGATGCGGGCGCCGGAGACGGTGCGTCGGCCGCCGGAAAGGAAACGGAGGATGGCATGGGCGGCAGTGTGCCGCCGGCGCAGATCTCTGAAAAGCGCATAATTGTTGTGACAACCATGCAGAAAGTAGATAGATGCGGGATCTTCAGATCGACTGGCTGCGCAGCTTCGTCGCGACGCTGGACGCGGGCTCGCTGTCGGGCGGCGCGCTGGAGGTGCATCGCTCCCAGTCGGCCGTCAGCGTGCAGCTGCAGAAGCTGGAGGCCGCCGTGGGCTGCCGCCTGCTGGTGCGCGGCCCGCGCCAGCTGAGCCTCACGCCGGAGGGGCAGGTGCTGTTGGGTTATGCGCGGCGCCTGCTGGATCTGCAGAGCGAAGCGCAGGCCGCGCTGGAGGTCGAACCGGTCACCGGCCTGGTCCGGCTCGGCGTGCCGGACGACTATGCCAGCAAGTACCTCACGCCGGTACTCAAGCGCTTTGCGCCGCGCCACGGCGGCGTCGAGATCCAGCTGGACTGCGAGCAGTCGACATCCCTGATCCCGCGCGTGGCGCGTGGTGAGCTGGACCTGGCGCTGGTCTCGCGCGACCATGCGCGCCGCGGCACGCTGCTATTCCATGAGCCGATGGTCTGGGTCGGCTCGCCCCAGTTCGAGATCTGGTCGCGTTCACCGCTGCCGATTGCGGTGTACGAGTCCACCAGCCTGGGCCGGCGAAGCGCGATCAATGCGCTGGCGGCGCAGGGGAGGCCCTACAAGGTCGTTTACAACAGCTCCAGCCTGGCCGGCCAGATCGCCGCTGTCGAGAGCGGCCTGGCGGTGGCTGCGCTGACGCAATGCAGTGCGCCGCCACACCTGCAGGTGCTGGGCATCGAACACGGGCTGGGGCCGCTGGCGCCGATGGAGGTCGCCGCCTACCGCAGCCGGGCCTCGCAGGGCTCCAAGGCGGTGGACAGCCTGCACCGGATGCTGGTGCAGACGCTGCGCTCGGTGGGTTAGCGCATCAGGTCCTCGATCGCGTCGATCACGATCCGGCTGCCGATGGCGATCAGCAGGATGTCGTTCAGCACGCGCACATAGCGGTAGCC
>JAEUOX010000103.1 GCA_016790475.1 Rhodoferax sp. | reverse complement strand
TGGGGTTACGCCGGGGTTACGGCAATTTGCCATCAGGCATTGGTCTCTTGCGAACTGAGCTTGACCTCTATTGGTCGCCTGGTCGTTCTGGGCCCGGTATGTGGTCAGTCAGTCTGAGATTCCCATGCGGCCTGCTCCCGTTCAAGGACCTGGCCCAGGAGGAGTCGACTCCTCATGCTCCTGCACGAAACACATGCCCACGGTGGTGTCGAAGGTAGGCTTCGTGTGCGGGTTTGATGCCAGCGACGACCCAGCCTGGGTCGAAAGCCAGGCGCACAATGCATCGACCAGATTGACCCCGAGCGATGCTTGACGACGGATCGCGAAATCCTCTGGCAACCCGGTTCCCGAATCACTGACACAGCACCGTGGTGTTCGCAGCGGTACCATGGCTCGCACGCTGGGGTGCGCTGGACGTGACACCGCCCCACAACAATTCGCTTGAATCGCCACCGGTGGCAGCGCCATCCCTGGCAGGTCAAGTCCTTTTCAGGAGCTGTCCCTTGTCAACAAGACGCACCAAACCGCCGGCCGCCGGCCCTGGCGAACACGCCGAGCTGCACCGGCAGGGGGCCAAGGCCGCCGCTCACGGTGATGCCCGGGCGACGAACCCAATGTTCGATGCAGTGAACCAGCCCGATGCCACCGGCGAGAGCAACACTGTGTGGACGGGGCGCCGGGACGCTTGGGATCGAGGTCACACCTCGCAACTCGCGCCGGCCGGCGAGCCGCTGCGCAGCGTGAAGTCCACTGCACCGTCCCTGGGTCCACGGGATGAGGCCCTGTTCGGCGTCACCCGCGTGCTCACGTTTGCGGGCACCAGCGGGTTGACAGAAGCCAGCGGATTTTTCTTCGAGCGAGATGCCCGGCTGTACCTCGTCACCAGCCGGCATGTGCTGTTCGACACACCGAGTAGGCATTCCCCCGACCGCATCGAAATCGAGATGCACACCGATGCGCGCGACCTGACGCAGATAGCTTGCTTGTCGATCCTGCTGCACCGGGACGGTGTGGCCACCTGGCACCAGGCCAGCGACAGCGGTGGAGAGATCGATGTGGCTGCCATTCAAATTGATCGGGACGCGATGCCGAAGGGCTGCGTGTTGCAGCCCTTCAAGCCGCAGCACCTGGTGGTGGGATTCGATCAATTCGATGTGGGCGACCGGCTGGCCATTCCGGGTTTTCCGCTCGGTTTTTTCGACACCGTGCATCACCTGCCGGTGGTTCGCCAAGCCAGCATCGCATCGTTCTACGGCATCCGCTTCCAAGGTCAGGGCCTGTTCCTCACTGATGCCCGGATGCACCGCGGCAGCAGTGGCTCACCGGTGCTGGCGCGCCTGGAGGGCGACGGTGCCGTGCACCCACGTTGGAGTCTTCTGGGCGTGCACTCCAGTCGCATGGACATGGCCACCCGCGATGTGGTGCTGGATGAATCACTGGGGCTGAACTGCGCCTGGTATGCCGATGTGCTGATGACCTTGACGGCTGGCGACCTTTGATGAAGCAGCGCTCTGGGAGAGCCACGGCCTTGCTTTCCAGAAAGTTGTTCATGCCGATGACCACGTCGTGTCGCACAGGGTTTTTGGGGACACGCGCCCTGCGAGTAGGGTCCGGCGGGTGCGGTTGATAGGGTGATGGGGCCAGAGGGGTGGCTCACGCGAAAACGGTCCTGGATTGCGCCTACTATGCTCATTGAGAAGCCCTTGATCCGGAGATGCACGGGCGTTCCAATGCGTCACGAGGAGGATTGGTGTGAAGTACGTGATGTTCTATGAGATGGCGGCAGACGGCATGTCGAAGGCGCAAGCCAGTTTTCCGGCGCATCAGGCGCGTCTGCAAGCATTCCACAGAATGGGCAGTTTGCTTATGGCGGGGCCGTACGGGATGCCGCCAGTCGGCGCCCTGGCCGTCTTTACATCCCGAGAGGCCGCGGAGTCCTTCGCCGCTGATGATCCGTTTGTCGTGAATGGCGTTGTCGGCAGGTACACGATCCATGCCTGGCGTGAGGTACTCGCACCGTAAGGTCCCTGTTCGGACGGATTTCGCCATCAGTTGGTCCGGACATATTCAATCCTGTTCAATCAGGTGCAGCGGGCTGATCAGGTTTGCAACTCGCTCGTTATCGAGCGTGCGGGATTTGCCCTGAGCAGCAAGCCCGCTGCCGATCAATTTGGAGCGACTGGGCCCACCGAGGAAATGACCCTACCGCGGCCCTGGCACTGGCCTTCATTGAAATGGGGCTTCGACCATGGCTCCATATTGCTGTCTGATTGGACTTCAATCGCCTCTGAGTCGTTTTGTCAAGCAATTCGGTGTGCAGAAAGGCAACGCCACCAAAACTCCGGTAAGTTTTTGAAATGTAATGACTTTCTATCGAATGGCGTCAAATGCCAGCAGGCTGTGTCGTGGCGTTACCCCCGGTGGGGTTTCATTTTTTTTCCGATGAGGTAGACATTTCTTGTTGCCGGCCACTCATCAACCGCGCAACACATAGCCACTGATCCCGGCTCCGTGTTGAGCAAATGGAGTCCAACATGAAAGCGATTCAACGCAAGCCGGTGAGCACCGGAACGGTCAAGAATGTCGAGATGCCAATGGTGCCCAGCGGCTCGCTGTCGTGGACGCAGCCCACCAGCGCATCGCCGTAGTAGACGTCCAGCCGGTCCGCGCGCTGGGTGGTCACTGTGCCCGCCCGGCGCCGGACTTGGCGCGTACGACCATTTCCAGGCCCAGCAGGTCCATCAGGTCCAGGGCCTTCTGTAGCTGCACGGTGGGCTTTCCGTTCTCCAGGTCGACGATGAAGCGGTTGCCGGTGTTGCCCAGGCCGGCCAGATCCAGCTGGCTCAGGGCCAGCCGCTTGCGTTGCGCCCGGATGGCTGCGCCGAGTGCGGTGGACGTGCGGACAGGCAACTCGGCATCGGCCGAGTTACTGATCGGTAATTCCTGTTTGATGGAGAGCATGTGGGCGTCTTGAAGTTACCTTTCGGTAATTTTTTGACGCCACGCTGCGTTGGTCAAGCTGGCGACACCAGCAGGCTTCTCCGCCCTTCACCCCCCGCGCTGCAGCCGCCGCGCGAACCGGCTCACCGCCACCAGTCCTGCGCCAGCCACCACCAGCACGGGGGCCACGCCCACTGCGGTTCCGATGGCGCCGATGAGAACTGGCGACACGGCACTGATCCCGCCTTGCGCCATCTGCTGTGCGCCCATGATCTCGCCCTGGCGTCCGGGCGGCGAGCCCGCGACGAAGGCGGCCATCACCAGCGGCTGGCCCATGCCATGGGACAGGCCGATCGCCATGGCCAGAGGCACGGTGACCCAGGGCGTGGTGATCAGCGCGAACAGGATCAGGCCGATGCCCGAGAGAAGGAACAGGTTGGCCACGACGACCCAGTGGCGCACGCGGTCCACCACCAGCGGCAGGATCGCCCGCGCAACGAAGGACGCGCCGGCATAGCTGCCCAGGATGGTTCCTACCGCCGATCCCGACAGGCCGGCCGCCTTGGCCATCAGCGGCACGACAAAGTTGAACATGTCGGTCAACGACGGGCTGGCGAAGCTCATCAGCAGGATCGGGCGGAACTGGCGGTCGGACAGCACCTCGATCAGCCGTGCCGGCGAGCGTGACGCCTGCGGGACCTGGTCGGGCAGCATCCGGCCACGCCACGCCATCAGCACCAGCAGGGCCACCGGATAGGCCGCCAGCAACAGGAACATGGCGCTGCCGCCCAGCGCATCCATGCCGAAGCCCGCGCTCATCGGGCCGATCGCGAAGCCGGCGGAAATGCCGACCGTCAGCCAGCTGAAGTTCGCCACCCGCTCGCTGGCGGTGCCCATGCGCATGACGCCGACATTGAGGGCGACCGTGAAGCCGAGGTAGCAGATGCCGGCCATCGCCGAGGCCAGGCCCAGCGTCCAGACCGAGGGTGCCAGCCAGGCCAGGACCAGCGCCGACACCATCATCGTGCCACACAGCTGCATCGGCCTCCGCACGCCGGCCCGGTCGACGATGCGTCCGGCGGGAATGCTGATGAGCATCGGCAGCGCGAAGGACAGTGCGTTCAGGAGGCCGACCACCGCTGGCGCCATGCCCATGTGCAGGGCCTGCAAGCTCACCGCGACGCGGGTGCCCTGCGGGCCGGCATAGGCCAGGGCGGCCAGGGCGATAAGGAGGGGCTTGTTCAACGGGGGAGGGTCGGTGGGGGAGGGTGGACGGGGTCGTCAGCGGTGACGAAAGCGCTGCAGTCCGCCTGGAAGTGCTGGTGCGTCGCGGCCAGCGCGGGGCAGGTCTCGTCCACCTTCATCGTGAACGAACCGCGCCCGTGCACGCTGTAGCCGGCTTCCCGGCCCCCGTTACGCGCCCTCCAGAATCCGTTCGCTCAGCGCCCACAACCGCTCCGCCGCCTCGTCATCACAGGCATGCGCCTCGACGCCCCGGTACCGCGCGAACGGGCTGCCCACCTCGGTCGGCCGTGCAATGTCGCAGTCCTCGCAGTAGACGCCGGGCTTGCCCGCCAGGGCCGGGCTGGTCGCGGCCCACAGCGAGGTCGCGCAGCCCTGCTCGGTGGTCTTGAAGCCGGATTGGGCCAGCGCCGAGGGCGTGCCGTCCTCGTTGAGCCATCCCAGGCGCACCTGCTCCTGCAGAGGCAGGTGGCGCTGCAGCGGCGTGAAGATGCCGCCGGGGTGGACCGCGAAGGCCTGGCCACCGGAGGCTTGGAGGCGCCGGCTGAGGGCATTCGCAAACAGCGCATTGGCCGTCTTGGACTGGCCATAGGCCTGCCACTTGTCGTAGGGCTGGCTCTGGAAGTGGATGTCGTCCCAGCGGATCCCGCTGATCTTGTGGCCGGTGGACGACAGGGCCACGACGCGGGCGCCGCCGGTGCGCTGGAGCAGGCCCATCAGGCGCACCGTCAACGCCATGTGGCCCAGGTGGTTGGTACCGAACTGCGCCTCCCAGCCGGGCCCGATGCGGGTCTCGGGGCAGGCCATGATGCCGGCGTTGTTGATCAGCAGGTCCAGCCGCGGCAGCGTGGCGGACATCTGGTCGGCAAAGCGGTGCACCGAGCGCAGGTCGCCCAGGTCCATGTCGCCGGCCTCGACCGTGCCGGCCAATGCCGCCAGGGCCGGGTCCGCCTTGGCCCGGTCCCGCACCGGGACAATGACGCGCACGCCCTTGGCCGCCAGTGCGCGCACGGCTTCGAGGCCGATGCCGCTGTAGCCGCCGGTCACGATCGCGACCTTGCCTGCCAGTTCCTTTGCGGCAAGGACCTGCGCGCCCGTGGAGCTTGCGCTGAATCCTGAGGTCAGGGGGACTTGATCGGCCAGTGCCATGCGGTTCTCCGTCGTGTTGCAGGCGGCAGACGTGCCGCTTCGGTCAGTCTAGCGCAGGTGCATGACCATCCGCCGGTGGCCGGCCCGGCCGGGCACCGGGCTCACTCGTACCAGCGGCTCTCGACGTAGAACGGCCCGGGCTTCTCGTGGAGCTGTTCGTACTTGCACAGCCGCGGCGTGTCGCCCAGCGGCATCGACGCGCCCTGGCGGAAGGCCCATTCACCGCGGTCCTCGTCGGCGTTGGCGGCCGGGGTGTAGCTCTGGATCAGGAACGCGCGGTCCTTGGCGGAGCGGTTGCCTTCGGACCCGTGCACCGTCAGCAGCCCCCACAGGGCGAGGTCCCCCGGCTCGAGTTCGAGGTTCACGACCTTCTCGGGCTGCAGGCCGGCCCGCTGCAGCTCGTCGGCCTGGGTCGTGCCCTTCATGATCGGGCCGTCGTCCGACAGGCCCAGATAGCCCAGCCGGTGGCTGTCCGGGAAGACCTGCAGGCAGCCGTTCTCGGTGGTGGCCGGGTCGATCGCCAGGCCGGTATTGATGTAGGCCGTCATCAGGTCCCGGAAGGCCTCCTTGCGCTCGCGGAAGCGCAGGTCCTGGTGAAAGCGGTAGCCGGATCGGCGGGTCGCGCCCGGCGGCTTCCAGTGGATCTGCTGCGCGACCTGCTTGATGTCCCGCCCCAGCAGCGGCTCCATCACCGCCAGCACGCGCGGATCGCGGCGGATGCGCTCGAACAGCGGGCTCACCCAGGCGATCCAGTGCGCCTGCAGCAGGAAGCGCTGGCCCGCGAAGGACTCCGGCAGGATCTCGTAGAGCAGGTTGCCGTGGCGCCAGGTGGCCGGGTGCTGCAATCCAAGCTGGTAGATGCGCCGGGCTTCGGCCTGGATGGCGGCCATCTCGTCGCGTGGGAACAGTCCGCGCACGATCGCGTAGCCGTGCTCCCAGTAATGTTCGACGTGGGCGGGGCGGGCGGTAAGGATGGACGCGGACATGATGCTCCTTTGCAGGTGGTGGCAGGACGGCGGGTCCGGACAAGGGCTCGCTGGCCACCAGTTTCGCGCCCCGCGTGGACACGAGCAACGGGACATTGCTGAAAATTGATCGGAATCAAGCGCGGTGACATTGCACAAAATTGTCTGCGTCAGCATGTGCGGGCCCCACCCCTGCAGCGGGTAGCGCAGGTCCCTGTCTCCGAGGGCAGAGTCCATCCGGACGGGGGTGAAGACCGGTGTCGCCGACCGGGGGGCCGACCTTCGCCGGGCATCGCAAGCACCACCCGGCACGGGATCCAACTCCTATACTGAAATTGCTCTCCTGCATTGACCGCTTCGAACTTGACCGGAGGACTCGATGGACCCTGAACTCTCAGCAATGGCCGCCGACGTCGCGTGTGGTCGCCAATCACGGCGCCATTTCCTGGGCCGCGCTGCCGCTCTGGGCGTGACCGCGGCCGCTGCCCAGGCATGGCTGGCAGGCGCGGCGCGTGCGGCCGGCCCGGTCAAGGGCGGTACCCTGCGGATCGGCAGTTCGGGAGGCGCCGCCACCGACAGCCTGGATCCGGCGCGCGCGAGCAGCCAGGTGCCCTACTTCATGAATCGCGCGTGGGGCGAGGAGCTCAATCGCCTGATGCCCAATGGCGACCTGGAGCCGAAACTGGCGACCGAATGGGACTCCTCCGCCGATGCCCGGGTCTGGACCTTCCGGATCCGCAAGGGGGTGCAGTTCCACAACGGCAAGGAGATGACGCCAGACGACGTGGTGGCCACCATCGAGCGCCACATGGGGCCGGATACGAAGTCCGGCGCGCTGGGAGTGCTGCGGGGCATCGACGGCGTGAAGCGCAACGGCGACACCGTGGTGGTGACGCTGAGGCAGGGCAATGCCGATCTGCCCTACCTGCTCAATGACTACCACCTGGTGATCCAGCCAGGCGGCGGCAAGGACGCACCGGCGGCGGCAATCGGCACGGGGCCCTACCGCATGACGGCCTTTGAGCCGGGAGTGCGCTGGGTGGGGCAGCGATTCGCGAACTACTGGGCGCCGACCCAGCGTGGCCACGCCGAAACGCTGGAGATCATCGTGCTCAACGACAACACCGCCCGCATGGCGGCGCTGCAAAGCGGGCGCGTTCACATCATCAATCGGGTGGATCCGAAGGTGGTGGAAATGCTCAAGCGTGCGCCAGGCGTGCGCATCGAGTCGGCTGCCGGGAAGGGCTACTACTGCTTCCTGGCGCATTGCAATAGCGCGCCCTTCGACAACCTCGACCTGCGGTTGGCCATGAAATACGCGATGGACCGGGCCGATATGGTGGACAAGGTGCTGCGCGGGTTCGGATCAATCGGCAACGATCAGCCGATCAACAGCTCCTATCCCCTGTTTTCTCCGGACGTGCCGCAGCGGCCATTCGACCTGGACAAGGCAGCCTTCCACTACCGAAAGTCGGGCTACAGCGGCACGCTGCTGTTGCGTACCTCGGACGTCGCGTTCCCCGGCGCCAACGACGCTGCGCAACTCTTTGCCAACACCGCCGCCCGCGCCGGGATGAAGATCGAACTGCGCCGCGAACCAGCAGACGGCTACTGGACGGCCGTATGGAACAAACAGCCGTTCTGTACCGCCTACTGGGGCGGCCGTGCGACGCAGGACCAGATGTATTCCACTGCCTTCATCAGCGGCGCAGACTGGAACGATTCGCGCTACTTCAACCCGCGGCTGGACCAGATGGTGATGGCGGCACGCGCAGAGCTGAATTCGGCCCGTCGAAGGCAGATCTACCGGGACATTGCAGTGCTGGTCAATGAGGAAAGTGGCGCGATCATCCCGATGTTCAACGATTCCATCGCGGGGCTCGGGCCCAAGGTCGGAGGTTGGGTCAAGAATCCGAATGGTGAACTGATGGGCGGATTCGGCCCCTCGGAGTGCTGGCTGGAAGCGTGATCAACAGCCTGCAGGCCGGCCGCCAGCGTGGGGCCAAATCGAAGGGGATCGCGGCCGACCTGGCCCGGGCCATCGTCAGCGGCGAGTTGGTCGCTGGCGAGAAGCTGCCGCCACAGCGGCTGCTGGCCCGCCAGTTGGGGGTCACGCTGGGTACGGTCAGCCGCGCCTATGCCGAGCTGGAGCGCCGGTCCTTGGCTTACGCGCGCGTGGGCGACGGTACCTACGTGCGGCACATGGATGCCCTCGCGTCGGAGAATGCGGGAAGCGTCGACGGTGCGATTGACCTGGCCAACAACGTGGCAGTGGTCACGGCCGAGGTGGACGCGCTACGGCGGTCGCTGGGCGCCATTGCGGTCGACGAAGGGCTGATGGGGCGGATACTGGGCTACCAGCCAGAGGCCGGTGCGATGCATCACCGAGCGGCGGGCGCGCACTGGCTGCGCCGCCTGGGTACGTCCGGTGACCCGGCCCGGGTGATGGTGACCCATGGCGCCCAGCATGCGATCGCCGCGGTCCTGCGTGCCATTGCGCGGCCCGGGGATACGGTGCTGACCGAGGCGCTCAGCTACCCTGGGCTGATCGCGCTGGCGCAGAGCATGCGGCTGCAGCTGATCGGCGTCGCGATCGACAACGAGGGGCTGGAGCCCGCCGCGCTGGATCGGGCGGCCCGTACCTTCCGCAGCCGGCTGCTCTTCTGTTCGCCGACGCTGCACAATCCGACCGGGGCGACGCAGTCGCTCGCTCGGCGCCATGAAATTGCCGAAATTGCCCGCCGGCGCAGCCTGCTGGTCATCGAGGACGCTGTCCATGCGGTGCTGTGCGAACAGCCACCGGCGGCCCTGTCGACGCTGTTGCCTGACCGCAGCTTTCTGATTGCCAGCCTGAGCAAGGCCATGGCACCCGGACTGCGGGTGGGCTACCTGGAGGCCGCCCAGCCGTGGCTGGACAAGGTCGCGGCCAGCATCCGCACTGACCTCTGGATGATGGCACCGCTGATGGCGGAGATCGCGACACGCTGGATCGACGACGGTGATTGCGAGCGTCTGATGGCCCTGCAACGCGAGGCGATCCAGCGCCGGCAGGTGCTGGCCCGGCGCCTGCTGGCCGGGCAGACGATGCGCATGGCACCTGACTTTCCGCACCTCTGGCTGGAATTGCCTGTGCCGTGGCGCGCGGGCACCTTCATGGCGGCGCTGCGCCAGGCCGGCGTACTGGTGCGCGGCCCGGAGCATTTTGCCGCGGGCCGCATCGCGATGCCCCCCGCGGTGCGCATCAGCCTGAACAAACCCGCGACGCTTGAACTGCTGCGCAACGGACTGGTCCGGATCCGCCAGTGCCTGCGCGATCGTTCGGCCGCCGAAACTACCCCTCGTACCGCTGCTCGGCCGCCCGGATCCGGTCCAGCCCCACCAGCTGGTTGAACTGGTCGAAGGTGATCATCCGCTCGGCCGCCGTGCCGTAGGTGCCGGTGGCCCGCAGCTCGCCGAAGTAGGCCTGCAGCGCATGCGAGACCGCATACAGCACGTCGGCCTGCAGGTAGTGGGTGTAGCCCATGCGCGCGAGCGCGTCGGGGTGGATCAGCGGCGACTTGCCGGCATAGACCCAGTTGTACATCACCGGGCCCCGGATTAGCTTCGGGATGGCCTCGGCCTGCTCCAGCGAGACCGGGGCTTCGACGAAGATCACGTCCGCGCCGGCCTCCAGGTAGCGGTTGCCGCGGTCGATCGCGTCCTCGAAGCCGCCGGTGGCGATCGCGTCGGTGCGCGCGAACAGCAGGAACTTGTCGGACTTCCGGGTGTCGACGAAGGCCTTGACCTTGGACACGAAGGTCTCGGTCGGCACGGTGCGCTTGCCGGCCATGTGGCCGCATTTCTTCGGCAGGACCTGGTCCTCCATGTGGATGGCCGATGCGCCGGTGCGCTCCACTTCCCGGACCAGCCGCATCACGTTGAGATAGTTGCCGTAACCGTCGTCCCCGTCGACCATGACCGGGCGGCTGGTGCACTGCACGATCTTGCGCACGGCGTCCAGGTTCTCGCTGAGCGTCAGCAGCCCGACGTCCGGCATCGCGAACTGGGAGCCGGAGATGTTGTAGCCGCCCACATGCAGCCAGTCGAATCCGAACTGGTCGGCAATGCGGGCGCTCAGCCCGTCATAGACGCCGATGATCTGCTGGATCTTCGGGCGCGCGGGGGTCGAGGTCGGTTCGGGCATGGCGGGTCTCCGGCGGGTGGCTCAGGCGTAGTGGCGGGCGAGGTAGGAGGGCGTGAACTTGCCGGAGCGGCGGTCGGCCTCGCGATCGGCGTCCGTGCGGGCGGAGGCCGGACCGTAGCCGCCGGCACCGGGTGTCTCGATCATGATGCGCTGCCCGGGGCCGAAGGGAACGCCACTGGGCTTGCTGGGCAGTGCGGTCTGGCTGCCATCGGCCTCGATCCGGACGAAGCGGCCGGGCGTGCCGCTCTCGCCGCCGAACAGGCCCCAGGGGGCGTTGTGGAAGCGCTCGCCCGAGCCGGAGAACACGCAGGCATGGTCGAGCGGGCGGATCACGCGCCGCAACCCCAGGCCGCCCCGGTGCTGGCCCGGGCCACCGGAATCCTCGACCAGGCCGTAGGCCTCGACGAGCAGCGGGTAGTCCATCTCGATCGCCTCCACCGGCAGGTTCGAGGTGTTGGTGATGTGAACCTGCACGCCATCCTTGCCGTCGCGCGTGGCGCGCCCGCCGAAGCCGCCGCCCAGCGTCTCGAAGTAGATGTAGCGCTGCTGCGTGGCCGGGTCGATCCCGGAGAAGATCGCGGTCGTGTTCGCGCCATTGGCCGCGGCGACGGCCCGGCCCTGCAGGGCCGGCGCCAGCGCACCGATCAGCGCGTCGATGATGCGCTGCGCGGTATGGGCCCGGTTGGCCACCGAGGCCGGGTAGTCGGCCTGGACCAGGCTGCCGGCCGGGGCGCTCCAGGCACAGACGTCCAGCACACCCTGGTTGTTCGGCACCTCCGGGTCGAGCAGCGCCTTCAGCGTGTAGCTGATCGCGGACAGCGTCGCGGTGGCGGTGCAGTTGATGTTGCCCGGCACCTGGGGTGACGTGCCCTCGAAGGACACATGCAGGTGGTCGCCGGACACGCGCACCTCCACGCAGATCGGGATGTCGCGGGTGCCGCAGCCGTCGTCGTCCATCACGTCGCGGAAGCGGTAGACGCCGTCCGGCAGGCCGGCGATTGCCGCGCGCATGCGCAGCGTCGTGCGGCGCACGATCTCGTCGAACGCGGACAGCACCTGCGCGCCGCCGTGCCGGGCGACGACCTCCTGGAAGCGGCGCGCGCCGAGCCGCACCGAGGCGATCTGCGCGAACAGGTCGCCGCGGCGCTCCTGCGGGACCCGGGTGTTGAGCAGGATCAGGTCATAGATGCCGGTCTGCAGCCGTCCGGCCTCGTAGAGCTTGATCAGCGGAACGCGCAGGCCTTCCTGGTAGATCTCGGTCATGCCGCCGGCCATGCTGCCGGCGCTCATGCCGCCGAAGTCGGCATGGTGGGCGATGTTGCAGACGAAGGCGATCGGGGTGCCGGCGTGGAAGATCGGCATCGCCATGTTCAGGTCCGGCAGGTGGGTGCCGCCGGCGACGAAGGGGTCGTTGGCAACAAAGATGTCGCCATCCTGCAAGGCGGCGGCGTCCACCTTCGCCAGCAGCGCCTTCATCATGCCCATGATCGAGCCCAGGTGGATCGGCAGCGATTCCTTGGCCTGCACGATCAGCCGGCCCTGCATGTCCACCAGCGCGGTGGAGTGGTCGCGGCGCTCCTTGATGTTCTGCGAATAGGCGCTCTTCATCAGTGCGACGAAGGCCTCGTCCACGACGGAGGCGAGGGCGTTCTGGATGATCTCCAGCGTGATCAGGTCGACGGTGGGGGCCGGGTTCACGGTGTGCTCCTGGTGATGAGCAGGTTGCGGTAGAGGTCGACCGAGGCCTGCATGCCGGGCCGCAGCAGCGTCGTGGTGTCCATCTGTTCGACGATGGCCGGCCCGGCGACGCGGTGCCCCGGCTCCAGGTCGTCCCGGTGGTGGACCGGTGTGTCGACCGGCCCGCTGCGATCGAACCAGACCGGGCGGCTGCTGCGGGCGACCGCCTGGCGCACCGCCGGCGCTACGGCGGCTGCGGCTGCGAATCGGTGCAGCGTGGCCCGCGCGACGCAGCGGTAGTTGATGATCTCGATCACGGCCTGCGGATCGTGGTGGCCGTAGGTGCTGTCGTGCTGCTGGCTGAAGCGCTCGGTCAGCAGGCGGACCAGGGCCTGCGGGGGCAGCTCGCGCACGGTGGCCACATCCACCGGCACCGACAGCTCGTAGTTCTGACCGACATAGCGCAGGTCCAGCTGCATGTCGGTGACGCGCTGGGCCGGCGCGATCTGCTCCGCGTCGAACCAGGCCTGCGCCAGCTGCAGCACCTCCGTGATCGCGCTGCGGATGCCGGGCACCGCGGACTCCTGCAGCGCCGAGCGGTGGGTCTTGACCAGGTTCTCGCGCAGGTCGGACACCACGACACCCTGCGCGCACAGGATGCCCGGGTGCAGCGGCACGATGACCTCGCCGATCGCCAGCTCCTGCGCGATGTCCGCGGCATGCAGCGGCCCGCCGCCACCGAAAGGCATCAGCGCGAAGGCGCGCGGGTCGTGCCCGCGCTCGATCGACACCGCCCGGATCGCCCGGACCATGTTGGCCACGACGATGTCGATGCAGCCCAGCGCCGCGAACTCCACGCTGACACCCAGCGCGCTGGCGATGCCCGCGAAGGCCTGGCGGGCGCGCTCCAACTGCAGCGGGACGCGGCCGTCGAGCAGGCCGCGGGTCGACAGGCGCCCCAGGATCAGGTTCGCGTCCGTCACGGTGGGCAACTCGCCGCCGATACCGTAGCAGGCCGGGCCCGGCTTCGCGCCGGCGCTCATCGGGCCGACCTTCAGGAAGCCGCCGGGGTCGAGCCAGGCCACCGAGCCGCCGCCGGCGCCGACCGCGTTGACATCCACCATCGGCAGGCGGACCGGAAACCCGCCGACGGAGCGGTCGAAGGCGATGCCGGCCTCGTAGTTGCGGATCAGGCAGACGTCGGCACTGGTGCCGCCCATGTCGATCGTGATCACGTCCGGCCGGCCGGCCTGGCGCGCCGTATGGGCCGCCCCGACCACGCCGCCGGCCGGGCCGGAGAGGGCCGTGCGCACCGGGAAGCGGCGGGCCTGGCGCACCGACATCAACCCGCCGGAGGACTGGTTGATGCCGACCACGGCCTGCGGTACCTCGGCCGCAAGCGCTTCCTCCAATGTGCGCAGGTAGCGCTCCATCACCGGCAGCAGGTAGGCATTGAGCACCGTGGTGGACATGCGCTCGTACTCGCGGAATTCCGGCTGCACCTCCGAGGACAGCGCGGTCGACACGCCGCGCGCCTGCAGCGCGGCGCGCAGGGCCTGCTCGTGGGTCGGGTTCAGGAACGCGAACAGGCAGCAGACGGCGCAGGCCTCCACGCCGGACGCGGCCACCTGCTGCGCGATCGCGTCAATGTGCGCGGCGTCGGGCGCCCGCAGGACCTGGCCGCGCGAGCCGACCCGTTCGGCCAACTCCAGCCGGCGCTCCCGCGGCACCAGCGGTGTGGCCTGATCGACCTGCAGGTCGTACATGTGCGGGCGGGTCTGGCGCCCGATCTCGAGCAGATCGCGGAAGCCTTCGGTGGTGACCAGCGCGATCCGGCCGCCGCGCCGCTGGATCAGCGCGTTCGTCGCGACGGTGGTGCCATGGCACAGGCGCTGGATGTCGGCAAAGGCCACCAGGCCTTGCTCGGCCAGCGCGCGCAGCCCCTGCATGATCGCCTCGGCCGGGTTGTCGGGCGTCGAGGACAGCTTGAAGACCTCGGAGCTGCCGCTGGCCGCGTCGATCAAATGGAAGTCGGTGAATGTGCCGCCCACGTCTACGCCGATGACCTTCACTTGCGCTCCTTCTGGCTTTGGGATGCGCTTAAGTATATTGTTTGTATTTTTTTGATCAAGCCATAAGTCCCTATTTTTAAAAGAGAATGGATGAGAGCCAAATGACTCATCGCCGAAAAATGATGATGTCGGGCTTCATGGAATGAAATGAAAATCGTCAGTACATACAAAAGTGGGTGGCTGGTCCGTACGGCGGTCGGACAGGTGTCCGGCCGCAGGCAGGGCCTGGGCCCACGGGGGATCTGACCGATGGCCGCCACGAAGCGCCCCAAGGGCAGCGGCTCGCGCTGGGCCTACGAGACCATCCGCAACCGGATCCTGTCGCTGGAGCTGGCGCCGGGGGCGGGCCTGGACGAGCAGGAGCTGATCGCATCGCTGGGCGTGTCCCGCACGCCGATCCGCGAGGCGCTGATCCAGCTCTCGGCCGAGGGCCTGGTCGAAATGCTGCCCAACCGCGGTGCCCGGGTCGCCAAGATCGACCTGCCGGGTGTGCGGGAGTTCTTTGAGGCGCTGGATGCCCACCAGCGCATGGTCACCCGCTGGGCGGCGCTGCGCCACACCAAGGAGGACCTGCGCCGGATCGACGAGGAACGGCGGCGCTTTGACGCGGCGGTGGCCAGCGGCCAGGTCGGCGAGATGATGTCCACCAACCTGGCCTTCCACGAGGCGATCGGTGCCGCCTGCGGCAACGCGCTGATCGCCCGCAGCTACAGCCAGCTGCTGGCCTACGGCCTGCGGCTGTCCCACATCTCGCTGGCCTATGAGGCGCTGGCCGCGGGCCAGCCGGACACCCACAAGGAAGACATCGGCCGGGACCACCTGGACATGCAGCGCCACCTGATGGCCGGCGATGCGGACGCCGCCGAGGCCACGGCCCGGCTGCATACGGAGCGGTTCCGGGCGCGCGTGCTGGTGTTCCTGCAGGCCAACCTGGCGGCGGACATGACGTTCTGACGCGTCCGGTCAGGCGGTGACCGCGACCGGTGCTGCCAGCTCCCCGAGGGTCAGCACGTCCTGCACCACATACACGCCGATCGCCCCGGCCCGGTTGCGCACCGCGATCTCCTCATGGCGCAGCCCGGTCACGTCCAGCCCGGCGCGTTCCGCGGCGGGCGCGGACAGCACCAGCTGGCAACCGAAGTGCTTGGTCTGGTCCTGCAGCCGGCTGGCCAGGTTCACGGTGTCGCCGACGGCGGTGAGGTACGTGGCCACGCCGCGGCCCATGTGGCCGACGACCGCGGTGCCGCTGTGGATGCCGATGCCCAGCCGCAGGGGCTCGGGCAGTTCCTCGTGCAGGTCGGCGCTGAGCTGCGCCAGCGCCCGCTGCATGCCGGCTGCCGCACGCAGGGCCTGGCGGGCGGCTTCCTGCGACCCGGTATGCACGCCGAACAGCGCCATGACACCGTCGCCGGTGAACTGGTTCGTGATGCCGCCGGCCTGCTCGATGGCGCCGCCGACCACCTCGAAGTAGCGGTTCAGCAGGAACACCACGTCGTACGGCAGCTTGCGCTCGGACAGCGCGGTGAAGCCGCGCAGGTCGGCGAACAGCACGCAGACCTCGCGCTCCTGACCGGCCATGAAGCCGGGCTCGGCCGCGGCCACCTCCGGTGCCACGCTGGGCGGCAGCAGCGGCAGCACCGCCAGGTCATGGGTCGGGCGCAGCTGGCAGGCCAGCCGCACGTTGGCCGGTGTGCCGAGCCGGTGCAGCACGCGGGCCTCTTCGGGCGCCGGCACCGGCAGCTGCGGGGCGCCCTGCAGCACCCGCACCCGGCAGGTGGAGCAGCGCCCGCGACCGCCGCAGACGGACGCATGCGCGATGCCGGCCTGGCGGCTGGACTCCAGCACCGTGAATCCCTTGGGCACCGACACCACCTGGCCGCCGGGGTAGGTGATGCGCACCGAGCGCCGGGCCTCGTTGAACTGGCGCAGCGCGCGCGCGGTAAAGGTGGTCAGCAGCAGGAAGCCGAGCGTGGCCAGCACGCCGTCGCGGATCTGCATCAGCATCGCCTGCGCGGCTACGTCTGCCAGCCGGGCGTCGGCCATCGTCTGCTGCACCCACCCCGGATCGCGCGCCATCACGGACACATAACGGCCGGCCTGCGCAAAGCCCAGCAGCGCCAGCAC
>JAEUOX010000093.1 GCA_016790475.1 Rhodoferax sp. | reverse complement strand
TCCCGCCCGGCGGCGGCAATGATCTGGTGGCCCGGCAGATCGCCCCGGGCCTGCAGCAGCTGCTGGGCCAGTCGGTCGTCGTCGACAACAAGCCCGGTGCTGGCGGCACGCTGGGCGTGGCCTACGTGACCAAGGCCGCGCCGGACGGCTACACGCTGAGCATCTGCGCCACCGGCAATGTGGCTGTGGCACCCGCCCTGTACTCCAAGCTGTCGTACGGCGTGAAGGACCTGGTGCCGGTGAGCCATATCGTCAACACGCCGACGGTCTGGGTCGGCGCGCCGGATCTGCCGGTCAACACGCTGAAGGATTTCATCGCGCTGGCCAAGAGCCAGCCGGGCAAGTTCAACTTCGCGTCATCCGGCAACGGCACCACGCCGCACCTGGCCGGCGAGGCATTGAAGGCGAAGCAGGGCCTGGACATGCAGCATGTCCCCTACAAGGGCACGACGCCGGCCTACACCGACATCGGCAGCGGCCGGGTCAGCATCATGATGGACAGCCTGATCTCGGCGCTGCCGCTGCTCGAAGGCGGCCGCGTCAAGGGCCTGGCCATGGGCACCAGCGCGCGGCTGCCGAAGCTGCCGAACGTGCCCACACTGACCGAGCAGGGCCTGGCCGACATGGCCTTCACCGGCTGGGTCGGCATCTGCGCGCCGGTGGGCACGCCGCAGGCGGTGGTGGACCGCATGAGCAACGCCGTGAACGAGGTGCTGGCGCAGCCGGCGGTGCGGGAGTCGCTGGTCAAGCAGGTGACGGAGCCGGTCGGTGCCGGGCCGGCGAAGTTCGGCGAGCTGATCCAGCGCGACGCCGCGCAGTGGAAGAAGATCGTCACCGACTCCAACGCACAGCTGGACTGAGCCATGGCGCCGCTGCTGCCCCCGCCCCTGGAGGCCCGCCGATGAAGGTCGCCGCCGTCCAGATGGTGTCCACGCCGGACCGCGACGAGAACCTCGCCGCCGCCGCGCGCCTGATCGACGAGGCCGCGGCCGCCGGTGCGCGGCTGGTCTCGCTGCCGGAATACTTCTGCCAGTTCGGCTGGAAGGAGACCGACAAGTTCCAGATCGCCGAGGCCGAAGGCAGCGGCCCCATTCAGGACATGCTGTCCGCCAAGGCCCGCCAGCACGGGCTGTGGCTGGCCGGCGGCTCGCTGCCGCTGAAGACGCCGGACCCGGCCAAGGTCACGAACACCGCGCTGCTGTTCAACCCGCAGGGGCAGGCCGTGGTGCGCTACGACAAGCTGCACCTGTTCAGCTTCCAGGACGGTGAGCGCAGCCTGGACGAAAGCCGCACGATGGTGGCCGGGCAGCAATGCGTCGTGGCCGACACCGCGGTCGGCCGCGTCGGCATGTCGATCTGCTACGACCTGCGCTTCCCGGAGCTGTACCGCGCGCTGGGCGTGGTGGATCTGATCCTGGTGCCCTCCGCCTTCACCGAGACGACCGGCCGCGCGCACTGGGAACTGCTGCTGCGCGCCCGCGCGGTCGAGAACCAGTGTTATGTGCTGGCAGCCGCCCAGGGCGGCATGCATGCAAACGGCCGGCGCACCTTCGGCCACAGCCTGCTGGTGGACCCCTGGGGCGAGGTGGTGGCCAGCCTGCCGCTGGGCGAGGGCGTGGTGCTGGGCGACATCGACACCGAGCGCCTGCAATCCGTGCGCCGGATGGTGCCGGCGCTGCGGCATCGGCGGCTGCGCACGCCGGCCGAGCTTTCTTCCTGAGCACCGCGATGAACACACACGCCGCCGTCACCTGTGCCCGCGCCTTCAAGGTGCGGGTGCGCCCCGGCCAGGAGGCCGCCTACGAGCAGTACCTGCAGGACGTCGTCGAGCCGATCGACGCGATCGCGCATGCGGCCGACGTGTTCGCGCACATGCACGCGATGCGCCCGGAGGA
>JAEUOX010000072.1 GCA_016790475.1 Rhodoferax sp. | reverse complement strand
GGCCACGCGAGCTACGACCCGATCGCGCAGCGCAGCCAGCGCATCTTCGCCGGCATGGCGGCAGCCGAGTTGTCGCGCGATTTCGACTGGCTGCGCGTCCGCGCCACCGGCCTGATCGCCAGCGGTGACAAGGATCCGTTCGATGGCCGCTCGACCGGCTTCGACGCGATCCTGGAGAACCCGCAGATCGCCGGCGCGGACACCAGCTTCTGGATCCGCCAGGCGATCCCGCTGGTCGGAGGCGGCGGCGTGGCGCTGTCAGGGCGCAACGGCGTGCTGCCGAGTCTGCGTTCCTCCAAGGACCAGGGGCAGTCGAACTTCGTGAACCCGGGGCTGCTGCTGCTCGGGATCGGCGCCGATGCGGACATCGCACCCCAATGGCGGCTGATCGGCAACGTATCCTGGCTGAGCTTCATGAACACCAGCACGCTGGAGTTCCTGCGCAACCAGGGTGGCATCGCGCGCTTCCTGGGCACGGACATTTCCGTCGCGGTGCAGTACCGTCCGTACATGACGCAGAACATCGTCTTCAACGCCTCGGTCGCCTTCCTGCAGCCGGGGCAGGCGTACCGGCAGCTCTTTCCGGCGGGCAAGCGGCCGTATTCGATGCTGGCCAACCTGCTGTTGACGTTCTGACATGGATGCGCATTTGACTTCCCTCCGTGCGTCGCCGTCGGCGTGGTTGTTTGCTGTTGCGTCGCCCAAGGCGTGTGGGGGCCCGGTGCGGCGCTTCAGTGGGGCGGTCGGCGCTGAACGCGCCGACTTCCCGTCGGTGCTCGGTCTTGCGGCCCCATCGCGCAACTCGCTACGCGCCCTGCGGGCGCTTCGCTCAGACAAGCGCGATGAGTCAGTTGACGAACGCGCTTCGCGCTGGGCCGCAAGCCCTGCGCGCCTCGGCGCCCCACAGGCGCGCCACACCGGGCCCCCACACGCCTTGGGCGACGAGCTTCTGGTGTGCGGAGGGTTGAGTGCGATGCGCCAATGCGGTGGCGATTCGCGACAGCAGTCGCTACGCCCAGGCCTTTACAAAGCTGCCCGGCCGGCGTGCCGAAGGTCAGGACTCCCCCTCGCTACACCAGAGCGTCGCGGCAGGCGCAGCCCGGTGGGGGCGATTTGGCGGCGCGCCGAGGAACGGAGTCGCCGAGGCGGTGCGCGCAGCGCACTTCGTGCTCTGACTCATCGCCATTGTCTGAGCGGAGCGCCCGCAGGGTGCGCAGCGAGTTTGGCGATGCGCCTCGGCGACGAGTACCGCAGGTTGTCGGCGCGTTCAGCGCCCGACCAAGCCGCCTATGAGCCCCCACCGGGCTGCGCCTGCCGCGACGCGCGCCACCGCCAACGCAGTCCCCAAAGGCGCGCCCAGGCCAACGACGCGCGCCAACGCCAAGGGAGTCCCGGCAACGCGCGCCAACGCAGCGGCACCCGACGCTAAGAAGTCGGCGCTGCCCCCGGCCGGTGGATCAGATACTGGGTGATCAGCCCCTTCAGGTAGTCCTTGGTCTGGGGCGGATTGGTCGGCCGGCTCAGGGCCTGGTTGCTGCCAACGATTGCGAGGTAGAACAGCGAGGCCAGGTCGGATGCGACGCGGGCGTCGCCGGTGAGCCGCAGGAACTTGCCCTCGAACACCCGCAGCCGCAGATCGTCGACCTCCAGCAGCATGCGCGCCACGTTCGGATCGCGCCGCCCGAGGCCACGCAGGGCCAGCTCGAAGCGCATGTTCTCCAGGTTGTCGCCGCCATGCGACAGGGCGGCCTCCAGCAATTGCTCGAGGTCGCGCCGAGGGTCCGGGTCTGCCGGATGCTCCAGCGCACGGGCCAGCCCGGTCTCGCGGGCGTGCCAGCGCTCCAGCAGTGCGGACACCAGCTCCGCATGGTCGACGAAGTGCCAGTAGAAACTGCCGCGCGTGACACCCAGCGTATGCGCCAGCACCAGCACCCGGACCTGATCGAAGCCGCCCTCGACGACTGCCTGGAAGGCGGCATCGAGCCAGTCGTCACGCGACAGCTTCGTGGTTTCCGCCGCGGCCGATGTGCGCGGTGCGTTCTTCTTTTTGACTGCGGTCATGGCTCGTGGATTCTCGCCTGCCCTGCCTGCGCCGGGGAAACCGGCGGGCTCCAGGCCGCCTTCTTGGCGTAAACCCGGAGGCCACGGCGTTGCAGACGTGCTACATTGGGACAAACAATACACAAGTGTACGGCCTGACAGCGCCCTTTTCCAGCCATCCGCCATGCCTTCGATCAAGACCCTGCTCATGCCGGCGATCAGCCAGCGGCTGCTGTCGCGGGAGCGGCTGCTGCGGCAGCGCGCCGCGGCCGAGCGGCGGCGGCAGGCGGCCGGGCAGCGGCATCTGGTGCACTACTTCCACCAGGTCGACGACCCCTACAGCGCGCTGATGGCGTCGATCCTGCCGCGTTGGCTCGCCCGGTATGACGTGCAGTTGCAGGCGCATGTGGTCGGCCCGCCGGCCGACAGTGCGGCGCCCGACCGGGCGCGCCTGGTGGCCTACAGCCGGCGGGACGCCGCGCTGCTGGCCAGGCACCATGATCTGGACTGGCGCGACCCGGGTGCGCAACCGGACACCGCGGCGGTGGCCCGGGCCACCGGCCTGCTGGTCGCTGCCACGCAGGGACCGCAGTTTCCGGATCGGGCCGCCCAGATCTCGGCCGCCCTGTGGCAGAGGAAGCCTCTGGAAGCCGGCGCGATGACTCCGGCCAACGAGGCTGCGGTTGCGCAGCACCTCGCGGCCGCCCAACGCCTGCGCCAGCAACTCGGCCACTACCTGGGGGCCACGCTGCATTACGGCGGTGAGTGGTACTGGGGCATCGACCGGCTGCACCACCTGGAGACCCGGCTGCAGGCGCTGGGCGCACTGCGCCCGCAGGCCGATGCGGTGCCGGCCTTCCCGCCGACGCCCGACTGGTCGGCACCGGTCGCGCTGGCGCACCCCCAACCGATCGAATTCTTCGTGTCGCTGCGCAGCCCGTACTCCGCGATCGCCGCACCACGCATCTACCGGATCGCGCGCCATGCCGGCGTGCCGGTGCAGCTGCGTTATGTGCTGCCGATGGTGATGCGCGGCCTGCCAGTGCCCGCCGAGAAGCGCCGCTACATCAGCCTGGATGCTGCGCGCGAAGCGCATCTGCACGGCGTGCCCTTCGGGCGTCTGAACGACCCGCTCGGCCACCCGACCGAACGTGGCCTGGCGCTGATGCCGCTGGCCCGACACCAGGGCTGCGAGGAGGCCTACCTGCTGTCCTTCATGCGCGCGGTCTGGGCCGAGGGCACGGATGCCGGCAGCGACCGGGGGCTGCGACGCATCGCCGAGCGGGCCGGCCTGGACTGGGGGGATTGCCAGGCCGCGCTGCGCGACAACGCCTGGCGCGCCGAGGCGGAGGCGAACCGCGAGGCGCTGCTGGCGCAGGGGCTGTGGGGCGTGCCCTCGTTCCGCGTCGGCGATCAGGCCGTCTGGGGCCAGGACCGCCTGTGGGCGGTGCAGGATGCCCTGCAGGCGGGTCGCCCATGAAGCGCTGGCTGTCCACCCTGCTCGCCTGCGGCCTGGTGGCGGCCAGCGCCGGCCTGGGCGCCGCGACGCGGCCGAACATCGTCGTGCTGGTCGCCGACGACTGGGGCTTCACCGACGTCGGTTCCTTTGGCGGCGAGATCGCCACGCCGAACCTGGATGCGCTGGCTCGCGCCGGCACCCGCTTCTCCAATTTCCATGTCGCCGCCTCCTGCGCACCGACGCGCTCGATGCTGCTGACCGGCGTGGACAACCACCGCAATGGCGTGGGCAACCTGCGCGAGACCATGCCGCAGGCGCATCTGGGCCGGCCGGGCTACCAGGGCTCGCTGACGCCGCAGGTCGTCACGGTGGCCAGCCTGCTGCAGGAGGGCGGCTACCGGACGATGATCACCGGCAAATGGAATGTCGGCTCCGAGCCTTACAACCTGCCGGACCGCCGCGGCTTCGACCTGTCGATCATCCAGGGCGATACCGGCTCCGACAACTGGGACCCGGCGCAGCGCTACCTGCCCCATTCCGCCAGCGTGCAGTGGTTCGAGAACGGCAAGCCAGCGCAGATGCCCAAGGAGTTCTATTCCTCGGCCTATTTCGTGGACCGCATGATCGACTACCTGCGCAGCGGGCAGTCCAGCGGCAAGCCCTTCTTCGCCTACCTCGGCTTCCAGGCCAACCATGTGCCGCTGCAGGCGCCGCGGGAGTTCATCGACAAGTACCGCGGCCGCTACAAGGACGGCTGGACGGCACTGCGCCAGCAGCGGCGTGACCGTGCCGCCGCGCTGGGCCTGATCCCGAAGGACACGCCGCTTGCCACGATGCCCACCACGCGTGACTGGGATCGCCTCAGCGACAAGGAGCGGCGCTACGAGGAGCGCCGCATGGAGGTCTACGCCGGCATGGCGGAGGCGATGGACTTCCATCTCGGCCGGCTGGTCGCGCACCTGCGCCAGACCGGCGAGTTCGACAACACCGTGTTCGTGTTCCTGTCGGACAACGGCAGCGAGGGCTCGGACTATGCCGACGCGCAGATCTGGCTGGCCACGCAGTACTCGCAGGACATCGACCGCCTGGGCGGCAAGGGCGCCTACGGCATCATGGGTCCCAGCTGGGCCAGTGCGGCGGCGTCGCCGCTGTCGACGTTCAAGTTCTATGCCGGCGAGGGCGGCATCCGGGTGCCGCTGATCATCGCCGGCGTGCCGGGCGCACCGGCCAACCAGATCCACCATAGCCTGACGCATGTGAACGACATCGTGCCGACGCTGCTGGACCTGGCGCAGCTGCGCCACCCCGGCACCCGCTGGCGGGGGCAACCGGTCGAACCGCTGGCCGGCCGCAGCCTGCTGCCGGCCCTGCGCGGCGACCCGGGGCCGATCCGCCCGCCGGACCAGCCGCTCGGCTACGAGCTCTCCGGCAACCAGGCGCTGTTCAAGGGCGACCTGAAGCTGGTGCGCAATCTGCCACCGGTGGGGGACGGCCAGTGGCACCTGTACGACCTGCGGACCGACCCCGGCGAGACGCGCGACCTGCGCACCAGCCTGCCGCAGGCCTTCGACGCGATGCGGGCCGACTACGAGGCCTATGCGCTCAGCCACGGCCTGCTGCCGATGCCCGAGGGCTACGACCCGGTGCGCCAGGTGCTGATCAACAGCTTCATCAACTACTGGATCCCGACCTACCGCACGCCGGTGCTGCTCACGCTGGCCGGGCTGGTCCTGCTGGTGGTGGGCCTGCGGATCCGGCGCCGGAAGCGCTGATGCAGGCGGCCGGCTACTTCGACAGCCCCTGGCCCGGGGAAGATGGGGGCCCGGCGCGCCCGCAGCACGCGCGCCGCGGACGCGGGCTCTACCTGCAGCCGGGAGAACGGCTGCGCTGCGTCAGCCGCAACACGCTGCTGTCCACGATGACGGTGCTCGGCGCGCCCGGCGAGGTATTCCTGCTGACGCATTCCGCGCTGCGCGCCCGCGTCGGGCTTCCCACCACCGCCTGCGTCGAGCGCATCGACCCGCAGACGCTGCGCCCGCTGGCGCGCTCCCCCCGGCTGGCCGGCGGGCCGATGTGGCCGGGCGGCATGGCGGTCCACCGCGACGGCCGGCTCTATGTCGTCTATGGCCGCCACCTGCACCGGCTGGGCCGCGACTGCACGCTGCAGGGCACGCTGCGCCTGCCGGAGGACGCGCCCTACAACTCCTTCGTGATCCTGGACAACGGCCTGCTGGTCACGAAGAACCTGTCGGACACCACGCCCGCGCGGCTCAGCGTCATCGACCCGGAGACGTTGGCGCCAGCCGGAGCGGACACGGTCTGCCCGGAGCCCTCGATCGCCCGCCTCAGCGCCGTCGGCAACACCGTCTATGTGGTCGGTGTGCGCAGCCTGCAGCGCTACCACTGGGACGCGGGCACCCGCCAGCTGCAACCCGACCCAGGCTGGCGCTGGGACTACATCGGCGACAGCCGGCAGACCTACGGCTGGGACGCGGTCCTCGACGGCACCGACGCCTGGTTCATGGACAACGGGCAGCACCGCTATTTCCGCACGATGGTGGGCGCCGGCGTCAGTCGCACTGCCAACCGGCTGCTGCGCGTCGCGCTGCAGGACAGCGGCGACCACGCCGCCTGGCCGGTGAGCGGCCTGGCCGGCGGCAGCATCACGAACCCGCCGCTGGTCGACAGCGCGCGCGGCATTGTCGTCGGCTACGACTCGGCCAACCGGGTGCTGCAGGCCTGGCAACTGCAGGCGCCCGACCGCGCGCTGGCGCCGTTGTGGAGCCACCGCGACTTCGGCTGTGCCAGCCACCTGCTGCTGTACCCGGATTCCGGCGAGCTGGTCGTCAACGACTACCGGCGCCTGGGCGAGGAGGTGATCGTGCTCGACATCACGACCGGCACGCCGCGCGGCCGGGTGCGCATCGGCGGGCTGACGCAGGGCGTGGTGTTTCCGAGCACCGGCTGGGACCGCGACTTCTACTGGTGCTCGATGGGCCGCGTGGCCCGGGTGCATGTGGCATGAGCCGGGAGGCGCGCACGATCCTGATTACCGGTGCCGGCAGCGGCATCGGCCGCGATGCCGCGTTCGCGCTGGCGCGTCGCGGGCACCGCGTGATCGCCGCCACGCTCACGCAGGCCCAGGCTGACGCGTTGCAGGGCGAATGCAGCGCGCAGGGGGTGGCGATGCAGACGCTCAAGATGGACATCACGCTGCCGGAAGACCGCGCGCAGATCCTGGACCTGCCGCTGGACGTGCTGCTGAACAATGCCGGTGTCGGCGAGTCCGGATCGCTGGCCGAAGTCGGCATGCAGCGGGTGCGCGCCGCCTTCGAGGTGAACCTGTTCGCGACACTGGAACTGACACAGCTCGCATTGCGCGGCATGATTGCGCGGCGCCGGGGCACCGTGCTGTTCGTCAGCTCGATCGCCGGCCGGATCCCGATGCCCTTCCTGATGCCGTATTCCATGACCAAGTTCGCGCTGTCCGCCGCCGGCGCCGGCCTGCGCGCCGAGCTCGACCAGCTGCGCTGCAACGTGCACGTCGCATTGATCGAGCCAGGCGCCATCCATACCGGCTTCAACCAGGCCATGACGGAGCGCAAGTACGCCTGGATGGATGCCTCCTCCTACTTCCATGCGCAGGCCGCACAGATGCGGGCGCGCGAGCGGCGCGTCTTCGCGCTGCTGGAGGCGCGTGACACCCGCGCGATCGTCGCGCAGATCGTGCGGGCCTGCGAAGCGCGGCGCCCGAAACTTCGCTACGTGGCGCCCTGGGCCCAGGGCCTGATGGTGCGCCTGGCCCGCATGCTGGGAGTCTGAACGATGCGCAAATTGCTGCTGTCCCTGTCCATCGCCATTGCCGGGCTGCTGGCGCTGGCCTTCGTGTTCCGCGCGCCGCTGAGCCTGCGCATCGCCGAGCGCATCGCGCCGGGGCGGCTGGCAGCCGATGTCGTGCCCAGCCTGCCCGACGGGCTGCATGTGGCGCTGTGCGGCGCCGGCTCGCCTTTCCCGGACACCGAGCGCAGCGGGCCCTGCACCGTCGTGGTCGCCGGCAAGCGGGTGTTCGTGTTCGATGCCGGCAGTGGCAGCGCCCGCAACATCGGCCGGCTCGGCTTCGTGCTGGGCCACGTCGAGGCGATCTTCCTGACGCACTTCCACAGCGACCACATCGACGGGCTCGGCGAGGTGCTGCTGCAGCGCTGGGTCACGACCAGCAACACCGCGCCGGTGCCGGTCTACGGGCCGCCCGGCGTGGAGCAGGTGGTCGGCGGGCTGCGCCAGGCCTACCAGCAGGACCAGCACTACCGCGTGGCCCACCACGGTGACGCGACGGTGCCGGCCAGCGGCTTTGGCGGCGAGGCGCGCAGCTTCCTGCTGGCGCAGCAGCTGCCGACGGTGGTGCTGAAGGACGGTGATCTGGAGATCACCGCGTTCAGCGTCGACCATGCACCGATCCACCCGGCCATCGGTTACCGCATCCGGTACAAGGACCGCAGCGTGCTGCTCAGCGGCGACACCCGCAAGTCCCCGGTCGTGCAGCGCGAGGCGCGCGGCGTGGACCTGCTGGTGCACGAGGCGCTCTCGGAGCGGCTGATGGCGGTGCTGGAGCACAGCGCCGCGCAGGCCGGCCGGCCGAAGCTGAAGAAGATCTTCAACGACATCCTGAACTACCACACCACGCCGGAGCAGGCCGCCGAGATCGCGCGGGACGCCGGCGTGCGCTTCCTGCTGCTGAACCACATCGTGCCGGCATTGCCGGTGCCCGGCATGGAGGCCGCGTTCCTCGGCGACGCGCCGGGCATCTTCGACGGCCCGATCCGGGTCGGCACCGACGGCGACTTCGTCAGCCTGCCGGCCGGCTCCACCGAGGTCCGACTGGACAACCGCTTCTGAACGCTGCC
>JAEUOX010000006.1 GCA_016790475.1 Rhodoferax sp. | reverse complement strand
GACGGCGCTGGCAACCTGGCCTCGGCGAACTCGCTGAGCTGGGCGGCCACGCCGGGCCTGAACTACTTCGACATCGGCGCCTACGAGTTCCAGGGTGACTCCAGCGACGTCGCGCCGCCGACCGTCACCGGGATCAGCCAGCTGCCGGCCAGCGGCGGCAGCACCGCGCTGGCCTTCTCCAGCGTGCAGGTGAGCTTCAGCGAGTCGCTGGACGGCATCTCGGCGCGCAGCCCTGCCAACTACGAATTGCTGTCGGCCGGTGCCGATGGCCTGCTCGACACGCAGGACGACGTCAAGCTGGGCCTGACGCCGGCCTACTCCTTCCCGGAGACCAACCTGACGCTGCAGTTCAACGGCGGCGTGCTGGCTGACGGGCTCTACCGGCTGCGCCTGTCGGGCACGCTGGCGATCTACGATACTGCCGGCAATGCGCTGGACGGTGACGCGAACGGCAGCGCCGGCGGCGATTACCTGCATGTGTTCCGGATCGACCGTTCCACGAACACGCTGCCGGTGGCGGACGCCCAGACCGTGCCCGTGAATGAGGACGGCAGCGTGCTGATCACGCTGTCCGGATCGGATGCCGACGGCGATCCGCTGGCCTTCGGCCTGGCCAGCAATCCGCTGCACGGCGTGTTGTCCGGCTTCGACCCGGTCACGCGCCAGGTGACCTACACGCCGCAGGCAGACTACTGGGGTACCGACAGCTTCCAGTTCCAGGTGGACGACGGCAAGCTCGGCACCCGCACCGCGACCATCACGCTGCAGGTCGCGCCGATCAACGACGCACCGCAGGCCCCGGGCCAGGCGGTCACGCTGGCGGAGGACACGCCGGTGCAGATCGTGCTCCCGGCCAGCGACAAGGAAACCGCGCGCAGCGGCCTGGTCTTCACGCTGGTCAACGGCCCGGCGCATGGCAGCCTGACGCAGGGTGCCAATGGCGTCTGGAACTTCCTGCCGGAGGCCGACTATGCCGGCACCGACAGCTTCACCTACACCGTGCGGGACCGCGGCGGCAACGACGCCGATCCGTCGACGGCGCTGACCTCGGCCACCGGCACGATCGCGCTGACGATCACGCCGACCAACGACGCCCCGGTGCTGGCGCCGGTCGCGGACCGGACCGTCAACGAAGGCCAGCTCGTGAGCCTGAACCTGGTCGGGCAGGATCCGGAAGGCCAGCCGTTGACCTACAGCCTGGTCAGCGGCCCGTCGGGCGCCAGCGTGCAGGCCGCCACCGGCCTGTTCAGCTGGACAGCGGACGATGGCGAGGCGGCCGTGCCGGTCGTCGTGCAGGTCAGCGATGGCAACAGCAGCACCACGCGCAGCTTCCAGATCGCGGTGCACAACGTCGTGCCGACGCTGACGGTCAGCGGCGCCGCCGAGGTTGATCTGGGCGATGCCTACGTGCTGTCGCTGGAGGCCAGCGACCCCGGCGCCGATACGCTGAGCCAGTGGGAGATCAACTGGGGCGACGGCAACATCCAGGTCGTCGCCGGCAATGCCGCGTCGGTCAGCCATGTCTATGCGCTGGACGGCCAGTACAACATCCTGGTCACCGCCACCGACGAGGATGGCAGCTACGACGCCAGCCCGGTGCCGGTGCAGGTCATCAGCCCGAACAGCGCCCCGATCGCGCTGGGCCAGTACGTGATGACCTCGGAAGAGCAGCCGGTGCTGATCACGCTGACGGCCACCGACGCGGACGGCGACCCGCTGACCTACAGCCTGGTCAGCACCATGGCGCACGGCACGCTGGGCCCGCTGGATCCGGTGACGCACCAGCTGCTGTACACGCCCGATTCCAACTATGTCGGCCACGACATCTTCGTGTTCCAGGTCACCGACGGCCAGGGCGGCAGCGCGACCGCGACGATCAACGTCAAGGTCATCCCGGTCAACGACGCACCGACCGCCACGCCGCAGGCGGTGGTGGCCCAGGAGGACACGCCGCTGGCGATCCAGCTGGCCGGCACCGATGTCGAGACCGCGCCGACGGCGCTGCTGTTCAACCTGGTCAGCGGTCCGGCCCATGGCACGCTGGTGCAGAACCCGGGCGGCAGCTGGTCCTACCTGCCCAACCCGGACTATTTCGGTGCCGACAGCTTCCAGTTCAGTGTCACCGATGCCGGCGAGTACTTCACCTGCGGTTGCGGCATCGACTATGTGTCGCAGTCGCTGACCTCGGCACCGGTCACGGTCAGCATCCAGGTCATGGGTCGGCCGGACGCGCCGGTCGCTCTGGACGACAGCTTCAGCGTCGCCGAGGACGGCCTGCTGGAGGTGAATCCGGCCGGCATCCTGGGCAACGACACCGACCCGGACGGCGACAGCCTGGGCGTGGCGCTGGTCGCCGGCACGCTGCACGGCCAGCTGACGCTGGATGCGGATGGCGGCTTCACCTACCGCCCGAACGCCAACTTCCACGGTATCGACAGCTTCACCTATACCGCCAGCGACGGCGCGCAGGACAGCGCGGTGGCCACGGTGCAGATCACCGTGCTGCCGGTCAACGATGCACCGGTGCTGCCGGCAGTCGGCACGCAGAACCTGGTCGCCGGCCAGGTGCTCGGCCTGTCGCTGGCAGCGACCGATGCCGACACCACCGATGTGCTGGGCTACACGTTGCAGGCCGGCCCGGCCGGCGCGGTGCTGGACCCGGCCACCGGCTGGCTGCAGTGGACGGCGCCCTACGCCGCCGGCGCATTCAGCGAGACGGTGACGGTGCGCGTGCAGGATGGCCAGGGTGGCAGCGACGAGCGCAGCTTCCAGCTCCAGGTGCAGCCGGAGCTGCTGCGCGTCACCACCTTCCAGGCCACCGACGCGGGCTACCAGGTGCGCTTCAGCCGCGCGCTGGACACCACGGTGCTGAACCTCTATGACGGCATCGACTACAGCTGGGGCGCGGCCGATGCGGTGCTGCGCGACGCCAACGACCGCGTCGTGGCCGGCAGCATGGTGCTGGACGCCGACGCGATGGGCTTCACGTTCGTGAAGACCGGGGCCGCGCTGCCCGCCGGCACCTACAAGCTGACGCTGGAGAGCCGCGCGGGCGCCTTCGCCGACACGCACGGCCGGCTGATGGACGGCGACGCCGACGGGACGGCAGGCGGCCACTACCTGCGCAGCTTCACGCTGGCCGCCACGACCGGCGCGACGCTGAGCATCCCGGACTTTGCGCGCGGGGCCGGCCAGGACGTCAACCTGCCGGCGACCGGCAGCGGCCTGCCGGTACGCATCACGAATGCCGCGCTGGCCAGCACGGTCGAATTCACGCTGGCCTACGATCCGTCGCTGCTGGAGATCACCGGCGTCAGCGCGGCGGTGGCAGGCGCCAGCGCCAGTGCCGACTTCAGCGTCGCGGGCCAGGTCCGCATCAGCGTGACCGGCTTGGGTGGTCTGACCAACGCCACCACCGATCTGGTGCGTCTGGCCGCCCGGGTGCCGGATGCCACGATCGCCAGCCAGTACGGTGCCAAGCAGGTGCTCGACCTGCGCGACGTGCGGATCAATGGCGGTGCGATCGCCGCGATTGCCGACGACGGGGTCCATGTGGCGGCCTACCTGGGCGACGCCAGCGGCAACGCGGTCTACACCAGCTACGACGCGCAGCATGTGCAGCGGGTGTTGTCCCGCATCGACACCGGCTTTGGTGCCTACCCGACGGCCGACCCGGTGATCGTCGGCAACGCCGCCGGCAACGGCCAGCTGACGATCGTCGATGTGCGGCTGATCAATCAGAAAGTCCTGGCCCTGGCCCAGACCGCGATTCCGCCGATACCGGGCTACCCGGCCATCACCTACGTGGGCGCCGATCCGCTGGTCGATCTCGGCCGTGTCGAGGCGCGCAGTGGTGACAGGGTGACGGTACCGGTGCGGCTGGACACTGCGGCCGGGCTGGCCAGCGTGCAGCTGCGGCTGGCCTTCCCGGCCGACGCGCTGGAACTGGTCGGCGTGCGGCTGGGCAGCCTCACGGCAGACTTCCAGCTGCTGGTCGTGGATCGCAGCCCCGGCGTTCTGCAGGTCGACATGAGCAGCCTGCTGGCACTCGCGGGCGGCTCGGGCAGCCTGCTGGAGCTGGACTTCCGGATTGCTGAAGCCGCCTCCGGCGTGCTTCCGCTGGACCTGCAATGGGTGCAGCTCAACGAGACGCACCTGACGCTGCAGCCCGAGCCGATCCCCGGCGCGGACCCGACCGACGGCGCGATCCATCTGGTCGGGCCGGTGCCGCTGGCCGCGGCCGGCCTGCCCCTCGACACGCCGGAGATCCCGGCGTCGCCGGTGCCGCAGCAGCAGGGCCTGGTGGGCGTGGACGTGTCCGTGCCGGCACCCCAGGCGCTGAGCCTGCCGCAACTGCGCTTTGACCGCAGTGCGGCGCCGACCGGCGCCACCGAGCTTCCGCAGAAGAGCTGGCTGGGCTCCTGGCTGGGCAGCCAGGGCGACGACCGGCCGGGAAAACGGGCCGGATGGCGGCTTTTCGCAGGGCGGCCATGATGCGGGCGCGCGGTGTCGGAAATCCTGACGGGCGTCCGGTGGTGCAGCCGGCAATCTACCCGCAAGCTGTTGTTTTGATGGAGATTTTTGCCATGGCGCGATATTTGCTGTGGGTCGGCAACCGGTCAGGTGATTCAAGGGAGAAGGTATGAAACTCTGGAAAATTGCGTCCGTCGCGGTACTCGGGGGCGTCCTGGGTATGCTGGGTGGTGTTGCGCACGCCACGATCGCCCCCCCGGAACCCACCGTCGCGGTCTCCGGCGTGACGAACGGCACGGCAGCGCCCGGTGGCCTGGCTTTCACGAGCTTCACGCTGGCCTTCACCGGGCCCTACGAGTTCATCGGCCTGGCGATGACGATGTCCTACGATCCGGCCCAGCTCACCTTCAACCCGCTGCAATCCTCGGTCTCCGTGTTCGGCAGCGCGATGACGCTGCCGGCGTTCCTGGCCCAGCTGGATGCGCTGAAGCATGCCCCCGGCAGCGATTTCGACTACTACGGCGGCCAGAGCGCCCCCGGTGAGCTGTTCTTCGGCGCCGGGTTCACGCTCCTCGGAAGCGCTCCGCTGGAAGGCGACATTGTTGTCACGACGGCCTTCAACGTCGCCCCCTCGGTACTGTTCGGCAGCCAGACGCTGGTGAAGATCGAGCAGCTCGATGTCGCTGACGTCGGTGCCGGCATCGTTTCGCTGGCATCGTCCGCGCTGCCCGTCACGATGACCGTGACCGCGGTGCCTGAGCCGGAATCCTGGCTGATGATGCTGGCCGGTGTCGGCCTGCTGGGCGCCGTGGCCCACCGGCGGCGCACCGCCCGCGCCTGACGCGCTGCGCGGCGCCCGCCCGTGGCGCCCGCGCTACTGCAGGAAGCCGATCCCCCGGCTCTCCCGCACCTCCGGCTTGATCCGGTGTTCGGCCTCCAGCTGCTCCAGAAACTCCAACGGATCCAGCGCCGCATCCAGGATCACCGCCTGCCGTTTGACCGCCGCGAAGTCCCCGGGACACAGCTGCTCCAGCAGCGCCAGGCGGGCGCGCATCTCCGGCAGCCAGGCCCGGCCATCGCCCCCGAGCGCTTCTGCCTGGAACATCGCCTCGCGCTGCGCGCGCGCCAGCGGCTTGAAGCGGATCTTGAACGTGAAGCGCCGCAAGGCCGCCTGGTCGAGGCGGTCCAGCAGGTTGGTCGTGCAGATGAAGATGCCGTTGTAGCGCTCCATGCCCTGCAGCATTTCGTTGACCTCGGTCACCTCGTAGGTGCGCTGCGCGCCCCGGCGGTCCTGCAGGAAGCTGTCGGCCTCGTCGAGCAGCAGCACCGCGCGCTCCGCCTCGGCTTCACGGAACATCGCGGCCATCTGCTGCTCCGTCTCGCCGACATACTTGCTCATCAGGTCGCTGGCCTGCTTGACGAGCAGCGGCCGCCCGAGCGTCTGGGCGATGTATTCGCCGAGCGCGGTCTTGCCGGTGCCGGGCGGGCCGTAGAAGCACAGGCTGCCATGGCCTCGTGCCTGCAGCGCCTGCACGACGCGCGGCAGCTCGAAGCGGCACTCCACATGCAGCATCGACAGGTCGTACTGCGTGACCATGCCCCGCGCCGCCCGCTCGGCGGAATTCCCCAGCGCCAGGTCGGCATTGCGCAGCTGGCGCTCGATCAGCCGCTCCGGGCTCAGCGCCATCGCGCCGGCCGGTACCGCGTCCCCGGCGGGGCCGACCAGATCGGCAAAGCGCACCGCGGTGCGGATCTGCGCCGGCGTCAGGCCCTTGCGGCCGGCCAGCTTCTCGACGAACTGTTCCGACACCGCCATGCCTTCGAGCGTCTTGCGGACCAGCCCCTCGCGGGCGCCGGGCGGCGGCGACTTCAGCTCCAGGTGGTACGCAAAGCGGCGCCGGAAGGCCGGGTCGATCTGCTCGATCCGGTTCGTCACCCAGATCGTCGGCACGGTGTTGGATTCCAGGATCTGGTTCACCCAGGCCTTGCCGCTGACGCTGCCGCTCGACGGCGCCGCCACCTGCTCCGCGCGGGCCAGCAGCTGCGCAGCCTCGCTGGAGATCGGCGGGAACACGTCCTCGACCTCGTCGAACAGCAGCGCCGCCTGCGCGCTGCCCTTCAGGAAGACCTGTGCGATCTGCAGCGAGCGGTAGCGGTCCCTGCCGCTGAGCGAGTTGCCATCGCGGTCGGCGTATTCCACCTCGAACAGCTCCAGGCCGGCCTCCTGCGCGACGACCTTGGCCAGCTCGGTCTTGCCGGTGCCGGGCGGGCCGTACAGCAGCACGTTGATGCCGGCCGCCTTGCGCGTCACCGCATGGCGCAGCAGCGCGCACAGCATCTGCGTGTCCTCGGCGACGAAGCTGAAATCCGCCAGGCCCAGCGCGGTCTTGCTGGAGGGCCGCGTGAACACTGCCATCAGCTCGGCCTGGTCGCGGTACTCGCGCATCAGCACCGGCGGCAGCTTCTCACTGACCTTCATCAGGTCGGCCAGGTCGGTGATGTTGTGCTCGGAGATCAGGTTCTCGACCAGGCCGATGCGCTCCAGCCGCGAGCCGGCCCGCAGCGCCTCGCCAACTTCGGTGGCATTGACGCCGGCCAGCTCGGCGATCGCCGCATAGGCCTCGGGCGCGTTGTTGACCTTGAACTCCACCAGGATGCTGCGCAGGTCGCGCTGGTAGCGGGCCAGCGTGCCATACAGGAGCAGCGCGCGCTCGGCCTGGTTCAGCTGCAGCAGGCCGGCCAGCGCGTCGATGTTCTTCTCCACCAGCGTGGACTGCTTCTTGAGCGCGCGCGTGAGCCATTCGCCGGTGCTGGTGAGCAGCGCGATCAGGTCCTTGGGCTGGTCCTTGGCGTACTCGTCGAGGTAGAAGAACAGCGTGCCTTCCTCGTAGGGCCCGCGCCACGTGCCGTGTCGCGCGAGAAACTCCTGGTCGCCCAGGCCGGCGTGGCCGCGCCAGTATTCGTTGCTGGTGCAGCGCCGCCCGAGGAACTCGCGCAGCCGGCGCAAGATGGGAGCGGGCCACACCAGGTGGCGGCCGGTGAGGCCGATCACGCTGTTGAGGTCGCGCCGGACATTGAAGTTGGACCCGCGGCGCGCTGCCAGCGTCAGCACGAAGTGCGAGCACATCAGGTCCAGAACCGGGGCGTCCGCGAGCCCTGGCGAGGCCAGCACCAGGCCCTGGGACCGCTCATTCACCAAACGCTTGACCATCAAACGCCTCCGAATCGGATGTCGATGGGACCATAACGCAGTCCGGCCGCGGATGGAAGACCCCACCGGAAAATTCGGCGACGATGGGCTAAGCTGCGGCCATGCGTGAAACTGCCCGTTTGTGCGCCGCGCGCGCGTGCCCCCGGCCGTGATGCGCTGGCTGCTGCGGCTGTTTCTGGCCGGCGTGCTGTTGCTGCCCGTGGGCGCCCTGATGGGCCTGTGGCTGGCGGTACAGGACGAGCCGCTGGTCGTCAACGAGGTTGCGCTGACGCCGGATCACATCGCGCGGGCCAGGCGCATCATGGACCGCCACGACCCCCGCCGCATGCGCCCGGGCGTGCTGCGCACGATGATGCTGTCCCAGGAGGACCTGGAGATCACGTCCAATTACCTCGCAAGCCGTGTGGGGAAGGGCGCGGCGCGGGTCACCCTGCAGGACGGCCTGGCGGTCGTGCGGGTGTCGATCGGGCTGCCGGCCAACCCGCTGGGGCGGTATCTGAACATCGACGCGGCGCTGCACGACGGCGCGCGCCTGCCGGCCTTCGATGCGCTGCGCATCGGCCATCTCCGGGTGCCGGCCTTCCTGTGCAACCTACTGCTGCGCCTGGCGATGTCGCGGCTGGAGGGCAGCGCCGATTACGGCGCGGCGGCCGACGTCATCAAGCGCGTCAGCATCACGCCCGGGCTGCTGCAGGTCAATTTCGAGTGGAGTGTGGCGGCGGCCAGCCAGATCAAGTCGGTGCTGGTGCCGCCGGAGGAGCAGGCGCGCTGGCGCGCCTACCAGGACCGCCTGGTCGCGCTGACCAGCAGCCTGCCGCGGGACCAGCCGGTGAGCCTGGAGCGCCTGCTCGGCCCCCTGCTGCAGTTGGCACGCGAACGTGCCGCCCAGGGCGACGCGGCACTGGAGCACCGGGCCATGGTCGTGGTGCTGGCGTTCTATGTGAACGGCAAGGGCCTGGCGGCGCTGGTGCCCTCTGCGCGCAGCTGGCCGGTGCCAGCCCGCCGGGTGGTCACGCTGGCCGGGCGCACCGACTTCCCGCAGCATTTCACGATCTCGGCCGCGCTGACGGCGACGGCCGGCAGCCCGCTGTCCGACGCGGTCGGCCTCTACAAGGAGGTGGACGATGCGCGGCGCGGCAGCGGCTTCTCGTTCAACGACATCGCCGCCGACCGGGCCGGAACCCGGTTCGGCGCACTGGCGATGGCCGGCCCGGACGCGCGGGCCCGCCTCGACCCCGTGCTCGCGCGCGGCCTGCGCGAGGCCGACCTGATCCCCGACGTGCGCGACCTGCCGGAGTTCATGGCCGAGTCGGAGTTCCTGCGCCGCTTCGGCGGTGTGGGGGCCCCGCCCTACCGCCGGATGATGGCCGACATCGAGCAGCGCATCGCCGCGCTGCCGCTGTACCGCGGCGGCTGAGGCCAGGCGCCTGTGGCTAAAATCCGGGCTCTCCCGCAATCGTTACCCAAGGAATGCCATGTCCGCGCCCCACCACCACTCTGACGACGCTTCCGCCGACCCGGTGGAGAAGATCGTCCCGCTGATGCCCATCGTGCTGCCGGTGGCCGGCGGCGTGCTGATGCTGCTGCTGGCCTTCATCGCCGTCTTCATGGCCTGACGCGTCGCCGGGGCCCGTTCCGCGGCCCCGCATTCAAATGCAAAGCGCATAAATTAATGCCGGTTTTGCATATCTTTTGACGGTAACCCGAACGTAACCGTCCCCCTGCCTTCCTAAAATCATCCGTGCCAGCCCGCTGGTGCATGGCCTCTCACCCGGGGCGTGCGCTGGTGTCTGCATCCGCTACCGGCGGTTTGCGGGGCTGCGCTGCAATGTCGTCGAACACGCTGTTGCGGATCGAAGAGGCCCTGTCCTCTTTTCAAAGTGAGCGCTGTTGCCTGCCCCGGGCGTGCGCCGGTTCCGCCGTTTCCTTTGAAAAGACGATTTATCAACCTCTGGAGTCTTTTCATGAACGCAATCGCAGACGCAGGGCTTCGCCTGGGCGCCCCCTCGTATGTCCGTCACCAGGGCCTGCTGGCCTGGGTGGGCCGGATGGCCGCCTTGACCAAACCGGCCCGGGTGGTCTGGTGTGACGGCTCGGACGAGGAATACGCCCGCCTGTGCCAGCAGCTGGTCGACGCCGGCACCTTCCGCAAGCTCAACCCGGTCAAGCGCCCGAACTCCTTCCTGGCCTGCTCCGACCCGAGCGATGTGGCCCGCGTCGAGGACCGCACCTTCATCTGCAGCGCCAGCAAGGAAGAAGCCGGCCCGACCAACAACTGGATGGCCCCGGCCGCGATGCGCGACCTGCTGCAGAACGGCCAGGCCGACGGCACGCCGGCGCTGTTCGACGGCTGCATGCGCGGCCGCACGATGTACGTGGTGCCGTTCTCGATGGGCCCGCTGGGCTCGCCGATCGCGCACATTGGCATCGAGCTCTCCGACAGCGCCTATGTCGCCGTCAACATGAAGATCATGACCCGCATGGGCCGCGCCGTGTACGACGTGCTCGGCGCCGACGGCGAGTACGTGCCCTGCGTGCACAGCGTGGGCGCCCCGCTGGCGGACGGCCAGGCGGACGTGCGCTGGCCCTGCAGCAAGACCAAGTACATCGTGCACTTCCCGGAAACGCGCGAGATCTGGTCCTACGGCTCGGGCTACGGCGGCAATGCGCTGCTCGGCAAGAAGTGCTTTGCGCTGCGCATCGCGTCCACGATGGGCCGTTCTGCCTCGCAGGGCAGCGCGCCCGGCTGGCTGGCCGAGCACATGCTGATCCTGGGCGTCACGAATCCGCAGGGTCGCAAGTACCACGTTGCGGCGGCCTTCCCGAGCGCCTGCGGCAAGACGAACTTCTCGATGCTGGTGCCGCCGGCCGGCTTCGAGGGCTGGAAGGTCACGACGATCGGCGACGACATCGCCTGGATCAAGCCCCAGGCCGACGGCCGGCTGTACGCGATCAACCCGGAGGCGGGCTATTTTGGCGTGGCACCGGGCACCAACCTGGTCACCAATCCGAACTGCATGGCCAGCCTGGACAAGAACGTCATCTTCACGAACGTCGCGCTGACGGATGACGGCGACGTCTGGTGGGAGGGCCTGGAGAAGGACAGCGGCAGCCTGCCGGCCCACCTGATCGACTGGCAGGGCAAGGACTGGACGCCCGAGAGCGCGCTGCAGCCGGACGGCAAGCTGCGCCCCGCCGCGCACCCGAACGCGCGCTTCACCGTCGCCGCGACCAACAATCCGGCGCTCGACAGCGCCTGGGACGATCCGGCCGGCGTGCCGATCGACGCCTTCATCTTCGGCGGGCGCCGCTCCACCACCGTGCCGCTGGTCACCGAGGCGCGCAACTGGGTCGAGGGCGTCTACATGGCCGCCACGATGGGCTCCGAGACCACCGCCGCGGCTGCCGGCCAGCAGGGTGTCGTGCGCCGCGACCCGTTCGCGATGCTGCCCTTTGCCGGCTACAACATGAGCGACTATTTCCAGCACTGGCTGGGCATGGGCGAGAAGCTCACCGCGGCCGGCGCCCGGCTGCCGCGCATCTACACGACGAACTGGTTCCGCAAGGGCACCGACGGCAAGTTCGTCTGGCCCGGCTATGGCGAGAACATGCGCGTGCTGAAGTGGATGATCGACCGCATCGAGGGCACCGCGCAGGGCCAGGAGCATGTGTTCGGCATCAGCCCGGCCTACGAGGAACTCAACTGGACCGGCCTGAACTTCAGCACCGAGCAGTTCCAGACGGTGACCAGCATCGACAAGGCCGCCTGGCGCGCCGAGCTGCAGCTGCACGCCGACCTGTTCCAGCAGCTGGCCCACCATCTGCCGCGCGAGCTGCAGGAGACCAAGGCCCGCATCGAGACGCGTCTGGCCGCCTGAGCGGCGACGCCAGGGCGGGGGCTCCTCAGGAGCCCAGCACCTGGCAGTCGCTGCTGCCGGCCATCAGCTGGCGGATCTGCTGGGCCAGGCTGCCGAACAGGGTGACACCGGTGGCCGGTGCCTCGTTGCCCATCAGGATCCGGTCGCAGCCGATCGTGCGGGCATGCTGCACGATGGTTTCCGCGCGCCGCCCCACGATGTAGCTCGCCACATAGGGAACCCGTGCCGCGTCCAGCTGCGCCTGTGCGGCGGCCAGTTCCTCGTCCGCCACGCGGTGGTGGATGTCCGCCAGCTCGCCCCGGCCGAAGAACATCGCCACATGGCCGGACACCGCCGGCTGCACGCTGAGCAGGTGGATCTGCACCGGTTCCCGGTGGTGGATGGCCACGGCTTCGCCCACGGCGGAGCGGGTGCGCGCCGGGCTGCTGCGCCCGTCGATCGGAATCAGGATCTTCTTCATCGCGGTGCCTCCGGGGTGGGGCCTACTTGGCAGCCTGGTGGCTGAGTTCAGTCGGCTCGACGCTGCGCAGCGCGCTGCGGCTGGCGCGCCATTTGCCGATCGCGATCACCAGGGCCGCGCCGATGGCCGGCACCACGGTATGCCAGTTGTGGTGCGCGTGGCTCCAGTCGCTGATCGCCGGATCGCCCATCGCCATCTCGCCGGCCACCCAGCCCAGCAGGCCGGCGCCAATCGTGATGATCACCGGGAAGCGGGTCATCAGCTTCAGGATCAGCGTGCTGCCGTAGATGATCAGCGGGATGCTGACGCCCAGGCCGATGACCAGCAGCAGCACATTGCCCTTGGCCGCCGCGGCCACGCCGATCACGTTGTCCAGGCTCATGACCAGGTCGGCCACGATGATGGTCTTGATCGCGCCGCTCAGGTGGGAATGCCCTTCGAGTTCGGTCTCGTCGTCCTCGCCCTTGAGCAGGTCGATGCCGATCCACAGCAGCAGCGCGGCGCCCAGCAGCTTCAGGTAGGGCAGGCTCAGCAGGTAGACCGCGAAGAACGTCAGCACCACCCGCAGCACGATCGCCCCGACGCTGCCGAACAGGATCGCCTTCTTCTGCTGGGCCGGCGGCAGCGAGCGCGACGCCAGCGCGATGACGACGGCGTTGTCGCCGCTGAGCACGATGTTGATCATGATGATCTGGGCCAGCGCGAGCCAGAACTCCGCCGTTGTGAATGCAGCCATGCAGGTCTCCTGGGAAGTGTTTGCAAGTGCCGCCAGGGGGCGGCACACGACGCTTTCGAGGATAGGCAGGCAGGCTTTCAGGCCTCTGCCGGCTGGCTGACGGCAGGATGTCCGATGGCTTTCGGCAAGCTTACGGCGCCGCGGGGGCGCCGGCCGGCGGGGAAGCCGGGAACAGCACGTGGAAGGTGTTGCCGATGCCGTCGCGGTCTTCCTCCAGCGAGATCGTCGCCTGGTGCAGCGCGGCGATCTCCCGTACGATGGCCAGCCCCAGCCCGCTGCCGTCGGTGTGGGTGCCCAGCAGGCGGTGGAAGCGCTCGAAGATGCGGGAGCGTTCGGCCACCGGAATGTGCGGTCCGTCGTCGCTGACCGACAGCTGGATCCGGCCGTCGGCGATCCGCGCCACCGCGACCGTGACCCGGCCGCCGGACTGGCTGTAGCGGATCGCGTTGTCGATCAGGTTGTTGATCAGCTCGCGCAACCGGTCCGCGTCGCCGTGGATCATCGCCTGCTCGACCTGGGCCTCGAAGCCCAGGTCGATGTCGCGCTGGAGCGCGTTGGGCACCCAGCCCATCGCCACATCGACCGCCAGCGCATGCAGGTCGATCGGCTCGCGCCGCATCGCGTCGGCCGCGCCCGGCTCGTTGCGCGCCAGGGACAGCAGCTGGCGGACCAGGTGCGACAGCCGGTCCGCACCGACATACAGCTGCGCCAGCGAATGCTGCACGCGCGCCGGATCCGTTTCGCGCAGCGCCAGCTCGATCTGGGCCTTGAGCCCGGAGACCGGTGTCTTGAGCTGGTGCGCGGCATCCGCGATGAAGCGGTTCTGCACGTCCAGCGTGGTGTCCAGCCGGGCCAGCAGCGCATTGACCTCCTGCACCAGCGGTTTCACCTCGGCCGGCACGCCTTGCAGGTCGATCGGGCTGAGGTCCCGGTGCGAGCGGTCGGAGACGGCCGTCTGCAGCCGGCGCAGGGGCCGCAGGCCGCGCACCACGCCCAGGCGCACGACGACGCCCGCCAGCACGATCAGCAGCAACTGCGGCACGACGACGCTGGCCAGGATCTCCCAGGCCAGTTGCTGCCGGCGGTTCAGCGTCTCGGCCACCTGGACCAGCACGCGGGCGCTGCCGCCCGTGCGGTCGTCGTAGGGCAGCCAGGCCTCCACCATGCGCACCGGCTGGCCGTGCAGCACCGCGTCGCGGAAGCGGGGGGTGGCGGCGGGGTCCGGTGGCGGACCGGAGCGCGGGATCGCGGCGTCACCGCCGAGCAGCGCGCCCTCGGCGGAGTCCAGCCGGAAGAAGACCTGGTCGTCCTGGTTGACGAGCAGCATGCGCTCGACCGCGGGCGACATGTCCAGCCGCGGGCTGCGGCCTTCGCCATGCACATGCAGCACCACCTCGCGCGCGATCTCCAGCAGCGAGCGGTCGTGCGCGCGGTGCGAGAAGTTGACCGACAGCCCATAGCTGACGACGGTGTCCACCACCAGCAGCGCCAGCAGCGGACCAAGCAGCCAGGCCAGCAGCTTGCGCTGCAGGCGAGGCTCAGGGCTTGCCACCCTTGCGCTCCATCAGGTAGCCCATGCCGCGCACCGTCCGGATCTCGCAGCCGAGCGGTTCGAGCTTCTTGCGGATCCGGTGCACATAGACCTCGATCGCGTTCGGGCCGACCTCGTCGCCCCAGCCGTACAGGTGGTTCACCATGTGCTCCTTGCTGACGACCCGGCCCTCGCGCATCATCAGCAGCTCAAGCACCGCGAACTCCCGGGCCGACAGCTCGATCGGCTGGTTGTCGTGGTAGACGCGCCGGTCCACGGTGTCCAGCCGCAGGCCGCCATGCTGCAGCGAGGGCGCCGGATGCGGGCTGCCGCGGCGCAGCAGCGCCCGCACGCGGGCTTCGAGCTCCGGCAGGTCGAAGGGCTTCGAGAGGTAGTCGTCCGCGCCGAGATCCAGGCCGCGGACGCGGTCCGCCAGCGTGTCGAACGCGGTGAGCATCAGCACCGGCACGGCGGACTTGCGGGCCCGCAGGCGGCGCAGCACCTCCAGGCCGTCGATGCCCGGCAGGCCGATGTCCAGGATCGCCAGATCGTAGATGCCCAGCGCCAGGGACCGGTCGGCCTGCTCACCGTTGTCGGCGATGTCCACCGCGTAGGCGGACTGCACCAGCGCCCGGCACAGGGCGTCGGCAAGGATCAGGTCATCCTCGGCAAGCAGGATTCGCATGGCAGGAACGCTGCCGCGGCGGCGGCAACGGGCGCATCAGGAAGATGGCCGATCGTACGGCACAGCGCGCCGCGCAGGGCGCGCAGCGCGGTTCAGCCTGCCGGATACATGCACTGGTGCATCGGCAGGCCGGTCATCGGTGCGCTGCGGTACATCCGGCGCGGGCCGGTGTAGGCGGCATTCAGCGTGCCGACCGGGCGGTGTGCCACCCAGGCACGGCCATGCGCCAGCTCGGTCTCGCAGCGTTCGGCGCGGGCGCGCTCCATCGCGGCCTGCAGGTCGGCCATGATGCGCGGGTCCCGCTGGGCCAGGGCCCACAGGGTCGCGTCGGCGGCCTGGGCCTCGCGGCGGGCACGCCAGGTGCTGGCCGAGGCCAGCAGGCGGCGCGCCGCCTGGCGGGCGGAATCGGCAAACAGCGCCATCGCCGCGAAGCCGATGGCCCACAGGATGGACCAGGCCAGCAGCAGGTGGCCGTCGGCATAGGTGTCGATCAGCGCATCGGCGGCAACCAGCAGCGCCGAGACGATCGCCGCCAGCAGCAGGGCGGCCAGCGGGCGGACGGAGGCAGAGGTGGCACCGGTCGCCACGGTGGGCGCAGCGTGCGCCGGGGCGAAGCCGGAGGTGGGCAGGGTCGGGGTCAGCATGGCAGTGTCTCTTCGATGAAATGGCCGCAGGGTCTGCGGTGCACCTTCAATGCTAGGGTTAACCCGCGACTATTTCCAATGGATGTTTGTGATGCCCGTTATTCGCCATGGTGATGAATGAATCGGCGCCGGGCCCGCGTCTGGGGGCCCGGCCGGGCCTCACGGCAGGTGCCAGGGGCGGCTCGCTGCAACCGACGGCATGTGGCTGAACGGCCAGGCCGGTGCCGGCGTGCCGGCCTGCTCGGCCTCGGTTTCCGCGCGGTAGCGGGCGGCCTGCAGCTCGCGCATGAAGCGCGGGTCGGCCAGCGCGAAGCGCCAGACGGCCTCTTCCTGGCGGCGTTGGGCATGGACCTGGCGCCAGGCATGGACGCGGGCAGCCACTCTTTCCAGGCCGCCGTGGGACGCCTCTGCAAACAGCAGCAGCGCGCCAAACAGCATCAGCCACAGGGCCACCCAGGCCACCACCATCTGGCCATCGGCCCAGGTGCTGACCCACTGGTCTGCCACCACGACGAGGGCCGACAGGCTGCCCGCCAGCAGCAGCGCGAACAGGCTCCGCGCCTGCCGGATGCGCCCGGCCAGCGCCTGCGCGGCCCGCGCCGCAGCCAGGATGCGGCCGATGCCGGCATGGCTGGTCGGGAAGTCGGAATGGGTGAAGCTGGTCATGGATCGTCCTTTCAACGGCGTGCGCAGGAATGAAGGCACAGACCAATACTAGGGTTACTACTTATATGTCTCAACTTTATCTTTGTGATTCCTATCATTCACAGTCAGAATAGATGGATTCCGCCATGCCGCCGCTCTCCCATCTCCTCAACTTCCGCACGCTCGACCTGAACCTGCTGCGCGTGTTCGACGAGGTCATGGCCGAGCGCAGCCTGACGCGCGCCGCGCGCAACCTGGCGCTGACGCAGCCCGCCGTCAGCAATGCGCTGCGCCGGCTGCGCGACGCGCTGGGCGACGAGCTGGTGCGCCGCCATGGCCAGGGCATGGAGCCCACGCCGCGGGCGCTGGCGCTGTGGCCGGCCGTGCGCGACGCGCTGCGCCAGCTGCAGCAGTCGCTGGCGCCCAGCCGCTTCGTCCCTTCCGAGGCCGACACCACCTTCGTGCTGGCGATGGCGGATGCCACCGCGGCCGAACTGGTGCCGCGGCTGCTGGAGATCGTCGAGGCCGAGGCCCCGGGTGTCTCGCTGCGTGTCGTGCCGCTGGCCACGCGGGACCCGCGCAAGCTGCTGGACGAGGAGGTCGTCGATCTGGCCGCCGGGCATTTCCCCGCCGTGCTGGCAGACCTGACGGACCGCGCGCAGGTCGGCCGGCCGGTGCCGTTCGCGACGCAGCGCCTGTACGACGGCGAATATGTCTGCGTGATGCGCGCCGGCCACCCGCTGGCCAGCGGTCCGCTGACGCTGAACCGCTTCTGTGCGGCGCGCCACTTGCTGGTAAGCTTCAGCGGCCGCCCGTTCGGCTTCATTGACGAGGCGTTGGCCACGCTGGGCCGGGAGCGGCGCGTCGTGCTGACGGTCAACCAGTTCTTCACCGCGGGGCGGGTCGTGGCCAACTCGAACCTGCTGACGGTGCTGCCGCGGCATTTCGTCGGGGTCACCGGCATCGCCGATGCACTGGTGCTGCGCAACCTGCCCTTCAGCGTGCCGCCGGTCCATGTGGATGCGCTCTGGCACGGCCGGCGCGACCAGGACAGTGCCCACCGCTGGCTGCGTGAGGCCATCCGGCGCTCGGTGCAGCCCCCGGTCGCGGAGTGAGGCCCTCGCGATGAAGATCCAGCTGCTGTCCGATCTGCATCTGGAGGTGCATCCGGCGCTGCGCCCCGCGCCGGCGGCAGGCGCCGATGTGCTCGTGCTGGCCGGCGACATCGGCTCCTACCAGAAGGGCTCGCTGCTGCAGGGCGACTGCTTCGGCCTGGAGCGCTTCTCGCCACGGCACGGCTGGCCGGTGCCGGTGGTGTACGTGCCCGGCAACCATGAGTACGACCTGCGCGACTTCGACGAAACCCATGCCCGGCTGCAGGAGGTCTGCACGCAGCTCGGCATCCACTGGCTGGAGCGCGAAACCGTGGTGCTGGGCGGGGTACGTTTCGTCGGCACCACCGGCTGGAGCGACTTCGACGCGCTGGGCCCGGCGCCGGAGCAGCCCGGTGCCACACTGGGGCAACAGCTGGCGGCCCGCGAGAAGGCCTTCCGCGCGGCCAACTACTACCTGCGCACGACCGGCGCCGTCCGCGCCGGCGAGCCGCTGCTGGCCGCGCAGGTGCGCGAACTCGCGCTGACCTGCCGCGCCTGGCTGGAGCAGGCGCTGGCGCAGCCCTTTGGCGGGCGGACGGTCGTCGTCACGCACTTCGCCCCCAGCCTGCGCAGCGCCGACCCGCGCTACGGCTGCACGCCCGGTACCGCCGGCTTCTGCAACGCCTGGGACGACCTGCTGCCCGCCGCCGACCTGTGGCTGCATGGCCACCTGCATGCGCCCAGCGACTACCGGCAGCAGGGCTGTCGCGTGGTCGCGAACCCGCTGGGTTATGTGCGCAAGAACGAGCAGGCGGGTTTTCGCGCCGACCTGCTGATTGACACGGATCAAGACGCGCCAGGGGGCCGGTACTAAACTGGCTCCACCAACCCCCACAGGAGCACACGCATGAAGATCCTGCTCGCCGTCGACGGCAGCCCCTACACCAAGAAGATGCTGGCCTACCTGGTGACCCACGACGACACCTTCTCGACAGCGAACGACTACACGATGTTTACCGCCGTTGCTCCGCTGCCGACCCGGGCGCGCGCGGCGCTGGGCAAGGAGATTGCGGACAACTTCCACACCGAGGAGGCCGAGCGCACGCTCGCGCCGGTGGCCAAGTTCCTGCTGCGCCACGGCATCGACGCCAAGAGCAGCTGGAAGGTCGGCCCGGCCGGCGAGGCGATCGCCAAGTTCGCCGCCGCCGGCAAGTACGACCTGCTGCTGATGGGCTCGCACGGTCACGGCGCACTGGGCAATCTGGTGATGGGCTCGGTCGCCACGCAGGTGCTGGCGAATTGCCGGGTGCCGGTGCTGCTGGTGCGCTGACGCACCCGCCGGGGCTCAGCGCGCGTTGAGCCCCTCGAAGCAGGTGGCCAGCACCAGCTCGATGATCTCTTCCGGGCTGTGCTGCCCGCCCATCTGCAGGAACTCCAGCACCGGGTCGCAGGCGCGCGCATACAGCGTATAGAGCACCGCGATCGGCGGGTATTTGCGGCTCAGGCTGCCGTCAGCCTGTGCGGCCTCGATCCAGGCGCCGAGCCGGTCGCTGACCTCCATGAGGCCGTCCATGTACTCGCGGTTGCTCATCAGCGTGGCGCGCAGGCTGGAGTTCTGGCTGGGCAGTGCCGGCATGTCGCCCGCGAGCTTCAGGGCCATCGTCCAGCGCACGGCGGAGCGCAGGTTCTCCAGCGGCGGCGCCGCGCCGGACAGCGCGCCGAAGAACTCCTGGGCCCGGCGCATCACGCGCACCATCGCGGCGGCGGCCAGGTCTTCCTTGCTCGGAAAGTGCTTGTAGAGGCTGGCCTTCGCGATGCCGACGCGGGCGGCGACCTCGTCGACCGTCATCGCATCGAAGCCCTTTTCCGCCAGCAGACGGTTGACCGCCTGCATGATGGCCTCCTCGCGGACCTGGAGCATCTGCGCCTTGAAGGAAACACGCGGGGCAGGCCTTGGGGTCATGGGGCGAGTTTAGCCGGACCCATCTTCCGGCCCGCCGTGCAGGGCCCGGGCGCGTGGGGGAGTCAGGCCGGCCGCGCGAAGGCGTTCGGGTAGCGCGCCAGCGTCAGGCCGTCCATGCTGATCTCCGGGGCCTTGCCGGACAGCAGGTCGGCCATCACGCGGCCGGTGCCGGTGGCCATCGTCCAGCCCAGCGTCCCGTGGCCGGTCGCCAGGTACAGGTTCGGGTAGGGCGAGCCGCCGACGACCGGCGTGCCGTCGGGTGTCATCGGGCGCAGGCCGGTCCAGAACTCGCCGCGTGCCACATTGCCGGCGCGCGGGAACAGGTCGGTCAGCACATGGTTCAGCGTCGCACGGCGCGGCTCGCGCAGCGCCAGGCTGTAGCCGGCCAGCTCGGCGGTGCCGCCGACACGGATGCGGTCGCCCAGCCGGGTCACGGCCACCTTGTGCGTCTCGTCCATGATGGTCGACTCGGGCGACTGGCTGGCGTCCTCGATCGGCACGGTGATGGAGTAGCCCTTGACCGGGTACACCGGCAGCCGGATGCCCAGCGGGCGCAGCAGCAGCGGCGAATGGCTGCCCAGCGCCACCAGGTAGGCGTCGGCCTGCAGCATGCCCTGGTCGGTGGCCACGCCGGTGATGCGGGTGTTGTCGCGCGTGATGCCGCGGATCTGCACGCCGTAGCGGAACTCCGCGCCGAGCCGCTGCGCCATCGCCGCCAGCCGGTTCGTGAACTTGAAGCAGTCGCCGGTTTCGTCCCCCGGCAGCCGCAGGCCGCCAACAAACTTCTCCTGCACCTGCGCCAGGGCCGGCTCGACGGCGATGTAGCCCGGGCGGTCCAGCAGTTCGAAGGGCACGCCGTACTGCTTCAGGATCTCGATGTCCTTGCCGGTGCCGTCGAACTGTTTCTGCGTGCGGAACAATTGCAGCGTGCCCTGCATGCGCTCGTCGTACTGGATGCCGGTGTCGGCGCGCAACTGGCGCAGGCAGTCCCGGCTGTATTCGGCCAGCCGCACCATGCGGCCCTTGTTGATCGCGTAGCGCGCCGCGGTGCAGTTGCGCAGCATCGACGCGCCCCAGCGCCACATCGCCGGGTCCAGCATCGGCCAGATCACCAGCGGGCTGTGCTGCATCAGCATCCACTGGATCGCCTTCAGCGGAACACCCGGCCCGGCCCAGGGCGCCGAATAGCCGGGGGAGACCTCGCCGGCATTGGCATAACTGGTCTCCAGCGCCGGGCCGGACTGGCGGTCGACCACCGTCACCGTGTGTCCGGCGCGGGCCAGGTAGTAGGCACAGCTGGTACCGATCACGCCGCTGCCAAGAAGGAGGATTCGCATGCACGCTCCGCGTCTGCGCGGCCGGTGCCGCGATGGGCTGATGGTAGCCGCAGCGCGGGCGCACCGTGCTGGGGCATGGGTTACCATGAAGGGCCCTCTCCCTTTCGCTTTCCCCATGGCTGAACTGTCCCCCTTCCACCTGGCTTTTCCCGTGACTTCGCTGGCGCTGGCGCGCGGCTTCTATGGCGAGCTGCTCGGCTGCCCCGAGGGCCGTTCGTCCCCGGAGTGGGTCGATTTTGATTTCTTCGGGCACCAGATCGTGGCCCACCTGTCACCCGACGAGGCGGGCCACCGCGCGACCAGCGCGGTCGACGGCCATGCGGTGCCGGTGCGCCACTTTGGCGTCGTGCTGACGATGCCGGAATGGGAGGCACTGGCCGAGCGGCTGCGCGCGGCCGGCACCAAGTTCGTCATCGAGCCCTATGTGCGCTTCAAGGGGCAGGTCGGCGAGCAGGCCACGATGTTCTTCCTGGACCCCTGCGGCAATGCGCTGGAGTTCAAGGCCTTCGCGGACCGTTCGCAGCTCTTCGCCAAATAGGCGTTCTTACCGAGGCCTCTTCCATGTCCACACCGGCTCCCACGCTCACGATCGACATCGTCTCCGATGTGGTCTGCCCTTGGTGCTACATCGGCAAGCGCAAGCTCGAGGCTGCGCTGGCCCTGCCCGCCGCCGCCGGCCTGCCGGCGGTGTCGGTGCGCTGGCACCCGTTCCAGCTCAACCCGGACCTGCCGCCCGAAGGCGTGTCGCGCAAGCAGTACCTGGAGGAGAAGTTCGGCGGCCCGCAGCGCGCCGCCGAGATCTATGCCCGCGTGCGGGCCGCCGGCCGCTCCGCCGGCCTGGAGCTCAACATCGACGGCATCGAGCGCCAGCCCAACACCCGGGCCGCGCACGCGCTGATCCAGTTCGCGCAGCAGTCCGGCAGCGAGACCGGCAGCGACGTCAAGGAACGCCTGCTGAAGGCCTACTTCGTCGAAAACCGCTTCATCGGCGACATCGAGGTGCTGGTCGACATCGCACGCGAGGCCGGCCTGGACGCCGATGCCGCGCGCGCCCACCTGAGCGACCCGGCCCAGCTGCAGGCGATTGCGCAGGCCGATGCACAGGCCCGCAACATGGGCATCACCGGTGTGCCCTTCTTCATCTTCAACCAGAAGCTGGCCGTCTCGGGCGCGCAGGATCCCGCGACGCTGCTCGACGCGATGCAGCAGGCGGTCACCGCTGCCGGATGAGGGCCCGCAAGGACCACCTCGACGCGCTGGCCGTCGGCCTGCTGCTGGCCTGCTGCTTCTTCTGGGGCTTCCAGCAGGTGCTGGTCAAGGCCACCATCGGCGAGATCGCGCCGGTGTTCCAGGCCGCGCTGCGCTTCATCGGCGCCACGCTGATCCTGATGCTCTGGTGCCGCTGGCGCGGCATCCCGCTGTTCAACCGCGACGGCCTGCTGGCCGCCGGTCTGGGGGCCGGCGTGCTGTTCGCGATCGAGTTCGCCTGCCTGTACAACGCGCTGTCGTACACGACTGCGTCCCGCGTGACGGTGTTCGCCTACACCGCGCCGTTCTGGGTGGCGGTGTTCGTGCCGCTGGTCGTGCGCACCGAGCGGCTGCGCTCGGTGCAGTGGGCCGGCCTGCTGCTGGCCTTCGTGGCCATGGTGTTCGCGTTCCGCGACGGGCTGGGGGCGCCGGGTGCGGGTGGTCAGTGGCGCGGCGACGTGCTGGCGCTGATCGGTGGGATGGCCTGGGGCCTGACGACGGTGCTGATCCGCGGCGCGGGGCTGACGCGCATCCCGGCCGAGAAGCTGCTGTTCTTCCAGGTGGCCGTCAGCAGCGTCACGCTGCCCTTCGTGAGCCGTGCGCTGGGCGAGCCCTGGGTGTGGTCCTGGTCCGTGTTCGGCTGGACCTCCATCCTGCTGCAGACGGTGGTCGGCGCATTCGCCACCTTCCTGGCCTGGATGTGGCTGCTGGGGCACTACCCGGCCACGCGCATCTCCGCCTTCGTGTTCCTGACACCGGTCTTCGCGTTGCTGACCGGTGCGCTGTGGCTGCACGAGCCGATCAGCGCGCAGTTGGTTGTGGCGGTGGCGCTGGTGGGGGCGGGGATCGTGCTGGTGAACCGGCCGGCTGGCTGAGGGCGGCCAATGCAGCGTCATTCCCCCACCCCGGTCCGCCGGTATTGCATCGCCTCCGCCAGATGCACCACCTGCGTCGCCTCCGCCCCGGCCAGGTCGGCCACCGTGCGGGCCACTTTCAGCGCCCGGTGCGTGGCCCGGGCCGACCAGCCCAGCCGCGTGGCGGCCACCTGCAGGAACTTCAGCGCGGCGTCGTCGAGCTGCAGCTGCGCATCGAGTGCCCGTGGCGGCAGCGCCTGGTTGCTGCAGCCCTGGCGCTGCAGCGCCCGCTCGCGCGCCTGCAGGCAGCGCGCACGGAGGGCCGCGGTGGATTCGCCCGGTGGCGCCTGCACCAGCTCGTCCGCGGGCAGCGCCGGCACCTCGACATGCAGGTCGATGCGGTCCATCAGCGGGCCGCTCAGGCGGGACTGGTAGCGCGTGATCTGGTCCGGCGTGCAGCGGCAGGCCTTGTGCGGGGCGCCGAGGTAGCCGCAGGGGCAGGGGTTCATCGCGGCGACCAGCTGGAAGCGGGCCGGGAACTCGCAGCGCCGGGCGGCCCGGGCGATCGTGATGGTTCCGGTCTCCAGCGGCTCGCGCAGCGCCTCCAGCGCGGAGCGGGCGAACTCCGGGAATTCGTCGAGGAACAACACGCCGTGGTGCGCCAGCGAGATCTCGCCCGGGCGCGGCGGTGAACCCCCACCCACCAGCGCGACCGCACTGGCGCTGTGGTGCGGGCTGCAGGTGGGCCGGCGCGCCCAATGCGCCAGCACAAAGCGCCCGGCCAGGCTGGCGATTGCGGCGCTCTGCAGCGCCTCGTCCACCGTCATCGGCGGCAGCAGGCCGGCAAATCGTTGCGCCAGCATCGACTTGCCCGAACCCGGCGGGCCGGTCATCAGCAGGCTGTGCCCGCCGGCCGCGGCGATCTCCAGCGCGCGCTTGGCGCCCCGGTGGCCGCGCACGTCGGACAGGTCCTCGTAGACGGCCGCGCCATCCATCGGTTCGGCTTCCACCACACCCCAGCCCGGCCCCGGCTCGACCGCTGCCGCATCGGCGCCGGCAGGCTGGAAATGCTGCACGACGTCCAGCAGATGCTGCGCGCGGTACACCCGGGTGCCCGGCACCAGCGCCGCCTCGCGCGCGCTGTCCGGCGGCAGCACCAGCCGGCGGGCGACCTTTTGCGCATGCAGGGCCAGCGCCATCGCCAGCGCGCCGCGGATCGGCCGCAGTTCGCCGGACAGCGACAGCTCGCCGGCGAATTCATGGCCGGCCAGCCGGGCCGCGTCGACCTGTCCGCTGGCCGCCAGGATGCCCAGCGCGATCGGCAGGTCGAAGCGGCCGGAGTCCTTGGGCAGGTCGGCCGGCGCCAGGTTGACCGTGATCTTCTTGTTGTGCGGGAACTCCAGCCCGGCGTTCTGGATGGCGCAGCGCACGCGTTCCCGCGCTTCCTTGACCTCGACATCGGCCAGACCGACCAGCGTGAACGCCGGCAGGCCGTTGGCCAGATGGACCTCGACCGTGACGGCGGCCGCCTCCAGCCCGACCAGTGCGCGGCTCTGAACCAGTGACAACCCCATGCCTTGGACCTCCCGGATGCACCGAAACACGCCGCACGCACCGAAATGCACCATCGAGGTGCAATCTTGTTTTTTTGTTGCAACCTGTCGCGGGTACCGCCATTGGGGCACAGGGGGCCATCGGGGTGCATCTGCCTCTGGAGCGAGGGGCGTGGCACGGTCTGTGCGTAAGGCGCCTGTCCTCAACCGAAGCTGGAGTTACCACCCATGTCGATCAAGAACCTCACCATCCTGTGCACCGCCCTGGCCGCCTCGGCCTTTGCTCCGGCCCACGCCGCCGACCCGGACTACACGCTGGGCTTCAACATCGGCGCGGTGTCTGACTACCGCTTCCGCGGCATCTCGCAGACGTCCTTCGACCCGGCCATCCAGGGCGGCGTCGACTTCTCGCACAAGAGCGGCTTCTACCTGGGCACCTGGGCGTCCAATGTCAAGTGGATCAAGGACTACGTCGGCGCCACCAAGGGCTCCACCGAGATCGACTTCTACGGCGGCTTCAAGGGTTCGCTGACGAAGGACATCGCGTTCGACATCGGCGCGATCCGCTACCAGTACCCCGGCAACACTGCCGGCGCGGTGCTGGCGAATGCCAACACCTCCGAGATCTACGGCGCGCTGACCTACGGCATGTTCACCGCGAAGTACAGCCGCGCCGTCAGCAACTTCGTCGCGAACCCGGCCAGCGCGGGCAGCTCCTACATTGACCTGGCCGCCACCTTCGACCTGGGCAACGGCTTCACGCTGACGCCGCACATCGGCTACCAGCATGTCGCGAATGTCGTGGGCAACACCGGCAACTACTCCGACTACGCGCTGACGCTGGCCAAGGACTTCGGCAACGGCTTCTCGCTGACCGCCTCGGCCATCGGCACCAGCGCCAAGCGCGCCTTCTACACGAACCCCCCGGACGGCAAGAACCTCGGCAAGAGCACGTTGGTGATTGGCGCCAAGTACAGCTTCTGAACAGGAGACAGCCATGAAACTGGTTGCTGCAGTCATCAAGCCCTTCAAGCTCGACGAGGTGCGTGAAGCGCTCTCGGCGATCGGCGTCCAGGGCATCACGGTCACCGAGGTCAAGGGCTTCGGTCGGCAGAAGGGCCATACCGAGCTGTACCGGGGCGCCGAGTACGTCGTCGATTTCCTCCCGAAGGTCAAGGTCGAGGCGGCCGTGGCCGACGACCTCGTCGACCGGGTCATCGAGGCCATCGAATCGGCAGCCCGCACCGGCAAGATCGGTGACGGCAAGGTGTTTGTGTATGACCTGGAACAAGTCGTGCGGATCCGCACGGGCGAAACCGGAAAGGAAGCCCTGTGAAAAAGTTCTTGATTTCCCTTGCCCTCGGCCTGGGGCTTTTGATCGGTGGCACTGCCACCATGGCACAGACGGCCGCGGCCCCTGCCGCGTCCGAAGCGAGTGCAGCGGCGCCGGCTGCCGCGGCCGCGCCAGCCGCAGCCGCCGCGCCGGCAGCAGCAGCATCCGCGGCGGCGCCTGCCGCTCCGGTGCCCAACAAGGGTGACGTCGCCTGGATCATCACGGCCACGCTGCTGGTCATCATGATGTCCATCCCCGGCCTGGCGCTGTTCTACGGCGGCCTGGTGCGCAGCAAGAACATGCTGTCGGTGCTGATGCAGGTGTTCGTGACCTTCTCGCTGATCGTCGTGCTGTGGTGCATCTATGGCTACAGCCTGGCCTTCACCGAGGGCAACTCCTTCATCGGCGGCCTGGACCGGCTGTTCATGAAGGGTCTGTTCGACCCGGCGACCGGCACCTTCGCGATGGGCGCGACCTTCAGCAAGGGCGTCTACATCCCCGAACTGCTGTTCATGGCCTTCCAGGCGACCTTCGCGGCCATCACCTGCGGCCTGATCGTCGGCGCCTTTGCCGAGCGCATCAAGTTCTCGGCGATGCTGCTGTTCATGGCGCTGTGGTTCACGTTCAGCTACACGCCGATCGCCCACATGGTGTGGTTCTGGATGGGCCCGGACGCCTATGCCTCGAAGGAAGTCGCCGACGCGATGACCGCCAAGGCCGGCCTGATCTGGCAGTGGGGCGCGCTGGACTTCGCCGGTGGCACCGTGGTGCACATCAACGCGGCGGTTGCCGGCCTGGTGGGTGCTTACGTAATCGGCAAGCGCACCGGCTACGGCAAGGAGTCGATGGCGCCGCACAGCCTGACGCTGACGATGGTCGGTGCCTCGCTGCTGTGGGTGGGCTGGTTCGGTTTCAACGCCGGCTCGGCGCTGGAAGCGGGCAACTCCGCTGTGCTGGCCTTCATGAACACCTTCTCCGCCACCGCCGCCGCCGTGCTGGCCTGGTGCCTCGGTGAAGCGCTGATGCGTGGCAAGGCCTCGATGCTGGGTGCCGCCTCCGGTGCCGTGGCCGGCCTGGTGGCGATCACCCCGGCCTGCGGCAACGTCGGCCTGATGGGCGCCATCCTCATCGGCTTCATCGCCGGCTTCGCCTGCCTGTGGGGTGTCAACGGCCTCAAGCGCATGCTCGGCGCCGACGACTCGCTGGACGTGTTCGGCGTGCACGGTGTGGGCGGCATCGTCGGTGCCCTGCTGACCGGTGTCTTCAACAACCAGGCCATGGGCGGCCCGGGCCTGGTCGGCGACTGGGTTACCGCGTCGGTCACCTCGGTCGGCGTGGTCGATCAGGTCTGGATCCAGCTGAAGGCCGTGCTGCTGACGGTCGTGTGGTCCGGCGTCGTGTCGCTGATCGCCTACAAGATCGTCGACATGGTGATCGGTCTGCGCGTCACCGAAGAAGAGGAACGCGAGGGCCTGGACATCTCTTCCCACGGCGAGACGGCGTACAACCGCTGATCTTGTCGGCGGCCTGGCGCCCTGCCCTGGGGCGCCGGCCGCATCCCGGAATGTGTGTGCGTGTGTGTTGATTCAGGGTGGTATTCGGTCTGCGCAGCCCCGTGCCGCGCAGACCGTTTTTTTTGAGGGCATCGGCCGCGCGGGCACAATCGGCCCCGAGGACACCCCTGCGCATGACCAGCACCTTCCAACTGCACAGCGGCCGACTGCGCTGCGAGATCGTTCCTGGCCTGGGCGGCGCGATCGCCGGCCTGTGGTATGACGACATCCCGGTGCTGCGGTCCACGCCCGGCGCCCGTCTGGTGTCGGTGCGGGAATCCGCCAGCTACCCGCTCGTGCCGTTCTCGAACCGCATCGGCCAGGCGCGGCTGCAGTGGAAGGGCACCAGCCACCCGCTGGTGCAGAACTTCCTGCCCGAGCCGCACGCGATCCACGGTATCGGCTGGCAGCGCCCCTGGGCGGTGATGGAGGCGCAGGCGCATTTCGCGCTGCTGTCCTTCGAGCACCAGCCGGATGCCGGCTGGCCCTTCGCGTTCGACTGCTCCCAGGCGTTCCGGCTGGACGGCGACGCGCTGGAGATGTCGCTCAGCGTCACCAACCAGTCCTGGCAGGCGGCCCCGTTCGGCCTGGGCTGGCACCCGTACTTCGTCAAGCGGCCGGGGGCCCGTCTGCAGTTCGCCGCGGCCGGCCGCTGGGAGATGGGCCCGGACAAGCTTCCGACGCACCACAGCGCGGTCGGGGGGCTGGATACCCACACCGCCACGCTGGACGTGGACCACTGCTATGACGGCTGGTCCGGCGAGGTCACGCTGCAGGATGCGCTGCTGCGCACCCGGATGAGCGCCGGCCTGCGCCGGCTGGTGGTGTTCACGCAGCCGGTGCGCGACTTCATCGCGATCGAGCCGGTCAGCCACGTCAACAACGCGATCAACCTGGCTGCCGCGAACCCCTCGCTGCGGCTGGAGGACCTGGGCGTCGTGCTGCTGGAGCCGGGGCAGACCTTGTCGGCCTCGATGCGGATCGCGGTCGCGCGCAGCGCCGCCCCATTACCATCGGCCTGATGCATCCCGCGCTGTCCCTGCTGGTCGAGCACATCCGCGCCGCGGCGGCGGAGCAGCGGCCGCTGCGCCTGCGCGGTGGCGGCACCAAGGACTTCTACGGCCAGGAGCTCGCCGGCACCGTACTGGAGACCGGCCCGCTGCACGGCATCGTGGCCTACGAGCCCAGCGAGCTGGTCGTGACCGTGCGCGCCGGCACCCCGTTGACAGAACTGCAGGCCGTGCTCGCCGAACAGGGGCAGACGCTGGCCTTCGATCCGCCGCATTTCGGCGCAGGCGCCACGGTGGGCGGCATGGTTGCGGCCGGCCTCTCGGGCCCCACGCGCGCCAGTGTGGGGGCGGTGCGCGACTATGTGCTGGGCGTGCAGATGGTCAACGGCCGGGCCGAGGTGCTGCAGTTCGGCGGCCAGGTCATGAAGAACGTGGCCGGTTACGACGTTTCCCGGCTGATGTGCGGATCGCTCGGCACGCTGGGGCTGATCAGTGAGGTGTCGCTGAAGGTGTTGCCCCGGCCGGTGGCCCAGGCCACGCTGCGCTTCGAGCTCGACCAGGCAGCGGCGCTGCACCAGCTGCAGCGCTGGGCCGGGCAGCCGCTGCCCCTGCGGGCCACCTGCTGGACCCGGGAGGGCGGACGCGAACAACTGCGCGTGCGACTGGCCGGCGCCCGTGCCGCCGTGGATGCCGCGGTACGCGGCATGGGCGGCACGCCGGAGGACGACGCGCTGTTCGATGCGCACTGGGTCGCGCTGCGCGAGCAGACCTTGCCCTTCTTCGCGCTGCAGGGTGACGAATGCCTGTGGCGGCTGAGCGTCCCCGACACCGCGCCGGTGCTGGCGCTGGGCCCGTTTGCGGACGCGGTCCTGCTGGAATGGGGCGGCGCACTGCGCTGGGTCAAGGCGCCGCTGGCGGCGCAGGATGCATTGCGCGCCGCGGCGGCCGGCGCCGGCGGGTCGGCGATGCTGTTCCGCCGCGGCACCGCAGTGGACGGCACCGGCGTTTCGGTGTTCCACCCGCTCGGCGAGCCGCAGCGGCGCATCCACCAGGCGCTCAAGCAGCAGTTCGACCCGCAGCACATCTTCAATCCGGGGCGCCTGTTCGCCGGCCTCTGACGCATCACACCGCCTCCGCCCCATGCAGACCCGACTGGCCCCCGAATACGCCGACACCGCCGATGGCCGTGCGGCCGAAGCCATCCTGCGCAAGTGCGTGCATTGCGGCTTCTGCACCGCCACTTGCCCCACCTACCAGCTGCTGGGCGACGAGCTCGACGGCCCGCGCGGGCGCATCTACCTGATGAAGCAGGTGCTCGAGGGCGAGGCGCCTACCCGCAAGACCCAGCTGCACCTGGACCGCTGCCTGACCTGCCGCAACTGCGAGACCACCTGCCCCAGCGGCGTCGACTATGGCCACCTGGTGGACATCGGCCGCAAGCTGGTCGATGCCAAGGTGCCCCGCCCGGCCGCCGAGGCCGGTGTGCGCTGGGCGCTGAAAGAAGGCCTGCCCTCGCCGCTGTTCGGCCCGGCGATGCAGCTGGGCCAGCAGCTGCGCGGCCTGCTCCCGCCGGGGCTGCGCCAGAAGGTGCCGCCGCGCCAGGCCACGCGACCGCTGCCCACGCGCACGCGTGCGCGGCGCATGCTGCTGCTGGCCGGTTGTGTGCAGCCCGCGATGGCGCCCAACATCCACGGCGCGACGGTGCGCGTGCTCGATGCGGCCGGCATCCAGGGCGTGCTGGCGCCCAAGGCCGGCTGTTGCGGCGCCGTCAAGTTCCACCTGAACGACCAGGACGGTGGGCTGGCGCAGATGCGCGCCAACATCGACGCCTGGTGGCCGGAGGTGGAGCGCGGCGTCGAGGCGATCGTCATGAACGCGTCCGGCTGCGGCAGCACCGTCAAGGACTACGGCCACCTGCTGCAGGGCGATCCCGCCTATGCCGAACGGGCCCGGCGCATCAGCAGCCTGACGCGGGACCTGGCGGAGCTGCTGCCGATGCTGGTGCCGGCGCTGCAGGCGGCCCGGCCCGAGCTGCCGGCCCAGGTGGCCGCGCGTGCACCGGCGCTGGTGTTCCACCCGCCGTGCTCGCTGCAGCACGGCCAGAAGGTGCGCGGCGTCGTCGAGCAGCAGCTGGCCGCACTGGGCCTGCGGATCCGCGTCGCCGATGCCGAGCCCCACCTGTGCTGCGGTTCGGCCGGCACCTACAGCGTGCTGCAGCCGGTGCTCGCGACGCAGCTGCGGGACCGCAAGCTGGGCCATCTGCGCCCGGCGGCCACCGAGACCATCGTCAGTGCCAACATCGGCTGCATCACGCACCTGCAGGGCGGCACCGCGGCGCCGGTGCGGCACTGGGTCGAGGTGCTGGACGACGTGTTGCAGGGCTAGCGGCGCAGGCTGCTGACACCACGCTGTCAGCAGCCTGGCAGCACCATCGAGGCTCCCATTCACCAAGGAGCTTTCGATGTCTGATGCCACCCCCCCGCTGCAGGCCGCCAAATGGTTCGAGATCCCCGCGCCGGATCTGGACGCGTCCCAGCGCTTTTACGAGACGGTGCTCGACCGCCCGCTGCGGCGCGAGGTCATGGGCGCCAACACGATCGCGATGCCGCGCACCAGCCTGCCGCCGGGCATGGGGATCATCGCGCACCTGATCGACGTCGCCGGCAACCGGATCGGCCTGCACGCACTGGACTGAGCCATGGCCCGCCCCCCGAAAAACTGGATCGCCGTGGCCTGCGCCGAGCATGCGCGCCGGGGCCGTGACGAGATGCAGCCTGGCTTCATGCAGGTCTGCCATGGCCAGTGTGCGCCACTGCGCCGGGTGCAGCCCGGCGACCGGGTCGCCTACTATGCGCCGACGCTGCAGCGCGCGCGGCGCGGCGAGCGCGGCGTGCCGGTGCGCAGCTTCGTGTCGATCGGCATCGTGCTGGCGGGCGAGCCCTATGCCTTCGACATGGGCGGCTTCGTGCCGTGGCGGCGCAACGTGCAGTACCTGCCGGCCCGGGAGGCTCCGATCCTGCCGTTGCTGGACCGCTTCGAGTTCGTCGAGGACCGGGCCCGCTGGGGTGCGCGTTTCCGCTTTGGCCTGTTCGCGGTCAGCGACCACGACATGGCGCTGATTGCGGACGCGATGGCCTTGGACTGGCCGCTGGCGCCGGCCGCACCGGCGCACTGACCTACCATCCGGCCATGCGACGCGCCGACCGCCTGTTCCAGATCGTCCAGCTGATCCGCGGCCGCCGGCTCACGACGGCCGACTTCCTGGCCCGGCGGCTGGAGGTGTCGCTGCGCACCGTCTACCGCGACGTCGCGCAGTTGCAGCAGCAGGGCGTGCCGATCGAGGGCGAGGCCGGCGTGGGCTACCGGCTGGGCGCCGGCTTCCAGCTGCCGCCGTTGATGTTCGAGCCGCAGGAGGCCCGGGCCCTGGTGGCGGCGACCCGCATGGCGCAGGCCTGGCTGGACCCGGAGCTGGCCGCCGCCGCCGAAACCGCGCTGGGCCGCATCCTGTCGGTGCTGCCGCCGCAGCTGCGGTTGCTGGCCGAGGCGCTGCCGCTGCACGCGCCGCCGATGGGGCTGGACCCCGGCGTCGCGCTGTATCTGCGCACGGTCCGCGAGGCGATCCAGTCCCGGCAGCGCCTGCAGCTGCGCTACCACGACCTGCGGGGCGAACGCAGCGTGCGGACGGTGCGCCCGCTGGGCTGCTTCTACTGGGGCAGTGTCTGGACGCTGGCGGCCTGGTGCGAGCTGCGCCAGGGTTTCCGCGGCTTCCGGCTGGACCGCTGCGAGCAGGTGCAGCCGCTGGAGACGCGGTTTGGCGACGAGCCCGGCAGGACGCTGGCGGATTTCCTGCGGCAGGTGCGTCCGCCGTCCGAGCGCAGCCCCTAGGCCAGGGCCGCCTCGATGTCCTTCACCAAGCTGGCGGGTGTGTCGGTGGGCGCGTAGCGCTTCTGCACCTGGCCGTCGCGGCCGACCAGGAACTTCGTGAAGTTCCACTTGATGGCCTTGCTGCCGAGCAGGCCCGGGGCCTCGGCGCAGAGCCACTGGTATAGCGGGTCGGCCTTGGCGCCGTTGACGTCGATCTTGGCCATCATCGGGAAGCTGACGCCGTAGTTCAGCTGGCAGAACTCCGCAATGGAATCGTTCGAGCCCGGGTCCTGCGCGCCGAACTGGTTGCACGGAAAGCCCAGCACCACCAGACCGCGTGCGCCATAGGTCTGGTGCAGCTTTTCCAGGCCGGCGAACTGCGGCGTGAAGCCGCAGGCGCTGGCGGTGTTGACGATCAGCAGGACCTTGCCGCGGAACTGGTCCAGCGGCACGGTCGTGCCGTCGATGCGGGTTGCCTTGAAGCCATAGACATCGGCCATGGGGACTCCTGGAAGGGGATGCGGTGCGAAAACAACGCCGACCATACCAGCATTCGCCGATTGCGGCCCACCGGCCTGCCGCGGACGAAGGCGCCTGCGATACTCGCGGCTCATGACCCCGTGGCTCCAACGTCTGCGCACCTGGCTGGCCGAGGCCGGCGCCGAAAACCGCTCGGTGCTGGACGAGGCCATCGCCGGCAACCTGCGGAGGTTGCGCTGGATGGTGCCGGTGGTCATCGCCCTGAACCTGGTGCATGTGGGGATCTTCTGGTGGGGCTTCCCGCCCGGCAGCCCGGCGCACAACCTCTGGAAACACGCGATCGGCTGGACCCATCTGGTGATGTCCGGCTGGATGGCGGTGCTCGGCGTGCTGGCCTTCGCCCAGAGCCGCCAGTCGCAGCGGGGCCTGCTGGCCCGTGCCCTGCACCTGTTCGCGCCGCTGAGCGCGCTGCTGTTTGCCGCGACGATCGCAACGATCGACCAGCTGGTCACGCCCAACATCAGCCCGTTCCTGCTGGGCTGCATGTTCGCCAGCCTGCTGTTCCAGCTGCGGCCCACCGAAGTGCTGGCCCTATATGCCGCGGGCTACGGCTTCTTCTTCTTCGCGATCGGCGCGACGCAACCCGATGCCGCGCTGCTGTTGAGCAACCGGGTCAACGGCCTGACCGCTACCTTGCTGGGGATCTTCCTGTCGACCGTGCTGTGGCGCAAGAACGTGCGGTATGTGCTGCTGCAGCGTGAGCTCAGCCAGCGCAACCAGGAGCTGACCCGCCAGCAGGAGGAGCTGCTGTGGCTGGCCAAGCGCGACGCGCTGACCGGCCTGTTCAATCGCGGCGAGTTCCTGCGTCTGGCCGAGGTCGAGCTGCTGCGCTCGCTGCGCCATGGCACGGACATGAGCGCGATCATGGTCGACCTGGACCATTTCAAGAAGATCAACGACCGCTACGGCCACCCGGCCGGCGATGCGGTGCTCAAGCACACCGCGGCCTGCCTGCTGGGTGCGGTGCGCGTCACCGATGTCGTCGCGCGGCTGGGTGGCGAGGAGTTCGTCGTGCTGCTGCCGCAGACCCGGCTGGATGCCGCGGTCCAGCTGGCCGAGAAGCTGCTGCGCACGCTGCAGCAGTCGCCGGCCCCGATCACCAGCGGCCTGTCGATCAGCTTCACCGCCAGCCTGGGCGTAGGCAGCCTGCCCGCCGGCCACAACAGCACGGTGGCGGCGCTCTATGCCGCGGCCGACCATGCGCTGTACGAGGCCAAGCGCAAGGGCCGCAACCGGGTCGAGAAGACGGAATCCGACGGCACGCTGACCCCCTCGGACTTCCAGCGCATGCGCCGGCAGTGAGGCGGCCCGCCGGCCTCAGCCGTGCAGGTTGTCGTTGCGGGCGATCTCGATCAGGTGATCCACCTCGGCCCGGTGCTTGATGCAGTTGCTCTCGTGCCAGCGCTTGATCAGCCACATCACGGTGGCCACCACCAGACCGAAGCCGGTGATCGCGCCGAAGGTGTGCAGCCCCAGCCCGGCCGACAGGCTGTAGGCCGCGCCCAGCGCCAGGATGCAGGCCTGCTCATTGAAATTCTGGACCGCGATGGAGCGCCCGGCGCCCATCAGGTTGTGGCCCCGGTGCTGCAGCAATGCGTTCATCGGCACCACCAGGAAGCCGCCGAGTGCGCCCAGCATGATCAGGAAGGGCGCGGCGATCCAGACGTTGTCGATGAAGATCAGCAGGATGATCAGCGCGCCCATCGCGATGCCCAGCGGGATCACGCGCGGGCCGTCCTCCAGCCGCATCTTCAGCGACGCCACCACCGCGCCGACCGCCATGCCGATGGCCACGACCCCCTGCAGCGCGGAGGCCTGCGTGACGGTGTAGCCCAGGGCCGCCGCCGCCCAGGCCAGCACGATGAAGCGCAGGTTGCCGGCCACGCCCCAGATCAGCGTCGTCGCAGCCAGCGAGATCTGCCCGAGCTTGTCGCGCCACAGGCGGGTGCTGCAGGACCAGAAGTCCGGGATCAGGCTGGTGATGCGCCGCGGCAGCGGGCGCATCTCGACACCGGTGTCGGGGATGTGGGTGTTGAACCAGGCTGCCAGCAGGTAGACGAAGATCAGCACGCTGATCGCGGCTTCCGGGGCGGTGTCGATGCCGGTGTCGATCAGCGGAAAGTCGAAGCGCAGCAGCATCGGCGAGATCGCCTGCCCGACCAGCTGGCCGCCGAGCAGCACGCCCAGGATGATCGAGGCGATGGTCAGGCCCTCGATCCAGCCGTTGGCCTTGACCAGCTGCGACGCCGGCAGCAGCTCGGTCAGGATGCCGTACTTGGCCGGGGAATAGGCCGCCGCCCCCAGGCCGACGATCGCGTAGGACATCAGCGGGTGGGTGCCGAACAGCATCAGCAGGCAGCCCACCACCTTGATCGAGTTGCTGATCAGCATGACCCGGCCCTTGGGCATCGAGTCGGCAAAGGCGCCGACGAAGGGCGCCAGGATCACATAGAACAGCGCAAACATCGGCACCAAAGCCGCCTGCTGCCATTCGGGTGCCTTGCTGGTGCGCAACAACTGCACCGCGGCCACGAACAGGGCGTTGTCGGCCAGCGAGCTGAAGAACTGCGCCGACATGATGGTGTAAAACCCGCGCTTCATGCCAGGTTCAGGGCGTCGATTGCATGGAAGGGCCGGTGCAGTAGTGTCTGGTCGCCAGGGAGCGCCGGTTATAACATGCTCCAGTTTTCCCACTTTTCAGTATGCCCCGTCCGATCCAGGCCACCATCCACACCGGCGCGCTGCGCCACAACCTGGCCCGCGCGCGGGCCGCGGCCGGCGACGCCCGGGTCTGGGCCGTCGTCAAGGCCAATGCCTACGGCCATGGCATCGAGCGTGCCTTCGATGGCCTGCGCGGTGCCGACGGCTTCGCGCTGCTGGACCTGGACGAGGCGCAGCGGGTGCGCGCGCTGGGCTGGCGTGGCCCGGTGCTGCTGCTGGAGGGCGTGTTCGAGCCGCGCGACCTGGAGCTGTGCTCCCGGCTGGACCTGTGGCACAGCGTGCACTGCGATGACCAGATCGACATGCTGGCCGCGCACAAGACCCATGTCGGCCACCGCGTGTTCCTGAAGATGAACTCCGGCATGAACCGTCTGGGCTTTCGCCCGCAGGACTACCGGGCCGCCTGGACGCGGCTCAATGCGCTGCCGCAGGTCGAGGAGATCTCGCTGATGACGCACTTCAGCGACGCCGACGGGCCGCGCGGCATCGCGCACCAGCTGGCCGCCTTCCAGGCCGCCACACAGGACCTGCCCGGCGAACGCAGCCTCAGCAACAGCGCCGCCACACTGCGCCACACCGGCACCCCCGGCCTGGTGTCGGACTGGGTGCGCCCCGGCATCGCCACCTACGGCAGCGCGCCCGACTATCCGGAGAACGATGCGGCCGGCTGGGGCCTGGAGCCGGCGATGACGCTGGCGGCCCGCGTCATCGCGGTGCAGCCGCTGCAGCCGGGCGACACGGTGGGCTACGGCTCGGGCTTTGTGGCCGAACAGCCGATGCGCATCGGCATCGTCGCCTGCGGCTACGCGGACGGCTACCCGCGCATCTGCCCGACCGGCACGCCGGTGCTGGTGGACGGCGAGCCCGGTCGCACGGTGGGCCGGGTCAGCATGGACATGCTGACGATCGACCTCACGCCGTTTCCGCAGGCCGGGCCGGGCACCGAGGTCACGCTGTGGGGGCGCGCTGCCCGCGGCCGCTGCCTGTCGATCGACGCGGTGGCCCGGTCCGCCGGCACGGTGGGTTATGAATTGATGTGTGCATTGGCCGCGCGCGTGCCGGTGCAGGTGGCGGACTGACACGGCATGGCGCCGGTTGCGTCCGATTTTTCAGGAGAAACAAGCATGTACCAAAAGATCCTGGTTCCGGTGGATGGCAGCGAGACCTCGCTGCGCGGCCTGCAGGAGGCCATCGCGCTGGCCCGGCTGACCGGCGGGCAGCTGCGCCTGCTGCATGTGGTGGACGAGCTCTCGGCCGCCATGAGCATGTCCGGCCAGGGCGTCGTGTCCGCGGACGTGTTCCAGCTGCTGCGCGAGGGCGGCGAGCAGGTGCTCGCAGCGGCGCTGGCCACGGCCAAGGCGCAGGGTGTCGGCGTCGACACGGTGCTGGTCGAGGGCTTCACCGGGCGCCTGTGCGACCATGTGCTGGCCCAGGCGCAGCAGTGGGGCGCGCAGGTGATTGTTCTGGGCTCCCACGGCCGGCGCGGCGTCGGGCGGCTGGTGCTGGGCAGCGATGCGGAGCAGATCATCCGCACGGCGCAGGTGCCGGTGCTGGTGGTGCGCACCGCGGCACCGGCGCCCTAGCACCCAGGGATCAGTACAGCCCCCGTACCCGCGCGTGCAGCCGGCTCAGGCCGAGCAGCGCGTCGGTCCAGGGGGTGGGCACGCCGGTGCGCACACCGAGTTCGCGCACCGCACCCACCAGCGCGTCGAGCTCGACCGGCTTGCCAGCCTCCACGTCCTGCAGCATCGAGGTCTTGAAGGCGCCCAGCTTGCGGGTCACGGCATGGCGGTCTTCCGGCTGCTGATCGATCCGGATGCCCAGGCGTTCGCCGATGTCGCGGGCCTCGCGCATGACGTTCGCGCAGAAGCCGCGCACGAGCGGGTCGTCCAGGATGCGGTGGCTGTCGGCGCCGGTCAGCGCGCTGACCGGGTTCATCGTCATGTTGCCCCACAGCTTGAACCAGATTTCCTGCTGGATCGTCGTACTGAGTTCGGCGTCGAAGCCGGCGCGCACCAGCAACTGCACCAGCGCCTGCGCGCGCGGGCTGCACCCTCCGCCGGGCTCGCCGAGGATCAGCCGCTTGCCGAAGCCGTGGCGCACGACACCCGGCGCCACCACCGAGCAGCTGGCATGCACGACGCAGCCGACGATGCGCTGCGCCGGGACCAGCGCCCCGATCGCGCCGCCCGGGTCGACGCTCTCGAGCTGGCTGCCCGCCAGCGGGCCGCCGAAATCCTGCAGGAACCACCACGGCACGCCGTTCATCGCCGGCAGCACGATCGTGTCGGGCCCCAGCAGCGGGCCGATCAGCGGCGCCACCGCCACCATGGCCGGCGCCTTCACGGCGACGATGACAAGATCCTGCGGTCCGAGCGCCTGCGGCGCGTCGCTGGCCTGCACCGCATGCGTTGTCAGCACCGGTGCATCCGCCGGCCCGTGCTGCAGCCGCAGGCCGTCGCGCCGCAGCGCGGCCAGCGTCTCCCCGCGGGCCAGCAGCGATACCTGGCAGCCCGCGCCGGCCAGCCCGGCCCCGAGCCAGCCGCCGATGGCCCCCGCACCGACGATGGCGACCTTGTCCAGGGAGATGTCCATGGGGTGGCCGCCCGTCAGGAGTAGGTGGTGTCGCGGCCGGCCGCGGCAGGCACGCTGGCCGCTGCGGGCGCAGCGTTGCCCTTGAACTGCGCGACCAGTGCCGACGTGCCGCGCACCAGCAGCTGCGTGTCCAGGCCGACCGCGACGAAGGTTGCACCCAGCTCCAGGTAGCGCTTGGCCAGCGCGTTGTCGGCCGTCAGGATGCCGGCGGCCTTGCCGGCGCGGCCGATGCGCGCGATCGCATCCTCGATCGCGGCCTGTACCTCCGGATGGCCCGGGTTGCCCACGTGCCCCATCGACGCCGACAGATCGGCCGGTCCGATGAACACGCCATCCACGCCGTCGACGGCCAGGATCGCGTCCAGGTTGCCGAGCGCCAGCCGCGTCTCGGCCTGCACCAGCAGGCAGATCTGCGCATTCGCTTCCTTGCCGTAGTTGGGATAGCGGCCCCAGCGCGCGGCCCGCGTGCCGGCCATGCCGCGCACGCCCTGGGGCGGGTAGCGGCAGGCCTGCACCAGCGCCTGTGCCTGCTCCGGCGTGTCGACCATGGGCACCAGCAGCGACTGCAGGCCCAGATCCAGGTACTGCTTGATCAGCGCGGTCTCGCCGACCGGGATGCGGGCCACGGGATGCGTGCCCGGGTAGCCGGCGATCACATGCAGTTGCGCGAGGATGCTGCGCAGGTCATTCGGCGAGTGCTCGCCGTCCACCAGCAGCCAGTCGAAGCCGGCGCCGGCGCAGATCTCGGTGCTGTAGGGATTGGCCAGGTTCAGCCACAGCCCGATCTGGGCCTGGCGCCGCTGCAGCGCTTGCTTGAACAGGTTGACGGGGGTTTGCATGGGACAGGCCTTCAGGTCTTGGAGAAAAGGGGGTGCAGGTTGCTGTGGCGGGCGTCGAAGACCTCCGTGCCTTCGTCCACCTGCAGCGTGATGCCGATGTGCCGTTGCCGGAACACCGGCTGAAAATGCGCCTTGGTGCTGAGCAGCAGCGCGTCGCCGATCTTGCGGTGCAGCGCCTCCGGCCGGCCCTGCGCCATGCGCAGGTTCAGGTAGACGAAGGCGTAGTCCTCGGCACCGTCGGCCACCGCGTAGTGTGCAGCCGGGTAGGCCAGCACCCGGGTGCCGCCGGTCGGGAAGACCTGGCGGTCCTGGTCGTCGCGCACTGCCAGCATCGTGTCGGCCAGGCTGCGGCACAGCGCGCCCATGTCGGTCTCGCGTTCGAGGTTGGGGGTGTAGAGGATGACGAGATGCGGCATGACAGAGGCGGAATCCGGCGGCCCGGCGCTCCACATGCTAATGGATGTCGGCCCGCCACACCGGGCCGGGCGCCGCGGGGGCTGCCGCTAACATGCCGGCATGGCCAAGGACAAGAACATCTACACCTGCAGCGAATGCGGCGGCAACAGCCCGAAGTGGCTCGGCAAGTGTCCGGCCTGCGGCGCCTGGAACACGCTGGTCGAGTCGGTGGCCGAGGCCGGTGGCGCGGGGAAGAACCGCTTTGCCGCGCTGGCCAGCACCGCGGCGGTGGCGGTGCTGGCCGACATCGACGCGGTGGACCGCGAGCGCACCCCCACCGGCCACGAGGAGCTCGACCGGGTGCTGGGCGGCGGCATCGTCGAGGGTGGCGTCGTGCTGATCGGCGGCGACCCGGGCATCGGCAAGTCCACGCTGCTGCTGCAGGCGCTGGACGCGCTGCAGCGCATGGGCCGGCACACGCTGTATGTCAGCGGCGAGGAGAGCGGCGCCCAGGTGGCGCTGCGCGCCCGGCGCCTGGGGCTGGAGCAGTCGCAGGTGCGGGTGCTGGCCGAGATCCAGCTCGAGAAGATCCTGGCCACGCTGCAGGCCCAGCAGCCGCAGGTCGCGGTGATCGACTCGATCCAGACGGTCTATTCCGAGCAGCTCACGTCGGCCCCCGGCTCGGTGGCCCAGGTGCGCGAGTGCGCCGCCCACCTGACGCGGGCGGCCAAGTCCAGCGGCACCTGCATCATCCTGGTGGGCCATGTCACGAAGGAGGGCGCGCTGGCCGGGCCGCGTGTGCTGGAGCACATGGTGGACACCGTGCTGTACTTCGAGGGCGACACGCACAGCAGCTTCCGGCTGGTGCGCGCCATCAAGAACCGCTTCGGCGCCGTCAACGAGATCGGCGTGTTCGCGATGACCGAGCGCGGTCTCAAGGGCGTCAGCAACCCGAGCGCGATCTTCCTGAGCCAGCACAGCGAGCCGGTGCCGGGCAGCTGCGTGATGGTCACGCTGGAGGGCAGCCGCCCATTGCTGGTCGAGATCCAGGCCCTGGTGGACAGCGGCGGCCCGAGCCCGCGGCGTCTGTCCGTCGGGCTGGACCGCGACCGGCTGGCGATGCTGCTGGCGGTGCTGCACCGCCATGCCGGCGTGGCCTGCATGGACCAGGACGTCTTCGTCAACGCGGTTGGCGGCGTGCGCATCAGCGAGCCGGCGGCCGATCTGGCCGTCATGCTGGCCATCACCTCCTCGCTGCGCGGACGGGCGCTGCCCAAGGGCTTCTTCGCGTTCGGCGAGGTCGGCCTGGCCGGCGAGGTGCGACCGGCGCCGCGCGGCCAGGAGCGCCTGCGCGAGGCGGCCAAGCTGGGCTTCTCGGTGGCGGTCGTGCCCAAGGCCAACGCGCCGAAGAAGGCCATCGAGGGACTGACGATCCATGCCGTCGAGCGGGTGGAGCAGGCGATGCAGGTGGTGCGGGAGCTGGGCTGAAATACACTCGCAGCCGCGCGGCGCACCGGCTGCCGCCATCCCCTTGAACCCATGAATTTCCAGCAACTCTTCAACCGTGTCGGCGTGCCGATCCTGGGCATCACCGTCGTCGCGCTGGCCTACCGCTGGTATGGCTGGCCCGGCGTGGTGGCGGCCGCGACCGGCCTGGTGCTGTGGATGCTGCTGCACTTCAACCGCGTCATGGCGATCCTCAAGCGCGCGGCCGACCGCCCGATGGGTTATGTGGACAGCGCCGTGATGCTCAACGCCAAGCTGCGCCCCGGCGTCACGCTGCTGCATGTGGTGGCGATGACCCGTGCGCTGGGCGAGCAGCGCTCGGCGCCCGAAGCCCAGCCCGAGATCTACCGCTGGACGGACAACTCGCAGTCGCACGTGACCTGCGAGTTCGTCGGCGGCAAGCTGCGCCAGTGGGCGCTGGAGCGCCCGCAGGACGGGCAGGGCGCGGCCTAGAATCACGGATTGCCCGGTTTTCCCCCACAGAACACAAGGACCCCCGATGACCGCCCTACCCCCCTCGATGGCCGACCGCGACGGAAAGATCTGGATGGATGGCCAGATGGTCGACTGGCGCGACGCCAAGATCCATGTGCTGACGCACACCCTGCATTACGGCTGCGGCGCCTTCGAAGGCGTGCGGGCCTACAACACCGCGCAGGGCACCGCGATCTTCCGGCTCAAGGAACACACCGAGCGGCTCTTCAACAGCGCCAAGATCCTGCGCATGAAGATCCCGTTCTCGATGGAGGAGGTCATGGCCGCCCAGTGCGCCGTGGTGCGGGAGAACAAGCTGGAGAGCTGCTACCTGCGCCCGCTGACCTGGATCGGCTCGCAGAAGCTGGGCGTCAGCCCAAAGGGCAACACCATCCACCTGATGGTCGCCGCCTGGGCCTGGGGCGCCTACCTCGGCGAAGACGGCATGAAGAACGGCATCCGCGTGAAGATCTCCAGCTACACGCGCCACCATGTCAACATCACGATGACGCAGGCCAAGGCGGTCAGCAACTACACCAACTCGATTCTGGCCAACATGGAGGCCACCGAGGACGGCTATGACGAGGCCATGCTGCTCGACGCGAACGGATTTGTGTCGGAGGGCGCCGGCGAGAACCTGTTCGTCGTCAAGGACGGCGTCGTCTACACCCCCGATCTGTCGGCCGGTGCGCTGAACGGCATCACCCGCAACACCGTGATGCACATCTGCAAGGACCTCGGCCTGGAGCTAGTGCAAAAGCGCATCACCCGCGACGAGGTCTACATCGCCGACGAGGCCTTCTTCACCGGCACCGCCGCCGAGGTCACCCCGATCCGCGAACTCGACCGCATCACGCTGGGCAAGGGCTCGCGCGGCCCGATCACCGAGAAGATCCAGACCGCCTTCTTCGACATCGTGAACGGGCGCAACCCCAAGTACGCCCACTGGCTGACGAAGGTCTGAGCCATGGCACAGGCAACGGTTGAACTGCTGGCGCGCGACCTGAACGCACAGGGCGGGGTCTTCTGCCCGAGCCCGAAGGCGGACATGAAGCTGTGGAACACCCACCCGAAGGTCTACCTGGACGTCGGCCACACCGGGCAGGCCAAGTGCCCGTACTGCGGCACGGTCTACAAGCTCAAGAACGGCGAGCACTTCGACGGGCACCATTGAGGGGTGTCCGGCGGACCGCTGACGACCAGGAGCGCCGGTTTGGCTTCAGAAGGGCAAATGCCGACGGCGGACGGATACCGGCCATTCTCCCGTCTCCGCAGTGGCCGTAACGCCTTCGCTAAACCGCTGCCCGTTTTCGACTGGTCCGTTTTGAGCGACCTGTTATGCGGGCTGTCTCATCGGCCATCGCAAGCAAGCCGCGCAGTGCCTCATTGACTGCCTCAGAAGTGGGAAATGCTCTCGCGAGTTGGGGATCGATCAGGGCTACAGATGTTCCCTTGGATGCTTCCTTGAAGAACTTCCCTCGCTCCAGCTTCACAAAATCGGCGCGCTTGTATTCCGTACGCATTTCGGCTTCAACCTTCTTCATAAAGTTTCCTCTCTGCGCGCGTCACGCGCCGTGCACTGATGATCCGCATGGCACCGGATCGGTAGGTGTGTGAGACCGCGAGCAGGTGTCCCAGTCTCGATACGCCAAAGGTGATGTATCGAGACTCGCCCATCGAATGATCAGGATCAGGACCGGAAACTGCAAGCTCATCCAGGAACACCGTCGCAGCCTCGTCAAACGTCACACCGTGCTTGCGAACATTTGCAGCGGCCTTTGGCGGGTCCCACTCAAACTCCATACCTCACGCCTCTCGATACTTGTGCATAGTGTCTGTCCGTGTAGCGCCTGTAATCGTAAAAGTGACCGGCCTCTTGCCGCAGCGTGTCCGAGTCGACTGCCAAGTTAGGCGGCGCGCCACAACTTAGAGAGCACAACCTGCTCGATATCCTGGAGATGCAATCCCGCTGGGACCTGCTCGGAGCTTCGCTTTGCGCAATTTTCATCGAGTTTGTGCAGTATCAGAAATCTCCGCAAACGCCGCAGACCGATAGAGTGGGTCGTGGGAGTGAACCAAGACGCCCCGATCGTGGGGCGGCATGGCGGATGATTGTCTTGCTTTGCGCTCTTTTGTCACGCCTTGATCGGTAGTGAACGGTCGCCTTGGGCCGGAACCGGGGTGATCGGACCTCTTGGGGCCCATTGCGAAGCAACCCCACCAGCCACAAAAAAGCCGCCCATGGGGCGGCTCGTGATGCAGCCAGCGATTCACCTCGCCCGCTGCCTCAGTCCTCCAGCAACGACAGATCCCGCACTGCGCCCTTGTCCGCCGACATCACGATCTTCGCGTAAGCCTTCAGCGCCGCCGACACCTTGCGCGGGCGCGGCTTCGCCGGCTTCCAGCCGATCGCGTCCTGCTCCTTGCGGCGGCGCGCCAGCTCCTCGTCGGACAGCAGCACGTTGATCGTGCGCTTCGGGATGTCGATGCGGATGCGGTCGCCGTTGCGCACCAGGCCGATCGCGCCACCGGCCGCCGCCTCGGGGGAGCAATGGCCAATCGACAGGCCGGAGGTGCCGCCGGAGAAGCGGCCGTCGGTCAGCAGCGCGCAGGCCTTGCCCAGACCCTGCGACTTGATGTAGCTGGTCGGGTAGAGCATCTCCTGCATGCCGGGGCCACCCTTCGGGCCTTCGTAACGCACGATGACGACGTCGCCGGCCTTCACCTTTCCGCCGAGGATGTTCTCGACCGCCTCGTCCTGCGACTCGGTGACATGGGCCGAGCCTTCGAACACCAGGATGCTTTCGTCCACGCCGGCGGTCTTGACGACACAGCCGTCCAGCGCGATGTTGCCGGTCAGCACCGCGAGGCCGCCTTCCTTGGAGTAGGCGTGCGTGACGGAACGGATGCAGCCCTCCGCGCGGTCCAGGTCCAGGCTGGGCCAGCGCGTGCTCTGGCTGAAGGCCACCTGCGTCGGGATGCCGGCCGGTCCCGCCATGTAGAACTTGCGCACCGCCTCGTCCTGGGTGCGCACGACGTCCCACTGGTCCAGCGCGTGCTTCATGCTGGGCGCGTGCACCGTGGGCACGTCGGTGTGCAGCAGGCCGCCGCGGTCGAGCTCGCCCAGGATCGCCATGATGCCGCCGGCGCGGTGCACATCCTCGATGTGGAACTTGTTCGTGTTGGGCGCCACCTTGCACAGCTGCGGCACGCTGCGCGAGATGCGGTCGACGTCGGCCATCGTGAAGTCGATCTCGGCCTCGCGCGCGATCGCCAGCTGGTGCAGGATGGTGTTGGTGGAGCCGCCCATCGCGATGTCCAGCGTCATCGCGTTCTCGAACGCCTTGAAGCCGACCGCGCGCGGCAGCACGCGCGCATCGTCCTGCTCGTAGTACTGGCGGGCCAGCTCGACAATGCGCCGCCCGGCGCGCTTGAACAGCTGCTCCCGGTCGGCGTGGGTGGCCACCACCGTGCCGTTGCCCGGCAGCGACAGGCCCAGCGCCTCGGTCAGGCAGTTCATCGAGTTGGCGGTGAACATGCCGGAGCAGGAGCCGCAGGTCGGGCAGGCGGAGCGCTCCACCTCGGCCACGTCGGCGTCGGTGTAGGCCTTGTCGGCGGCGATCACCATCGCGTCGACCAGATCCAGCTTCTTGAACTCGATCGTCTTCGTGACCGGGTTGGCCAGCCGGGTCTTGCCGGCCTCCATCGGCCCGCCGGACACGAACACCACCGGAATGTTGATCCGCATCGCGGCCATCAGCATGCCGGGCGTGATCTTGTCGCAATTCGAGATGCACACCATCGCGTCGGCGCAGTGCGCGTTGACCATGTACTCGACCGAGTCGGCGATCAGCTCGCGGCTGGGCAGCGAGTACAGCATGCCGTCATGGCCCATCGCGATGCCGTCGTCCACCGCGATCGTGTTGAACTCCTTGGCCACGCCGCCGGCCGCCTCGATCTCGCGGGCCACCAGCTGGCCCAGGTCCTTCAGGTGCACATGGCCGGGCACGAACTGGGTGAAGGAGTTGACGACGGCGATGATCGGCTTGGTGAAGTCGTCGTCCTTCATGCCGGTGGCGCGCCACAGGGCGCGGGCGCCCGCCATGTTGCGGCCGGCGGTGGTGGTTCTGGAACGGTATTCGGGCATGGTGCGGGCTCGGATGTGACGCGGGTGGATCTCGGACCCCGCCTGCGGGGCCCCGTGCGCGCCCGCCGCCGCAGCCTGGAGGGCTGCGGCGCGGGCAGTCGTGAAGATTATCCCCCAGGGCCCTGGCGCCCGGCCGCCGGATGCCAAGGTGCCATACCGGCCGTGCGGGCTCCTGGCCCGGCGGAGGGTCGGGCGCGGAGGCCGGCGTCACCGGCCCGGGAACAGCGCGTGCACCTCCTCCAGCCTCTGTTGAAGGCGCGGCGCGGCGAAGTCCAGCAGCGCGCGCAGCTTCAGGGGTACCACACGTTGGCCGGGATACACCAGGCTGACGGGCACCGGTGCGCTGTCGTAGGCGGCAAGTACCGGCACCAGCCGGCCCTCTGCCACGTGGGGGGCCACCTGGTAGGTCGTCGCCTGCACCAGGCCGATGCCGGCCAGCGCTGCCTGCAAAGCCGATTCGGGTGTGGTGGACGACACACGAACATGCACCGGCACGCGCAAGCCGGTCACCTTCCCGCCATCGCGCACCGTGAAGTCCCAGGTCTTGTGCGGCCCCAGGCCGGTCCAGCTGATGCAATCATGCCCTGCGAGCGCGGACGGTTCGAGGGGTGTGCCGCGTGCCAGCAGGTAGGCCGGCGCCGCGCACACGACCATGCGGATCGTCCCCAGCTTCCGGGCCATCAGGCCGCTGTCCGCCAACGACCCGATACGCAGTGCGCAGTCCACGTGCTCCTCCACGAGCGCCACCACATGGTCGGCCAGCCGCAGATGCACGTTGACCTGCGGATACGCCTGCAGAAACGCGTGGAGGACCGGTTGCAGGTGTTGCTGGCCGAAGCCCAGGGGCGCCGTGATGGTGAGGTCACCCTTCGGCTCGCGGTATTCGCCCGTGACCTCGTCATCGGCATCGCGCAGGTCCTCGAGGAGCCGGCTGCAGGCCGCGTAGTAGCGCTTGCCGCCCTCGGTGAGTGCCACGTGCCGCGTGGTGCGCACGAACAGCCGCACACCCAGATCCTCTTCCAGCAGGGCCACCTTGCGGCTGACATTCGCGACCGGTGCACCCATCGCGCGGCTGGCGGCCGAAAAGCCGCCGGAACGGGCGACCGCAACGAAGGCGGTGATGGCATCGAGCCGGTCCATGGCAGGTTTGTTATTTCATTTATCGAGAAGGTCATTCACGTTGTCGACCAATTATCAAACTGGATGGCATGAAAAACAATGCACTCTGCACGGATGCCACGTGTCCCTCAACCCGCTCGGAGACCCGCATGACCCGCATTCCCATCCTTGCCGCCATCGCCGATGCAGCGGCGCCCCTTCGCCCGGCGGCCAGAGCGCCCAGGAGCGCACCATGAGCCATGCCTTTGCAGACATCGCCTTCACACCCGCCGTGCGCGAGGCCCAGGCCCGAGACGGCAGCCGCGCGCAGTACGCGCGCGCTATCGAGACGGCCGGTCCCGTCCACCATGCGGCGCTCGGGCCGGACGAAGCTGCCTTCATCCAGGCCCAGCGCAGCTTCTACATGGCCACCGTGTCGGAGACCGGGTGGCCGTATGTGCAACACCGTGGTGGCGCGCCCGGTTTCCTGCGGGTGCTGGACGCGAAGACCCTGTCCTTCGTGGACGTACCCGGCAACCGGCAGTTCATCAGCGTGGGCAACCTGGCGACCAACGACCGCGTGGCCCTGATCCTGGTGGACTACCAGCACCGCCAACGCATGAAGTTGCTGGGGCGGCTATCACTGCGCGATATGCCGGGCCCGGGCAGGGGCGGGCGTGAGATGGTGGTCCACGTGGAGGCATTCGACTGGAACTGCCCGCAGCACATCCCGGTGCGATTCGAGGCCGAGGACGTGCAGCGGGCACTGGACGAGCGGGATGGACGCATCGCCCGTCTGGAGGCGGAAGCTGCGCATCTGCGGGCCTTGCCTTCCCGCGAGTGATCCGGCGGCGCGGTCATGGCCTGGGCTGGCTGTTTTCGGAACCGACGAAGAAAAAAAAGCCACCGCGAGGTGGCTTGGAATGTCCTTGGAAGGACGTCGTTGGAGTCTTCGATTCCCTTTGCGCTGGGCCTTGTGGGCGGCCGGGGCTTTCACTGTGACAGCAGGTGGCTTGAATGTACCGGCGCTTCGGCCCGCGGACGCACGGGCCCCGGCTTCAGGACGGTAATTTTCCGCAGGAACCGGAATTAGTTGGCGCCCCGGCCGACCGGGTTCAGGGAAGGTGGTGCCGATCGTGGCAGCGTCACGACAAAACAGGCCCCGCCGCCGGGGTGGTCCTCACAGCGCACGCGGCCGCCGTGGCGCTCGACGATCGACTTGACCAGCGCAAGCCCCAGGCCGACGCCGCCGTCCCGCTCGGTGGCGCCCGGCAGCCGGAAGAAGGGCTGGAAGATCTTCTCGCGGAACTCCGGCGGCACGCCGGGCCCCTGGTCACAGACCCGAAGCACGGCGGTGCCGGCTTCGGTGCGCAGAGACAGCCGGATCGCGCCGGCGGCATGGCGCCGGGCGTTCTCCAGCAGGTTGCGCATCACCCGCCGCAGCAGCTTGCTGACGCCGGGCACGGCCAGACTGTGTTGCTCCTGCGGCACATCCAGGTCGGCGTCGACGCGGGCACATTCCTCGGCCGCCATACCGAGCAGATCGACCTCCTCCACGGTGCCCAGGTCCGCCTCGCTGGCGTCCAGCCGGCTGGCCAGCAGGATCTCGTCGATCAGCTGGTCCAGCTCCTGGATGTTGCGGGCGATCTCGTTGCGGAACTCCGGGCCGGGCTGCGAACCCATCAGCTCCAGCCCCATCCGGATGCGCGCCAGTGGCGAGCGCAGTTCGTGGGAGGCATTGGCCAGCAGCGACTTGTGGGATTGCAGCAGCTCCTGCACCCGCTGAGCGGCCACATTGAAGCCGCGGGCCAGCGAGGCGACCTCGTCGGTCCCGTCCTCGGGCAGCCGCAGCGCCAGGTTGCCGTCGCCCCACTGGCGCACGCCGAGCTGCACCGCCTCCAGGCGCTTGGTCAGCCGGCGCACGATCGGGTAGGTGCCCAGCGCCACGGCAACGGCCACCAGCGCCAGCATCCAGGCCAGGTTCAGCGGGAAGCGGGTCGGGGGCGGCATGCCGGGCGCCATGCCCGGCGGACGCCCCGCCGGCCGGGGCAGCTGGATGAACAGGGTCTGGCCGTCCCGCGTGGTGACCTGGAACTCCAGCCCCTGACCCGGAATGCGCACTGGCCGGGCTGGCGCCTGGCCGACCAGCTGTCCGGATCCGTCAAGCACCAGGATCTCGCGGCCGGGGCGCTGCGCCCGCTCATGCTCGGCATCCAGCCGGGCCAGCCAGCCGGCCAGCAGTGTCAGCACCGCGATCGTGCCGACCACCGCCAGCCAGATCCGCAGGTACAGCCGCCGGTGCAGGGGCGTGGACATGGCGGTCGCGCGCGGCGTCGTCAGGCCGCGTCAGTCCTGCTGGCGGGCGAACACATAGCCCACGCCGCGCACCGTCAGGATGCGCTTGGGGGCTTTCGGGTCGACCTCGATCGCGGCGCGGATGCGCCCCATGTGCACGTCGATCGAGCGGTCGAAGGCGTCAAGCTCGCGCCCGCGCACCGCCTCCATGATCTGGTCGCGCGTCAGCACGCGGCCGGCCCGCTCGGCCAGTGCCGTCAGCAGGTCGAACTGGTAGGAGGTCAGCTCGCAGTTGCGCCCGCCGACGGTCACCGTGCGCGCGTCGCGGTCGATCTCCAGCGAGCCGAAGCGCATGGTCTGGCCGGCCTCCGCGCCGTGGCTCCCCGGGCCATGGCGGCGCAGCACCGCTCGGATGCGCGCCAGCAGCTCGCGCGGTTCGAAGGGCTTGGGCAGGTAGTCGTCGGCGCCGATCTCCAGGCCGATGATGCGGTCCATCGGGTCGCCCTTCGCGGTCAGCATGACGATTGGCGTGCGGGCCGCGGGGCCGGGCAACGCCCGGATGCGCCGGCAGACCTCCAGGCCGTCGATGTCGGGCAGCATCAGGTCCAGCACGACCAGATCCGGCGGTGTCTCGCCCTGCGTGGCCTGCAGCCGGGCCAGGCCGCCCAGGCCATCGGCCGCGTGGTCCACCTGGAAGCCGGACTGGCCCAGGTACTGCGCCACCATCTGGGCCAGCCGGGCATCGTCCTCGATCAGCAACAGTCGCTCTGCCATGGGCGCAGTGTAGGCGGGGCGCTTCCGGGGCTGCTTGTCGGGGCGGTAAAGAAACGTAAACCGGCAGTGGCCGACGCGCTATGGCGGTGGCTGGTGGCAGGCGACGCAGAGCTTGTTGCCGTCCGGGTCGCGGAAGTAGGCGCCGTAGTAGTGGGCGTGGTACTGCGGCCGCAGCCCGGGCGTCCCTTCGGAACGGCCGCCATGCGCCAGCGCCACGGCATAGGCCTGGTCCACGACGGCGCGGCTGGGCGCCAGGAAAGCCACCATCTGCCCGTTGCCGGGCGCATGCGGCTCGCCGTCGAAGGGGCGCCCGATCAGGAACAGCGGCCGCGGATCGGGCGCGGACTGCCAGCCGGCCCAGGGCCGGTCCGGTTCGCAGAACCGGGCCTGGATGCCGAGGGCGTCCATCAGCGCGGTATAGAAACTCTGCGCCCGTGCGAAGTCGTTGGTGCCGACGAAGATGTGCGAGAACATGCTCAGCGGGGCGCCAGGAACACCCCGTCACGCGCGACGAGGCGCCCGCGGCGGATCACGGTCCGGCGCCGGTCCCTGTTGATGACCGCCTCCGCGATGTTCTCCGAGGGCAGCAGTAGCAGGTCGGCCTGGCAGCCGGGGGCCAGGCCGTAGTCGGCCAGCGCCAGCGCGCGGGCGCCACCGTGCGTGACGATGTCCAGCGCGTCGGCCAGCTGCGCATCCTTGCTCCAGCCGTAGCGCAGGCCCAGGAACATCGCGCGTTCCAGCATGTCGCCATTGCCGGTCGGCCCCCAGGCGTCGCGGATGCCGTCGGAGCCGGCCGCGACATTCACGCCCCGACTGCGCAGCAGCGCCACCGGCGGCACCGTGAAGTGCATCGGCACGCAGGTGAGGATGGTGATGCCCAGCGCGGCCAGCCGGTCTGCCAGGGGCTCCAGGTCGGCCGGAGCGAAGGCGCCCAGCGCGTAGGCATGGCTGATCGTCACCCGACCCTGCATGCCGTGCGACTGCGTGAAATCGCAGATCCGCTCGATCTCCCAGCGGCCGAGTTCGCCCAGGTCGTGCAGGTGGATGTCCAGCGGCTTGCCGAAGCGTGTCGCCATGCCGAACAGCGTCTCCAGCGCACGGATCGGGTCCCCGTCGATTACCGCCGGGTCGATGCCGCCGACCACATCGACGCCCAGCGCCAGCGACTGCTCCATCAGCGCCACCGCACCCGGCGAGCACAGCATGCCGCCCTGCGGGAAGGTGACCAGCTGCAGGTCCACCAGGTCGGTATAGCGGCGACGGATGTCGAGCATGGCCTCCACATGGCCAATGCCCCAGGCCGTCTGCGCGTCGACATGGCTGCGGATGTGCAGCGAGCCCTGCGCGATGCAGTGCTCGATCAGTGCGCCGGTGCGTTCGGCCATCGACACCCGGATCTCGTCCCGCAGCACGGTCTGCTCGTTCGTGATGCGGTGCCAGCGGGTCGGGCCGGCGGTGTTGGGCCGCCAGGGCATGTTCCACAGCGTCTTGTCCAGGTGGGTGTGGGCCTCGACCAGCGCCGGCAGCAGCAGCTGCCCGGCGCCGTCGGCCAGCAGCGGCAGCGACCCGTCGGCGGTGCCGCCTGGCAGCACGGCGGTGATGCGGCCGTCGGCGATCAGGAGGTCGGCCGCCGCGTCGCCCATCGGGCGAACATTGCGCAGTACCTGGGGTGTCGTGGTCATGCTGTTACTGAATCTCGTCGATCGGGTTGGACTCGGTGCCCTCCTTCTGCGGCGCCATCGCGAAGCGGTCGCGCGTGCGCACATAGAAGCTCGCGCCAAAGCGCGCCACCGGGAAGAAGTTCTGCAGCCGCACACGCCACAGCGTGGTGTCGATCAGGTCGTCCTGCGCATGCAGGCACACCACCTCGCCGATGAAGATGTGGCGGCTGGCCGTCTCCAGCGTCTCGTGCAGCCGGCACTCGAAGGCCACCGGCGCCTCGGCGATGCGCGGCACGCGTACACGCTGCGGCGCCGCGGTGTGCAGGCCCACCGCCTCCAGCTCGCTCTGCCAGGACGGCAGCGTCTCGCCGCAGCGGTGCATCTGCTCGGCCATCGGCTCGTCGGCAATGTGCACGACGAACTCGCCCTTGGCCAGGATGTTGCGGCTGGTGTCCTTCAGGTGGTGGTCCTGCAGCTTGTTGATGCTGATCATCAGGATCGGCGGGTCCTCGCCCATCATGTTGAACATCGAGAAGGGCGCGGCATTGACGATGCCGTCGGCATTGATCGTCGTGACCAGCGCGATCGGCCGCGGCACGATCAGGCTGGCCATCAGCTTGTAGCGCTGGTAGGCGGTGAGCGTCGCAAAGTCCACATGCATGGGGGTCTTCTCCCTGCGGGTCAGGCGTCAGTCACGCCCCAGAAACTGCTGTTCCCACCAGGCAAAGACGATGTCGCGCAGCGCCAGGCCGTCGTCCTCCCCGTAGAGGCTGCGCTGCGCATGGCGGTGCAGCAGCGCCAGCTCCTCGTCGTCCAGCGTGATCGCATGGTCCTGGTAGACGATTGGCACGTTCGTGAACTCCGGCCGGTAGGCCGGGTCGCGCTGCAGCGCGCGGTCCGCCTTGATGCGGCTGTTGCGGAAGTCTGCCGGCGTGCGCTGCGTGGACCAGCTGCGCAGCGTCGGCACCCGGGCCCAGTCCGCGTCGGTGGCCTCGAGGATGCGCACCCGCAGCGGCTTGATCGCGAAGCCGCGGCGCAGGAAACCGAAGCGTTCGTAGACCGGAACCGCGTTCAGGCTGGCGTTGACGGTGAACCGGCCCGGATGGCCGGCCCGCGCCACATGGCCCCGAAACCGGGCCGTGGCCAGGTAGCCACGTTCCGCGTCCTCACTGACGGATGCCAGGAAGGGCTCGGCGCCTTCCCGCGTGGGGGCCAGGAAGAAGGGCGCGCTGATTGCGAGCACCGGCGCGCTGATGGCCTCGGCGTCGGCAGGGGTGGCCACCGTGATCTGCATGGGCTGGTCCGTTGGCCGCCGTGAAGTGAAACGCGCAAGCGTTGTCGGCCTTCAGCGTCAGCGGACGCCGGTCAGCAGAAAGATCGGATAGCCCCTGCCACCCTTCTGCACCACACTGGCCGTGGTGACCTGGACCTGCCGGAACCCGGCACCGGTCGCGCAGGCGGCGATCGCGGTGCGGTCAAAGCCGAGGTGGTGCACGCCGGTGTCCTCGGTATGGAAGCTGCCGTCTTCCTGATCCAGATCGGCAATCGCGATGAAGCCCCCTTCGCGCAGCATCGCGTGGAACTTGCCGAACATCGCTTCGATGCTCCGGACGTGGTGCATCGTCATCGAGGAAACGATGCCGTCGAAGGTGCGGTCGAGGTCGACGCGCTCCAGATCGGCTTCGATCATCTCCAGCGGGCATCCCAGCCTGTCCTGCTTGGCCCGGAGCTGGGCATGCATCGACGGCGAGACGTCGACCGCGGTGAACCGGGCGACATGCGGGGCCAGGCCTTCCAGCAGCAGGCCGGTGCCGGAGCCGAAATCCATCAGGTGCATGGAGCGGTCGAGCTGGAACATGCCCCGGATCGCGCCGGCAATGGTCTGGACATTGCCGACCCGGTTCGGGTCCTGCTCGTAGCTGCCGGCCTTGCGCGCAAAGTGGTCGATCGTCATGGGCCTCCTGGGTCGTCGGTTGGCGGGTCGCCTCTGCATTGTGCCCCGCATCGGCCTGCGGTGACACCGGCGATCAGTACTGCAGGGCGGTCGATTTCCCGCTGAACACCCGGTAGGCAAACACCGTGTAGCCGATGATCACCGGCAGCACGACCACCACGCCCCAGAAGATGACCCACAGGGCCGGCGTCGCGCTGGCCGCCTGCCACAGCGTGATGCGGTCCACCACCAGCCACGGAAACACGCTGTAGCCCAGGCCGTAGAAGGCCAGCAGGAAGATGCCCACCGTGCAGGCGAAGGGCACCGCAGTGCCGTACTGGTTGTCCTGCTGCAGCCGCACCGGCAGCCGGGCCAGGCTGCGCGCGATCATGTAGAAGAGCACCAGCGTCATCGCCGGGATCGGCAGCAGCATCACCAGGTTCGGGAAGCTGAACCACTTGTCGAAGATGCGGGCGCTGACCAGCGGCGTGGCCAGCGAGATCGCACCGATGCCGCCTGCCGTCAGCCACAGGCTGCTGCGGGCCCAGGCAACGGCCTGCAGTTGCAGCGCACCCTCGGTCTTGAAGATCAGCCAGCCGGCGCCCAGCAGCCGGTAGGCCGCCACCAGGCACAGGCCGATCAGTGCGCTGAACAGATGGCTCCACAGGTCGCCACGAAAGCCGGTGATCCAGGCGCCGAGCATGAAGCCTTGCGCCAGGCTGGCGAGCAGGGAGCCCAGTCCGAAGGCCTGGTCCCACAGCGGCCGGTGGTGGGTGCGGGCCTTGACGCGGAAGTCGAAGGCCACGCCGCGCAGCATCAGCCCGAGCAGCATCAGCGCCACCGGCAGGTACAGCGCGCCCAGGATCTCGCCATGGGCCCGCGGGAACGCCACCAGCAGCACACCCACTCCGAGCACCAGCCAGGTCTCGTTGGCGTCCCAGAACGGGCCGATGCTGGCCACCATGGCGTCCTTCTGGGTGCCATCGCTGCCACGCCGCAGCAGCATGCCCACACCCAGGTCATAGCCGTCCAGCACCACGTAGGCCAGCAGCGACAGGGCCATGACCAGCGCAAAGACCAGCGGCAGCCAGCCCGCAGGCTGGGTCAGGTCCGGCAAGAGCTCAGGCATGGGCCACGTCCTCCCGTGCGCCAGGGACGGCGCCGCCTGTATGGCCCGCCGCGTGTTTGCCGGAGGCCTTGGCCGCCAGGTGGAAAAGTACGCTGACATAGGCCACCAGCAACAGCGCGTACAGCACCAGATACAGCGTGAGCGTCAGCGCGATGCTCCCCGCCGGCACGGTGGATGCGGCTTGCGCAGTCGTCAGCACGCCCTGCACCAGCCAGGGCTGGCGCCCGATCTCGGTGGTGTACCAGCCGGCCAGCAGCGCGACCCAGCCGGAGAAGCTCATGCCGACCAGCACGCGGACCATCCACCGCCGCAGTTCGCGGTGTCGGCGCAACTGCCAGGCCGCCAGCCAGCTGACCGCCAGCATCAGCAGCCCGACGCCGACCATGACCCGGAAGGCCCAGAACACCGGCGCCACCGGCGGGTGCTGACCGGCGAAGTCCTGGATGCCGCGGATCTCGCCGTTCCAGTCATGCGTCAGGTAGAGCGAGGCCAGGCCGGGGATCGCGATCTCGAAGCGGTTGGACTGCGTGGCCGCGTCCGGCAGTGCGAACAGCACCGCCGGAGCGCCGCGCTGCGTCTGCCAGATGCCCTCCATCGCGGCGATCTTGGCCGGCTGGTGCTCCAGCGTGTTCAGGCCGTGCAGGTCGCCCACGCCGATCTGCAGCGGGATCAGCAGCGCCGCGCTGAACACGCCGGTGCGCAGGGCGGCCTGCACGTCGGCGCCGCGGTCCTGCCGAAGCCACCGGAACGCGCTGATGCCGGCCAGCAGGAACGCCACCGTCAGGCCCGAGGCGAGCAGCACATGGGTGAGCCGGTACGGAAACGAGGGGTTGAAGATGACCGCCCACCAGCTCGTCACCTGGGCCTGCCCGTCGACCATCTCGAAGCCGGCCGGCGTGTGCATCCAGGAATTCAGCGCCAGGATCCAGAAGGCCGAGGCGGTGGTGCCGGCCGCCACCAGGAAGGTGGCAATGGTGTGCATGCGCTCGCTCACGCGTTCGCGGCCGAACAGCATGACGCCCAGCATCGTCGCCTCCAGGAAGAAGGCGGTCAGCACCTCGTAGGCCAGCAGCGGGCCGGCCACGTTGCCCACGGTGTTCATGAAGCCGGGCCAGTTGGTGCCGAACTGGAAGCTCATCGTGACGCCGCTGACCACGCCCAGCGCGAAGGTCAGCGCGAATACCTTGACCCAGAACTGGTAGGCATCCATCCAGTGCGCCTGGCGGGTGACCACGTAGCGGGTCTTGAAGTACAGCAGCACCCATCCCAGCGCGATGCTGATGCTGGGGAACAGGATATGGAAGCTGATGTTGGCCGCGAACTGCAGGCGGGCCAGCAGCAGCGGGTCAAGGCTGTCCATCGCCGCCTCCTTCGCTGCCCATGCCCAGCGCCTGCTTCATGCGGTCCTTCACCTCCAGCAGCTTCTGCACGCGCGAGCCCATCTTCATCAGGCTGGCCAGGGTCTCGGAGTCCATCTTCTGCACGTCGTCGAGCCAGTCGGTCATCAGTTCGATGAAGCTGTGCATCTGCTGCATGCGGGCCTGGGCATGCACGTCTTCCGGCACGCCCGGCTGCTCCATCAGCGCGTCGCGCAGCATCGTCAGGGTCGGGTCGATCTCGCGCTTGCGGCGTTCATTGGCCAGCGTGCGGAAGATCGCCCACACGTCCTCCGGTGCCTGGAAGTACTCGCGGCGGTCGCCGGGCTGGTGGATCAGGCGCACCAGGGTCCAGGATTGCAGTTCCTTGAGGCCCATGCTGACGTTGGAGCGCGAGAAGCCCAGCGCCTCGCCGATCTCGTCCGCATTGCGCGGCTGGGGAGACACATAGAGAAAGGCGTAGATCTGCCCGACGGTGCGGTTGATGCCCCAGCGGCTGCCCATCTCGCCGAAGTGCATCACGAAGCGCTGGGTCAGGGGTGGGAGGTTCATGCGGATCATTCTGAATTTTCAGTATTTTCTGAAACTTCAAGAAGTGACGGACGCAGCATCCGCCATCCTTGACTGGCATCAAGGGTCTTTGGCGTCGTGCGCGGGTGGGTGGACTTGTCCCTGGCTTTTCCCGGGGTTGTACCGGGCCTGTCCAGGCGTTATGCACCGGTTTGTCCTCAGAGGGGGCGATCGCCAGTTCACGGGCGCCCATCGCCCGTACCATGGATGCTTAACCGCGCGAGGCCCATCCATGAAAGCACTGCTGTCCAAGACCCCTGGCGGCCCCGAGACCCTGGTCGTCGATGAACTGCCGGCACCCCGGCCTGGGCCGACCCAGGTGGTGGTCGGGGTCCAGGCTGTCGGCATCAACTATCCCGATATGCTGATCATCCAGGACCTGTACCAGGCCCGCCCGCCGCGCCCGTTTGCGCCCGGCGCGGAGCTCGCCGGCACCGTGCTGGCCGTGGGCTCGGAGGTCACGCGCCTGGCTCCCGGCGATCGCGTCGTGGCCGTGCCCGGCTGGGGCGGCGCCGCCGAGCAGGTGGCAGTGGACCAGGCGATGTGCGTGAAGATCCCGGACGCGATGCCGTTCGACGACGCGGCCGCCCTGGTCGCCACCTACGGCACGTCCCACTATGCGCTGCACGCGCGGGGCGGCCTCCAGGCGGGTGAGACCCTGCTGGTGCTGGGTGCGGCTGGTGGTGTCGGCGCGGCCGCGGTGGAGCTGGGCAAGGCGGCCGGTGCCCGGGTGGTGGCTGCGGCCTCCAGCGCGGAGAAGGTGGCCTTTGCGATGGCCTGCGGCGCCGATGCCGGCGTGGTGTACCCGCGCGGCCCGCTGGATCGCCAGCAGCAGAAGACCCTGGCCGACGACATCAAGGCGGCCTGCGGCGGCGCAGCGGACGTGATCTACGAC
>JAEUOX010000506.1 GCA_016790475.1 Rhodoferax sp. | reverse complement strand
TCGAACAGGTCGGCGTCATCACCGCCGCTGTCGGCACCGACCAGGATGTCGTCGCCGCCGTCGCCGTGCAGGATCTTGCCCAGACCCACGCCGGCCAGCAGCACGTCGTTGTGCTCGCCGCCGGACAGCACGTCCGCCCCGGTGCCGCCTTCCAGCAGGTCCTCGCCGGCATTGCCATACAGCGAGTCCGCGCCGGCCTCGCCCAGCAGGTGGTCATCGTCCTCGTTGCCGGACATCTGGTCGTTGCCGGCGCCCCCGTAGAGCCGGTCGCGCCCGGTGTTGCCCTGCATCAGGTCGTCGCCGTCCTCGCCGTACAGCTGGTCGTCCCCGCCGCTGCCGAAAAGCTGGTCGTTGTCGTTGCCGCCATACAGCCGGTCGGCGTTCTCGCCACCCACCAGCTGGTCGGTGCCGTCGCCGCCCAGGATCAGGTCCTCGCCGGCGTCGCCATACAGCAGGTCGTTGCCGGTCTCGCCGTAGATGCGGTCGTCATGCTCCTGGCCGCGCACGGTGTCGTTGCCGCTGCCGCCCAGGATCCAGTCCTCGCCGGAACCGCCCAGGATCGAGTCGTTGCCGGCGTCGCCGTACAACACGTCGGATTCGGAGTCGCCGTAGATCGTGTCCTGGTCGGCACCGCCATGGACCAGGTCCACGCCGCTGCCGCCGCGGATCAGGTCATTGCCGGCATCACCATCGATCTGGTCGGCGCCGCTGCCACCGAGGATCTCGTCGTCCCCGGCACCGCCGGACGCGGTGTCGTCGCCGTCCTCGCCGGCCAGGTAATCGTTGCCGAGCTGGCCGAACAGGCTGTCGTTGCCACTGTTGCCACCCATGCGGTCGTTGGCGCCGATGTGCCCGGCGCCGAAATCCCCGAACAGCAGGTCGCGCGCACCGTCGTCGGCCCCCAGGCCGATGCCGAAGCCATACAGCGTGTCATTGCCGGCGCCGCCATAGAGCCAGTCCTCGCCGGCGTCGCCCATCAGCACGTCGTCGCCCTGCTCGCCGTACAACAGGTCCATGTCGATGCCGCCCACCAGGCTGTCGTTGCCGGCGCCGCCGAACAGGTTGTCCTTGCCGACGCCCCCGTACAACGAGTCGTTGCCCTCGCCGCCGTCGAGCTGGTCCGCGCCGCCCTGGCCGTAGAGCTGGTCGTTGCCGCCGCGGCCCTGGATGTCGTCCGGTGCACCGTCGTCGCCGCTGCCGCTCTCGCTGTAGCCGTACAGGCGGTCGTCGGTGCTGCTGCCCTTGATGACGTCCTTGCCGGCACCGCCCTGGATGAAGGCCGCACCGCCACCGGCCAGCAGGATGTCCTCGCCGCTTCCGCCCATCAGCTCGACCGGGTCCAGCACGCCCGGGTCGATGTCGATCACGTCGTTGCCGTTGCCACCGTTGGCCACGATGCGGGTCACGGCCGCATGGCGCGGCTGGCCCGGCTCGACATCCTGCAGCGTGCCGTAGACCTGCGTGAAGCCGAAGGCCTCGACCTGCACCGAGTCCGCGCCCAGCGGCTTGATCCGGAAGGACTCGTCGCCATCCGTCAGGTCGCCATGCAGCCGGTAGGCCGCGCGGTCCCCCATGTTCAGGTACAGCGTGCCGGTGCTGTCGTCCAGCGTGGCCAGCACCGGCGGCGGCGCGTCGCAGTCGATCGTGAAGCTCACCAGCGTGACGCGGGCGATCTCGAACGGGAAGGTCACGCAGATGCAGACCAGCCCCAGGTCCAGCCCGAAGCGCACCTCCAGCTCCAGATAGGCGCCGAACTCGCCCTGGAAATCGAAGATGCACAGCGGCCCGCCCATCTGGATGCGGTCCAGGAATTCGCCGAAGCGCATTTTGCCGTCGCCATCGGTGTCGTGCAGGTTCAGTCCGAGCTGCGCAAAGATGCCGCCTTCGACCTCCACCGACAGGATCACCGCGCTGACGCGCACGCCGGCACCGATGTGGGCCTCCAGGAACAGCTCCGGCAGGTCCTTCCACTGGCCGCCGACGTTGTAGGTGTCGGCCACATAGAAGCCGTCGAACAGCAGCAGCGGATTCGCATTGCCCTCCTCCACCGACTCGGCGAAGCTGCGCAGGCCCTTGGTGTCGTAACCGAAGCCGAAGCGCACGCCGGCCCGCAGGCCGCCTTCAAGCGTCACGAACACCGGTGGCGGCGCATAGACCGGCCCGAAGGCCTGTTCGATGTCGAAGCCGACGCTGAACTCCGGCATGTCGTAGCGGAAGATGTCCACGTCCTGGCCCAGCAGCAGCTTGAAGGCCAGCGTCGGATCGTCCAGCAGCGGGAACGAGAAGCCGGAGCCGCCGGTGCCCTTGATGTCCTCCTTGGCCGCCTTGAAGCCGGGCGCCTTGGCCGCCAGCTGATCTGACAAGGCCTGGCCCGGCGCCGTCTTGCGGCTGTTGAAGTCCAGCCCGCCGAAATTGACACTGCCGCCCGTGCGCAGGTTCTGCGCGCCGCCCAGGTTGTTCAGGTTGAAGCTGCCGAACTCGATGTAGGTGGCATCGCCCAGCGTGTCCAGCCGGTCCAGGAAGTCCACCAGCTCGCCCGCTGCCTCGACAAAGTCCGCCGCCTCCGGTGACACCAGGTCCGGCGCCAGGTAGCTGGCCATCTCGATGAAGGTGACGTCGTCGCCGGTGATGTCCGAGATCACCGGCACCGGCGCATTGAGCACGTCCAGGATCGGTCGGATCGGCTCCAGGATCGGATTGATCGTGTCGACGATCGGGCGCACGATGTTGGACAGGAACTGCCCCAGGTCCAGCCGCACGTTGTTGAAGCTGACGTCCTGCAGGTTGCCGGTGAAGCCGTTCAGCGGATCAAACGTCCACAGCAGGTGGAAGTCGGACTTGAGCTGCGGGAAGCTGGTCTCGAAGAACTGCGGGCTGGCGACGTCGTCGCTGGATCCCATCACGCCCAGCGTGAGGTCCAGGTTCGCCTCGGCCTCCAGGTTCAGCACCACGTCCACCATCTGCGCGAAATTCACGCCGCCGGCCAGCTCGTTGAAGGTGAGCCGGTTGTTGCTGCCCACCGGATCCTTCAGGTTGATCGCGAAGCTGCCGCTCAGATGCGTCGGGTCGGCATCGTCGTCCTCGATCTTGAGGCGCAGAAATCCCAGCTCGCCGCCGATCGCCATGTTCGGCGTCGTGGCCGCGACCTCGACGAACAGCTCGCGCGCCGCGGAGGTGTCGATGTAGACGCCGTCGGTGCGGCTCACGCCCAGCCCCAGGTCCAGCCCGTAGGTGAAGGCCACCTGCACCGCGCTGTTGTCGCTGGCCTGCAGCCCCAGACCGGGCAAACCGATGTCGAAGCCGATCGGCACCGATGCGGTGTAGGTCTTTCCCAGCTTCATGTTGAACTGGATCTGGCTCACGTTGCCGGCCGG
>JAEUOX010000407.1 GCA_016790475.1 Rhodoferax sp. | reverse complement strand
AAAGTCGCAATCGACCTCCTCCGATTCCTCAGCAAATTCCGAACCGCCAGATTCAGCGTCATTATCATGCCGCCCCCTCCGTCTTTCTCCGGATCCCCTGGATGACCCCGTCCTTCAGAAAGATCGTGTCATCCGCCGCCTTGATCACCTCCGGATCGTGCGTCGAGAAAATGAAGGAGATCCCGTACTGGTCCACCATGCGCCGCATCAGCGCCAGGATGGCGGCACCCGTGGTGCTGTCCAGGTTGGCCGTCGGTTCGTCAGCAATCACCAGCTTCGGCTTGCGGGCCAGTGCCCGGGCAATCGCCACGCGCTGGCGCTGCCCGCCGGAGAGCTGCCCCGGCAGATTCTTCGCCCGATCCGACAGGCCCACCGCCTTCAGCAGGCGGGGCACCCGGTCCGCTCGCTTCTTGGCGGACGCGCCGGCCAGCAGCAGCGGGTACTCGATATTCTCGTAGGCGGTCAGCACCGGCAGCAGGTTGAAGTTCTGGAAAATGAACCCGATGTTCTTGGCCCGGAAGTCGGAGAGGGCATCGTCGCTCATGGTGCCGATGTTGGCGCCGGCAACGGTGATCTCGCCTTCGTCCGGCTTGTCGATGCAGCCCAGCATGTTGAGCAGCGTCGTTTTGCCGCTGCCGGAGGGGCCGATCAGCACCGTGAACTTGGCGTGCCGCACCAGAATGTCCACACCCTTGATGACGGGCACCTCGATCGAGTCCAGCTGGTAGGTCTTGTGGACCTTGCTCAGGACCGCTACCGGGCCCTGCTGCTGTTCCACTGTGCTGGGCGACTCTTCATCGTCCGATTGGTCCGTCATCCGTGGGTCCTTGTGTATCACGCCATACCAGGAGGGAAACGCACGCCGGGCCGCGCAGGCCGGGGCCGGTGTTCTACGTTCATTATTACCGGATATGCCCGATTTTTGGAGCACTGGGCGGCGCCTGGCCGGCCGCTTTTCCCGACGCCACCCGCTGCGCGCGCCGGACTCCGCTCGGTTACCATGCAGCCAAAGACCTGTCTGGCCACCTACCTGCCCTTCATTGCCATGCCAGCTCCCAACGACCCCAGCGACGCCGGCACCGCCGCGCCCGTCCCCGGCATCGCGGCTCCACGCGAGATGTCCAGCCGGGAATACGCCGCCCGCCTGTTGGCTGCCCCGGCGGCGCTGGTGCAGCTGACATTGATTGAGGCCAAGATCGTCGTCAGCTACATGCGCCCCGAGAAGGTCCCTGCCGGGGTCACCTTCATCACCGAAGGCGACGCCGACAACAACGGCTTCATGGTGCTGCTGCTGGATGGCGAGGTGGTGGTCGAGAGCATCACCGTCAGCCGCACGCAGCCGGTCACGACTGCCGTGCTCGGCCCCGGCAGCCTGATCGGCGAGATGGGGCTGCTCGACACCGGCCCACGGTCCGCCTCCTGCACGGCCAGCACCGACATCCAGTGCGCGGTGCTGACGCGGAAGTCGCTGGAGGCACTGATCGAGGAGCAGCCCGGCATCGGCGCCAAGTTCCTGCTGGCGGTGTCCGCCCGGATCGCCGAGCGCTACCGCGACACGCAGAAAAAGCTCAAGCTGTTTGCCCGCCTGGCTTCCACGATGCAGGAAGAGTTGCAGAAGTTCACCTGAGGTGCCGCGGCGCCTGGTTTCCCCGCCCATGTTCTTCAGCCGTTCCGCCCCCTCGACCCGGATCCTGATGGTCTGCCTGGGCAACATCTGCCGATCACCGATGGCCCAGACGGTGGCCACGCATCTGGCGAGTCAGGGGCTGGCCGGCACCACCGTGCAGGTGGATTCCGCCGGCACCCATGCCGTGGGCGGCGGGGCCCCGATGGACCCGCGGGCCCGCACGGTACTGACGCAGCGGGGTTACCCGGCGGGCAAGGGGCGCGCCCGCCAGGTGACCGACAAGGATTTCGGGAAGTTCGACATGATCATGGCGATGGACCAGTCCACGATGACCGAGCTGCGCCAGATCTGCCCGGGCGAGCACACACACAAGCTGCGCCTGCTGATGGAATTTGCGCCAGCCACCGGCACGCTGGAGATACCCGACCCGTACTACGGCTCCTTGCAGGGCTTCGAGCGGGTGCTGGACCTGTGCGAGGCCGGTGTGCGCGGTCTGCTGGATTACATCCGAACGATCCCTCGTTAGGAACGAACGCCCCGAGCGCCGGGTCAGACCTGGTAGTACTCCCGGTACCAGGCCACAAAGCGCGCGATACCGTCCTTGACGCTGGTGCCGGGCACGAAGCCCACCCAGTCCCGCAGCGCATCGGTGTTGGCATAGGTGGCCGGCACGTCGCCGTCCTGCAGCGGCAGCAGGCGCTTCTCCGCCTTCTTGCCGAGGGCATCTTCGATGCAGCCGATGAAGTCCAGCAGCGGCACTGGGTTGTTGTTGCCGATGTTGAACACCCGGTAGGGCGCGCTGCTGGTCGCCGGGTCGGCCGCGACAGCGTCGTAGGCCGGGTTCGGGGTGGCGGGCCGGTCGTTGACGCGGATCACGCCTTCGACGATGTCGTCGACATAG
>JAEUOX010000346.1 GCA_016790475.1 Rhodoferax sp. | reverse complement strand
GATGACCACCGGCGCCGGCAGGGCATTGCCGGATGACACCCGCGTCCAGCTGCCCGAAACGGCGTCGATCTCGGTCGTCGTCAGGTTGACGGCGCTGCCGCCGGGCCGGAACTCCTTGAGCGTGCCGGACACGCGCACATCGTCGCCGACCAGCGGCTTGGATCCGCTGCTGCGGAACACATAGATGCCGTCCGACGTGAGCGCATTGCCGTCCCCGGCATCCTGGATCCAGAAGCCGGAGCTTTCGACGGCCGTGACGATGCCGGCGATGTTGGCCACCGCCATGTTCGCGAAGGTCGACAGGTGGGAGCTGCCTTGCAGCGCACCGATGGTCTGGGCCTGCGCGCCGGCTGCGAAAGCCAGTGCGAGCGCGGCGGCCAGGGAGGTTCTTTGGAAGGTCTGAAAGTGTTGCATGGATAGTGTCCTGAAAGTATTGGGGATGCCGGACCGCATCAGGCCCGGCGGCGGCGGATCGCGCCGGCCACCAAGGTCAGGCCGGCCAGCAGCATGGCGTAGGTCTCGGGTTCGGGTACGGGCGCGACATTGCCACTGACGGTCACCATGTCGAACCGCCAGGTTCCAGCTGTGCCGTAGGTGGCACCCGTGTTTGACGCCGCATAGGCACTGGTTTCCGGCGCGAATGCCGCCACGACACGAAATGTCACGCTGGCCTGGTTGTCTGCCTGAGGTATTGCAGAGAGGTCCACGGTCCGGCCATTGAACCAGAGCGGCAGAGTCGCACCGTTGTTGTTGGAGGCAAAGGACCCGATGTCCACGAAGGTGCTTCCGTCGATGGAATACTGCACCACCTCATGGCCAGGGGCGGTATTGCTGTGTCGCATGTCGTAGCTGAAGACGACGTTCTCCAGGCCGAGCGTGCTCACCGTGAACGAGACACCCCGCTGCCGGTCACCCGTTCCCTGCGAGGCGAAGGTGGAGATGGACCACCCGCTTCCAGGCTGCACCGGATCACTGGAGCCGCCCCCGGAATTGAATCCGGACTGGGTCGTTCCGCCGACCAACGTGGCGGACCCTGCACCCAGGTCCACGATCAGATTGCCGTCATTGAAATTCCATTGGGCAATGGTGCTGGCTTGCGCCGCTACCGGCAGGCAGGCGATGGCTGCAACGGAAGCGGTAACGAGGTGCTTGAACATCTTGGAAACTCCTGAAGAATGGTTGAGATTGAACGGACACATGTCCGCCTTCAGTCTATGCAGAAGCCATGCCAAACCCGTGACATCGGCGCCCCGGAATGCACCGGGTTTTCCCTCTGGAAAAAATCTCGCGAAACAGCGC
>JAEUOX010000285.1 GCA_016790475.1 Rhodoferax sp. | reverse complement strand
CCGCGTCGGCGGCCTGAACCATTTCATGCTGCCGGAAGGCGGCGGCGGCGACGGCCGCTACGGCTCCTATGCGATGGAACTGCTGATCAACGAGATGCTCAAGCGCGGCGCCTCGCGCCATGCGCTGGAGGCCAAGGTCTTCGGCGGCGGCCAGGTGATCGCCGGCATGGACACGATGAACGTCGGAGCGCGCAACACCACCTTCGTGCTGGACTACCTGAAGACCGAGCACATTCCGGTGGTCAGCAAGGACGTGCTGGACATCTATCCGCGCAAGGTATGCTTTCTGCCGGCCAGCGGCAAGGCCATGGTGAAGCGCCTGGCACCCACCCAGGCTGCCGCATTGCAGGCGCAAGAACGTGCTGCGGCGCAGCGGGTCCTGCCGCAGGCCAGCTCCGGCGGCTCGGTCGACCTTTTCTGACGCGGCATGGAAAGCGCAAGAACCGGAAGGACAGCTCAGCGATGACAAAGACGCGCGTGGTGGTGGTGGACGATTCCGCGCTGGTGCGCAGCCTGCTCACCGAGATCATCAACCGCCAGAAGGACATGCAGTGTGTCGGTGCGGCGGCGGACCCGCTTGTCGCGCGGGAGATGATCCGCGAGCTCAACCCGGACGTCATCACGCTGGACATTGAGATGCCGCGCATGGACGGGCTGGACTTCCTGGCCCGGCTGATGCGCCTGCGCCCGATGCCGGTCGTGATGGTCTCCACGCTGACGGAGCGCGGCGCCGAGGCCACGCTGCGGGCGCTGGAGCTCGGTGCGATCGACTTCGTCGCCAAGCCCAAGATCGGCGTGACCGACGGCCTGCAGCTGCTGGCGGCGGACATCACCGCGAAGATCCGCGTGGCCGCGACCGCCAAGGTGCACAAGACCCACGAAGCCGTGGCCGGCCATGCGGCCGCCGGCACGCCGGCCAGGGCGGCGGCCCCCGTCTCGGCGATCGGGCGCCTGTCGACCGAGAAGATCATCTTCATCGGCGCCTCCACCGGCGGCACCGAGGCCACCAAGGAGCTGCTGATGGGCCTGCCGGCCGACGCCCCGGCGGTGATGATCACGCAGCACATGCCCCCGGGATTCACCCGCAACTACGCCACCCGGCTGGACGGTCTGTGCCGCATCAGCGTCAAGGAGGCGAGCGATGGCGAACGGGTCCTTCCCGGCCACGCCTACATCGCTCCGGGCGGGCTGCACCTGAGCGTCGAGCGCTCGGGCGCCAACTACATCGCCCGTGTCAGCGACGGTGAGCCGGTCAATCGGCACAAGCCCTCGGTCGAGGTGCTGTTCCTGTCGGCGGCCCGGGTGGTCGGCCCGAACGCGCTGGGTGTCATGCTGACCGGCATGGGCGCGGACGGCGCCCGCGCGATGAAGGTGCTGCGCGACGCCGGCAGCTTCAACCTGGTGCAGGACGAGGCCAGCTGTGTGGTGTTCGGCATGCCGAAGGAGGCGATCGCCGCCGGCGCCGCCCATGAAGTGCTGCCGCTGAGCGCCATCGCGCCGCGGCTGATCGAACGGCTGCGCAGCACAGCCGGCACATCCACCAACCGCTTGTGAAGGCGCACGCCATGCCCACCGAAACGCCCCCACCGCCGGAACTGCCCGCCGACACCCCCGCCGCGGCCATCGCCGAACCGCAGGACGAGGCACCCCCGGCGTCGACCATTCCGCTGGTGGTCGCCGCGGATGTCCAGGACCACCTGATCGCGGCCTGCAACGACCTGCAGCGGCTTCAGGTGCTGCTCGCGGATGCCGCACAGGTGCTGATGTCGAGCTTCCATACCGCCTCGATGGAGCTGTCCCAGCACCGTCGGCGCCGCCCGGAGCGGGAGCTCGCCACGGTATTGCATGAAATACAGTTGCAGCTTGACAATGCCGTCACCGCCCTGCAGTTCCACGACATGACATCGCAGCTGATCAACCACACGCATCTGCGACTGCGCAACTGCGCCGACCAGCTCGCCGGCAGCCTGTTTGCCGAAGACGACGACGGCGAAGCCATCATCGAGAAGGCCCCCGACCGCCCGAACCCGGTCACCCAGTCCGAGATGGACGCCGGTTCGATCGAGCTGTTCTGAGCCCCCATAACCCCTTGCAAAGCACCCCGGAGTTCCCCATGCATTCAATCCTGGCCGTCGATGACTCCATCTCCATGCGCCAAATGGTGTCCTTCACGCTGAAGAACGCCGGCTACGAAGTGGTCGAGGCGGTGGACGGCGAAGACGCCTTCGAGAAGGCCCGCCAGCGCAGTTTCGATCTGGTCCTGACCGACCAGAACATGCCCCGCCTGGACGGCATCGGCCTGACCAAGCGGCTGCGCGAGCACCCCAGCTTCAAGACCACGCCGATCCTGATCCTGACCACCGAGTCCAGCGACCAGATGAAGCAGGCCGGGCGCGCCGCCGGCGCCACCGGCTGGCTGGTCAAGCCCTTCGACCCGGCCAAGCTGATCGAGGTCATCAAGAAGGTGGTACGGTAATGGCCGACCCCACCAGCGAAGCTGGCGGCGGCTTCGACCTCAGCCAGTTCCACCAGGTCTTCTTCGAGGAGGCGGGCGAGAACCTCGACCGCATGGAGCAGCAGCTGCTCGAGATCGACATCGAATCGGCCGACGACGAGACGCTGAACTCCATCTTCCGTTGTGCCCATTCGGTCAAGGGCGGCGCGGCCACCTTCGGCTTTGCGGATGTCGCCGGCCTGACGCACCAGATGGAGACGCTGCTGGACAAGCTGCGGCGCCACGAGCTGGAGCCGGATGCGGCGATGGTGGACGTGCTGCTGCAGTCCGGCGACGCGCTCAAGGCGATGCTGGCGCTGCACCAGAACGCCGGCCAGGGCGAGCCGGTCGACACCGCCGGGCTGCTGGCCAGCTACGCGGCCTTCATCGCCGGTGAAACGCCCGCCGCCACCGCGCCTGCCCCGGCGCCCGCACCGGTGGCAGCGCCCGTCACGGTACCGGCCCCGGTGGCGCCGGCGCCGGCACCGGCCGCCGCGGCCGCACTGCCCGCCGGTCAGCGGGGCCTGGAACTGCTGGTCGGGCCGCTGGAGCGCCCGGCCGACGCCGACCAGCTGGTCGAGCTGTTCGCCGAGATCGTCGACCTCGGCACCATCGAGCCGCTGGACGGCGGCCAGCCGGCCGACGGGATGCGGCGCTTCAAGATCATCACCGGCAGCACCGACGACGACCTGCTGGACCTGTTCACGTTCCATGTCGCGCGCGACAAGGTCAAGCTGCTGCCGCTAGGCCCGGGCTACGGTTTCCATCCGGGCGCCCCCGGCGTGCCGCCGGAAGAAGCCCCGCCGGTCGACAACAGCTTCGGGTTCTTCGACGATGCGCCGGGCGCGCCGGGCAGCCAGCCCGCGGTCGCCGCCGCGCCGGTCGCCGCTGCGGTGGCCGCCGCCCCGGCAGGCGCCAAGCCGGAGACCCGTGCCACGCCGGCCAAGGCCCACGCGGCACCGGCTGCCGAGGCCTCCACGCTGCGCGTGTCCGTCGAGAAGGTGGATCAGCTGATCAACCTGGTCGGCGAGCTGGTGATCACGCAGGCCATGCTGGCCCAGACCAGCACCAAGATCGATCTGACCAAGCACCAGCAGCTGGTGTCCGGCCTGGCCGACCTGGAGCGCCATACCCGGGACCTGCAGGAGTCGGTCATGTCGATCCGCATGATTCCGATGTCCATGGTCTACAGCCGCTTCCCGCGCATGCTGCGGGACCTGGCCGCCAAGCTCAACAAGAAGGTCGATTTCGTCACCTACGGCGAATCCACCGAGCTGGACAAGGGCCTGGTCGAGAAGATCACCGATCCGCTGACCCACCTGGTGCGCAACAGCTGCGACCACGGCATCGAGATGCCCGCGGAGCGGCGCGCAGCGGGCAAGCCGGAGACCGGCACGATCACGCTGTCCGCGTCGCACCAGGGCGGCAGCATCGTCATCGAGGTCCGGGACGACGGCAAGGGCCTGTCGCGCACCAAGCTGCTGAAGAAGGCCCGCGAACGCGGCATCGACGCCCCGGACGACATGTCCGACGCCGACGTCTGGGCGCTGATCTTCGCGCCCGGCTTCTCGACGGCCGAGGTCGTCACCGACGTCTCGGGCCGTGGTGTGGGCATGGACGTGGTCAAGAAGAACATCACCGCGCTCGGCGGCACGGTCGAGATCGAGTCCGCCGAGGGTTTCGGCATGAGCGTGCGCGTGCGTCTGCCGCTGACGCTGGCCATCATGGACGGCATGAGCGTCGGCGTCGAGAACGAGTGCTACATCCTGCCGCTGGCCTCGGTCGTCGAATCCTTCCAGATCCAGCCCGACACCGTGCGCTCGATCGGCGGCTCCGGCCAGGTGGTTCGGGTGCGCGAGGAATACCTGCCGGTCGTCGAACTCGAGAAGGTGTTTGACGTGCGGCGCGGCAACGATCCGCCGCCGAAGCCGGTCATGGTCGTCGTCGAGGCCGAGGGCCGGCGCGCGGCGCTGCTGGTGGACGAGCTGCTGGGCCAGCAGCAGGTGGTCGTCAAGAACCTGGAGGCCAACTACCGCCGCGTCAGCGATGTGTCGGGCGCCACGATCATGGGCGACGGCCGGGTGGCGCTGATCCTGGATGTGGGCGCGCTGGCGCGCCGCGGCCGGGCCTGATACCGGCGCTCTGCACCCTGCCGATGGCTCCCCCGGACCGCCCCGCTCCAGTGCTGGAAACGCCCGCGGTGGATCTGGATTTTCCGCACCTGGGCCAGGCACTGGTCGGCGCGGATGGCCTGGTGCTGCAGGCCAGCCCATCGCTGCAGAAGCTGCTGGGCCTTCCGCGTCGCCTGATCGAGGGGCGCCCGCTGGCCGATGTGATCCATCCCGAGGACCGCACCCGCTGCGCCGAGCGCCTGCAGGAAGCCTTCCACCCCGAGGGCGCCGCCCGCGAGCACCGGGACTGTGCGCTGCGGCTCGTTCCCGGGGACGCCGGCATCCGCTGGGTCGATCTGACACTCGCCCGCGCTGCCGCGCCGGTCGCGGGGCCCCTGTCAGTGCTGCTGACCGACATCACCGCGCGCAAGCAGGCCGAGGCCTCGCTGCTGCGCAGCGAAAGCCTGCTGCGCGAGGCCCAGACCACGGCGCGGATGGGCAGCTTCCACTGGGACGCGCTGACGCAGCAGGTGACCTGGTCGGACGAGCTGTTCCGGATCTACGGTCGCACGCCGGGGCAGTTTGTCCCGACGCTGGAAACCTATCTGGCCAGCATCCACCCGGACGATCTGCCACGGGTAACGCACCATCTGCGCCAGGCCATGGACCAGCGGACCGAGTTCGCGCATGACTACCGGATGGTGCTGCCGGACGGCGGTGTGCGCTGGGTGCATGCGCGCGGACGGCCGGTGCTGGCGGCGGATGGCACGGCCTGCGGCCTGCAGGGCACCTGCCAGGACATCACTGCGCGCAAGCGCGACGAAGAGGCGCTGCAGGCCACCTTGCAGGAAAAGGAAGCGCTGCTACGCGAACTGAACCACCGGGTCAAGAACAACCTGCAGCTGGTGTCCAGCCTGCTGCGGCTGGAGCACCAGCACCGGCCGGAGCGCGCGGCGCAGGACGTGCTGGACGGCATGCAGGGCCGGATCCGCTCGATGGCGCTGCTGCATGAATGCCTGTACCGGCCGGGCCTGTTCGCCACGGTCGAACTGGCTGCCTACCTGCGTGAACTGGCGACCCATGCGCTGCACACCCGCAACCGCCAGGCCGACCCGGTGCAGGCGCAGCTGCAGCTGGATCTGCAGGCTGTCCATGTGCCGATGGATCAGGCCATGCCCTGCGGCCTGCTGGTCAATGAACTGCTCTGCAACAGCCTGAAGCACGCTTTCCCGGACGGGCGCGCCGGCACCATCCGGATCCGGCTGCAGGCCGCGCCGGAGGGCAGCAACTGGTGCCTGGAGGTCGGCGACGACGGCGTCGGCCTGCCACCTGCGGACGGCGGGACCCGCCCTGCCAAGGTGGGCCTGCAGCTGGCCGCCGATCTGGCCGATCAGCTCGGCGGCCGGCTCGACTTCGACCGGCAAGGGCCCGGGAGCCGGTTCCGCGTGGTCTTCGAGCCGGCAACGACGCCGGGCCGGACGCCCGCCTGACGCAGGCTGGCAGGCTGCCGGCGGAACGCAGTCCGCGGGCTCAGGGTTTTCTCCGGAAGCTTCTCAGGCAATCACCCGATAGCCTTCCCGGTGCATCCGCACCTACCATGTGTTTCACGCTGAACCGGCCTCCCACCTCCGAAGGACACTCCATGAGCCTGCCCGCCGCCTCCACTGACAAGCCCGCCGGCAATCCGGTGACCACCAACCTGCGCGAGTTCCTCGCGTTCAAGCTCGGCGCCGAGGAATACGGCATCGACATCCTGCGCGTGCAGGAGATCCGCTCCTACGAGGAGCCGACCCGGATCGCGAACGCACCCGCCTTCATCAAGGGCGTGGTCAACCTGCGCGGCGTGATCGTTCCGATCGTCGACATGCGCATGAAATTCAATCTGGACCAGGCCAACTACGACGACTTCACGGTGGTCATCGTGCTCAACATAGGCCACCGCGTCGTGGGCATGGTGGTGGACGCCGTCAGCGACGTGATCACGCTCAAGCCGGACCAGCTGCGCCCGGTGCCGGAGTTCAGCTCCACGATCGCCAGCGACCACATCCTGGCCATCGGCGCGGTCGAGAACCGCATGCTGATCCTGGTGGACATCGAGAAGCTCATGACCAGCGAGGACATGGGCCTGATCGACCAGGCCGCACGCTGAGCGCGCCGCCCGGTTACCCCAACACTTTCTGCAAATCGCCCTTCATCATGAGATTCACCGACTACAAGATTCGTACCTGGCTGACTGGCGCCTTCGGACTGCTGGTGCTGCTCTCCGTGCTCTCCGGTGGTCTGGCCCTGCGCCAGCTGGCGGGCATCCAGGCCAACTTGGAGGTCATCGTCAAGGAGAACAACGTCAAGATCCGGCTCAACAACAGCCTGTCCGAGTCCGTGCGCATCGTATCCCGCGTGATGCGCACGGTGGCGCTGCTGGAAGACAAGGCGGCCAAGGACCGGGAAATGGCCAAGATCCTGAAGGCCCGGGCGGACTACGCGCGGCACTGGGATGAACTGCTGAAGTTCCCGGCCAGCACCGAAGGGCAGGCCCTGCGCCAGAAGATCGGCACCGCGCGCGATACGGCGCTGCCACTCAACAACAAGGTCCTCGAGACCGATGCCGCCGGCAAGAAGGCGGAAGCCGTCACCTTCCTGATGTCCGACGCAGCCCCGGCGACCGAACGCTGGCAACAGGCGATCGACGAGTACCTGGTCTACCAGGAAAAGAACAACGAACAGGAATACGTGCAGGCGCAGCAGGACTACACCACCGCACGCACGATGCTGATCGTGAGCGGCCTGGTGACGGTGCTGGTGGCGGTGGCGCTGGGCATCGTCATCACCCGGGGCATCGTCGGCGCCCTGGGTGCGGAGCCCGGGCAGGCCGCGCAGCTGGCGCAGCAGGTGGCCGCCGGCGACCTGAGCTCGTCGATTCCGCTGCGGGGCGGTGACACTCAAAGCATGATGGCGCAGCTCAAGCTGATGCAGGACAGCCTGTCCCGGGTGGTCCTGAACGTCCGGCAGAACGCCGACAGCGTGGCCACGGCCAGCGCGCAGATCGCGCAGGGCAACACCGATCTGTCCAGCCGTACCGAGGAGCAGGCCAGTGCGCTGGAGCAGACCGCCGCGTCGATGGAGCAGCTGGGCTCCACGGTGCGCCAGAACGCCGACAACGCCCGCCAGGGCAACCAGCTGGCCCAGAACGCCTCCACGGTGGCGGTGCGCGGCGGCGAGGTCGTGGGCCAGGTGGTGGACACGATGAAGGGCATCAACGAGGCCTCGCGCAAGATCGCCGACATCATCGGCGTGATCGACGGCATCGCGTTCCAGACCAACATCCTGGCGCTCAATGCCGCGGTCGAAGCGGCCCGCGCCGGCGAGCAGGGCCGCGGCTTTGCGGTCGTCGCCTCCGAGGTGCGCAGCCTGGCCGGGCGCTCGGCCGAGGCGGCCAAGGAGATCAAAGGCCTGATCTCCGACAGCGTGCAGCGCGTCGAGCAGGGCACCGCGCTGGTGGACCAGGCCGGTGCGACGATGACCGAGGTGGTGGCGGCCATCCGCCGGGTGACCGACATCATGGGCGAGATCAGCGCGGCCAGCTCCGAGCAGAGCCAGGGCGTGGCGCAGGTCGGCGAGGCGGTCACGCAGATGGACCAGGCCACGCAGCAGAACGCGGCGTTGGTGGAGGAAAGTGCAGCGGCCGCAGAGAGCCTGAAGGCGCAGGCGCAGCAGCTGGTGCAGGCGGTCGCGGTGTTCAAGCTGGCGCACGGAGCCGCGCAGGGCCCTGCGCTGGAGACGACCGCTGCAACGGTGACGCGAGCCGCCCCTAGGCCGGCGGCGAAGAGCTTCCCGGCGGTGGAGCGGCGCGGGCCGCAGCGCAGCAAGAACGTCACACGCATCGCGCCTGCGCGGCCGGGCGCGGCAGCTGCAGCGGCCCCGAAGGCCGAGCCCCCGGTGCTGACCACGCAGGCCGAGACGCGCAAGGCACCGGCCGGTGGTGGTGGCGACGACGACTGGACAACGTTCTGACGTCGGCCGCAGCCGCGGCTCGATGCCTCGGGTGGTCGACTTACAAGTTTTTGTTTACCATCCGACCCCAAAGCGCGCACCACAACAAGAAGAGAGGTCTCCATGCCCGCACTGAGCATCGTCCAGCGGCTGTTTGCCGTGTCCGCGGTTCTTGTCATTGCAATGGCAGGTGTGGCCCTTGACGCCTGGGTCCAGTTCCAGCATGTGATGGAACTGTCCGCGGAAACCCGCGTCAGCCGTGTTCCGCAGGTGATCCGCATGTCGGACATCGAACTGGCCGTGACCCGCGTGTCGCTGCAGATCCGGCATGGCCTGCTGGTCACCACCCCCGAAGACCTGAAGACCACGCTGGCGGACATCGGCGCGAAGAAGCAGCTGATCGGCGACACGCTGAAAGCCTTCGAGCGGGATCTGATCACCGATGCCGGGCGCAATGCCTACCGGGGCATCGCGGCGGCC
>JAEUOX010000256.1 GCA_016790475.1 Rhodoferax sp. | reverse complement strand
TGCGTGGCACGCTCGACGTGCCGGCCAGCAGTACGGCGCCAGCGCTGTCGCTGTCGGGCAATGCCGCGGTCACCACCGTTCCTGTCGGTCTGGGGGTTGCGGCGGCCGGCGTCACGGCGGCGAACGCGACCCAGACCGCGTGCGCCGCCGGGGCCTCTGCGGGCTGCGACACCGCGGCGGGTGGCGATACCCGGGTGGGCGCGGCCGGCGGCAGCTTCGCGATGACGCTGACGGCAGCCCTGTGGACTGTGGACGGCGACACCGACCTCTCGGACAACCCGGTCGCGCCCTCGTTCGCCGGCAGCGTCAGCCTGTCCGCAACGCTGGCCGCGCCGAATGGCGGGTCGGCCGGTGCGCTGGGCACAAGCTCCGCCACGCTGGCCGGCGGCCGGGCCACGGTCGCCAGCCAGAGCTGGTCGCAGTCTGGCGCGCTGCGCATCGCGGCCTCCGGAAGTTACTTCGGCAATACCGTCACCGGTCGCAGTGCGGTGCTGGGGCGCTTTTCGCCACGCGGATTCACGACCGCCGTCACGACGCAGGGCTGTGGCGCCTTCACCTACTCCGGCCAGCCGATGACGGCGGTGCGCATCACCGCACTGGACGGGTCGTCCACTCCGACGGCGACCGCGAACTATGTCGGGGCCTTCGTGCGCACCGTCACGCTGTCGGACGCCGGCGGCGGCAGCGCCGGCACCTTCAGCGCGCACACCGCCGGCAGCGCCGCGTTCGTGGGCGGCGTGGCCGTGATCGCGCCGGTCTACACCTTCACGGATCCGCGCACTGCGCCGCTCAATCTCGCGTTGCGTGCGACCGATGGCGAAGCCAGCTCGGCAGGCATCGCCGAAGGAAGCGCGGCGATCCGCAGCGGCCGCCTGCGCATTCCGAACGTGTACGGGTCGGAACTGCTTGCGCTGCCGGTTCCGATGGAGGCCCAGTACTGGAACGGCAACGCCTACGTGACCAACACGCTGGACAGCTGCACCTCCGTGCCGGCCTCCGCGATCGCGATGGGCAACTACCAGAAGGCCCTGTCAGCCTGCGAGACCCGGCTTTCTCCGACCGGCACCATCAGCTTCGCCGCCGGCCGGCCGGCGGGCAGCGGTGTCAGCCTGTCCCGGCCCGGTCTCGGGAATGCCGGCACGGTCGAACTGACCCTGAACGCCGGTGCGACCGCGTCCGGCTCCACCTGCCTGGCGGCCAGCCCCAGTGCCGCGACCGCTGCCGGCCTGCCCTGGTTCGGGACGACCGCGCCGGCCCGGGCAACCTTCGGCATCTTCAAGAGCCCCCTGATCTATGGCCGTGAAAACTACTGAGTGTTGCAAACCTGCCGAGGAACGGGCGTTCCGACGCGCTGCGGCGGTCTTTCCTCGGCGGTCGACGGCTTGGCGAAGGCAAATGCAAGCAAAATGCGGTTTTTCGTTCCGTCTGGCCCCGGCCACCCGAATTCCATTGCGCATGAACTCCTCCGCCCGCTCCGTCTGCTGTCACCGTCTGACCGATCGGGTACCGGCCGGGCGTTCCGCACGGAGCCTCTGACGATGCGCTGGCCCTGGCAATCTTCCAGCAGTGGCGACCTGGTCGCAGCGTCCTGGTGCGACCAGACCTTCGCCTATGTGCGTGGCCAGCTGCGGGGCGACGACCATTGCGTGGTGCGCGACTTCGGCATCGAGCGGCAGGTGGGCAGTCCGTCCGAGCTGGCCGGCCGCCTGGAGGCCCGGGGCCTCAAAGGCAGCGCCGTGCGGATGATGCTGCGGCCCCAGCAATACCAGTGGCTGCAGATCGATGCGCCGGGCGTCGCCCCGGAGGAACTCCGTTCTGCGGCTCGTTACCAGATCCGCGACATGCTGGACACGCACATCGACGATGTCACGATCGACGTCATGCGTCTGGGCGACGGGCAGCAGAAGGGCGCGCAGCATCTGTTCGTCATTGCGGCCGCCAATGCCGCGTTGCGCTCCTGCACCGAGCTGGCCGCGGCCCTGCGCTGGACGCTGCCGGTCATCGACGTCCAGGAAACGGTGCAGCGCAATCTGCAGAATGCGATCGCGCGCCGCGAGAGCCAGCTGGACCGCGCCACCGCAGCGCTGGTGCTGACGGAGGACCCGCAGGCCGTGCTGACGATCTGTGCCAATGAGGAGATCTTCTACACCCGCCGGCTGGATGTTCCCAAGGGCTTTCTGGAGTCGGACTGGGGCGCCGACCAGGCCGGGGAGGGCGCGGCGGTTGGTTTCCAGCCGGTCGAGGAATATGTGCCGGACTACGGTGTCGGCGGTGTGTCCTATGGCGCCGACTACGGTGCATCGCCGGCCGGGTCCGGCGCGCCGGCGGTGTCGGCCGAAGGGGAGCGGCTGCAGCGCTTTCTGGTCGAGGTGCAGCGCTCGCTGGACCTGTGGGAGCGCACCTGGTCCAGCCTGCCGCTCGCGGCGGTCCGCGTGCACGCCGGCACCCGCGATGCGGAGATGTCCCAATGGCTCACGCGCGAACTCGGGCAGGGCGTCGTGCCGATGCACCTGGAGGGCATTGTCGAAGGCTTCGATGCCGGCACCGAGGACGAACGCGCCCTCTGCTGGCCGCTGCTCGGGCTGCTGATGCGCTCCGAGTCCCGCAAACTGTGAGCTGACGCACGAGCCGCCGCCTTCGGACACGCACCACCATGCCGCAGCAAATCAACCTCAGCACCCCGGTCCTGCTGGCGCAGAAGCGCTACTTCTCGGCCCAGACCATGGCGCTCTCCCTGCTGGTCTTCCTGGTGGCCGGGTTGGCGATGACCGCCTACGGCCTCTGGAGCCTGCAGGGCGTCACCGGATCGCTGCAGGCCTCGCTGGCAACCCGCCAGCCCGAACTCGTCCGGCTGCGGGACGACGTGGCGCGGGCGCGCGCCGACACAGGTGCCGACAGCAAGCAGATCGCCCAGCAGCTGCAGGCGGCGCGGGACCGGCTCCAGGAGCGCCGGCAGGTGCTGGCGGAGCTGCAGCAGGGGCTGCTGGCCCCGGGGCGCGGCCACTCGTCCCGCATGCAGCTGGTCGCCGGAACGATTCCCCCGCAGGCCTGGATCACCGCGATCCAGGCGGACGCCACGCAATTCGAGGTGCGCGGCTTCACGCAGGAGCCTGCCGTGCTCAACGACTGGGTCAACCAGCTGGCGCGCAGCCCGGTGCTGGCCGGGCAGCACCTGGCGCGTGTCAAGGTGGAGCGCGCGCCGGGTGAGCGGCCGCTGTGGTCCTTCAGCCTGGGCAGTGTGGCCTCCGTGCGGGAGGCCCGGCCATGACGGAAACCTGGAAGCGCCTGGCGGCGCGCATCGATGCACTCAACCTGCGCGAGCGGGTGTTCCTGTTCCTGGCCGTCATCGTTGTCTGCATTGCGCTGGTGGATGCGGTGTGGGTGGGGCCGTCGCGCATGAAGCACCAGCAGGTGCGTCAGCAGTTCGATGCCCAGGCGGCGGAATTGCGGCAGCTGCAGGACGAGCTGCGCCTGAAGGCGCTGCAGCCGGATCCGGTGCGTCAGGCGCGGGAGGAGCATGCCCGTCTGCAGGCGCAGATCGAGGCGACCGACCGCAGCATCGCTGCTTTGGGGGCCGCCACCGGCAATGCCACGTCGCTGAACGAGGTGCTGGTGCACTTCCTGCGGCGCCAGCGCAGCCTGCAGCTGGTGCGTACCGGCGGTATCCAGGTCGCACCGGTCTCCGCCGGTGCGGCGGCGCCCGGCGGCGCTGCGGCGCCCGTGCCGGCGGTGCCGCGCACCGGCCAGGAGCTCACGATCGCCGGGCCGTATCCCGAGCTCCTCCGTTATGTCCAGAGCCTGGAGACCGCGATGCCCGATCTGCGCTGGGGCGCGTTGAGCCTGAAGGCGGAGCAAGGGATGCCGGAGCTCACGCTGCAGGTCTTCCTGGTGGGGGTGCAGCCGTGAATCTGCGGATGTCTGGCAAGCGCGCAGTCGCCACTGTGGCGCTGGGGTGTCTGATGGCCGGTGCGGCGGGCCTGGCCCCGGCGCAGTCCGCCGGGCCCCGCGACCCCACGGTGCCTCCGGCCAGTGCCCTGGGTGCCCCTGCCAAGGGGGTGGCCCAGGCCCCGTCCGCGCCCGACCTCGGGCCGGTTGCCGTGATCGTGCGGGATGGCCGCCCCTACCTGGTGGTGGGGACCCGCCTGTATGCGGCGGGGCAATCACTGGGGGACAGCCTGATCGAGCGCATCACCGAGACCGAAGTCTGGCTGCGCCAGGGCAAGACGGTGCACCGCAAGCCGATCTTTGGTGGCATCGTGCGCACGGCCAGTGGCAGCGCACCCGCCAACATCGCGTGCCCGCCTGCCGCTGGCAAGACGCCGGCTGCGCCCCGCCGCGGCGCGTCGGCCGCCGGCGCCCGTTCCGTCGGCACCGTCGACCCCTGCCGGCCCTGAATGTCACCTTCGAGTATCCGTCCATGAAACAGAACCCCTGCCGCCCGACCCCCCGATCGACCCGGATCGGGCCCGACCGGATCGTGCCGTCCAGCCCGATGGTGGTGCTGGGCCTGTCCGTGCTGCTGCTCGGTGGCTGCGCGGCGGACCGCCCCTTGCGCACCAGCGAGGTGGGCGCTGCCGTGCGCGCCCAGTTGCCGGCCGCCGCAGCGCCGGCTGCTGCAGCGGCCGTGCCGGCCCGGGTCAGCGCGGCGCTGGCCGAGCCGGTACCGGCTGCCGCCCCCGTGGTCGCGGAGCCGCGCATCGATCTGCTGGTCAACAACGCGCAGGCCCGGGAAGTGTTCCTGGCCATCGTCGCCGACACGCGCTACAGCATGCTGATGCACCCGGAGGTGTCCGGAACCCTGTCGGTCACGCTGCGGGGTGTCACGGTCACGGAGGCCCTGGAGGCGATCCGGGATGTGTACGGCTATGACTTCAAGATCGACGGGCGCCGGATCACGGTCTATGCGCCGAGCCTGCAGACGCGGATCTTCACCGTCAACTACCCGAACTCGCGCCGTCAGGGGAGCAGCGACCTGCGTGTCGCGTCCGGCGGCGCCTCCAACGGGTCCGGGGGCGGCGGTTCGTCCGGTACCTCCGCCAATGGCGCCAGCGCCAGCGCCAGCACCCCGGCCTCCGGCACCAGCCAGCAACTGGAGAACAGCCGGGTGTCCACCAGCTCCGCCAGCCACCTGTGGGGCGAGCTGACAGACGCCGTGCGCGCGCTGGTCGGCAACGGGGAGGGGCGCAGCGTGATCGCGAGCCCGCAGGCCGGCATCATGGCCGTGCGGGCGATGCCGGAGGAGATGCGGCAGGTCGAGAAATTCCTGAAGGCGGCCCAGATGGCGGTGGAGCGCCAGGTCATGCTGGAGGCCAAGATCGTCGAGGTCGAGCTCAGCGACGGGTACCAGAGCGGTGTGAACTGGGCGGCCCTGGCGACCGGCGGCAATGCGCAGCTGGGGGCCGGTGTGCTGGGCAGTGGCATTGCCACCGGCAATGTGCTGGCCCAGACGGGCGCGGTCGTGAGCCCGGGCGCGGTGCCGACACCCTCGATCCAGTCCGGTGGCGGCCTGTTCGGTCTGGCGCTGTCGACGACGCGCTTTGCGGCGGTGCTGGGCTTCCTGGAGTCCCAGGGCGATGTGCAGACGCTGTCCAGCCCGCGCATCGCGACGGTGAACAACCAGAAGGCGGTGCTGAAGGTCGGCAGCGACGACTACTTCGTCACCAACGTGTCCGGTGGATCGACCACGGCGGCCACCGCGAACACGACCGCCAGCACGACGCTGCCGACGCTGACGCTGACGCCGTTCTTCTCCGGCATCGCGCTGGACGTGACGCCGCAGATCGACGAGCGCAACAACGTCATGCTGCACATCCACCCCTCGGTCACGACGGTGACCGAGCGCACGAAGCAGATCGACCTGGGCAGCATCGGCAACTACCGGCTGCCGCTGGCGTCCAGCAGCGTCAACGAGTCCGACACGATGGTGCGCGTGCAGGATGGCAGCATCGTCGCGATTGGCGGGCTCATGCAGCTGGAGTCGATCCGTGGTGCCTCCGGCGTTCCGGGCGCCACCGGCACCTCCTTCCTGTCCTCGCTGCTTGGCAACCGCGCCAGCTCCGCGCGCAAGAAGGAGCTGGTCGTGCTGATCAAGCCAACGATCATCCGCAGTGCGGAGGACTGGGAGCAGCAGAACCGTCTGGTCCGCTCCGCGCTGGAAGACATCGAACAGGTACGCACCCGGGTGATCCGGCTCGACGGCCGCGTCGAGGAGGGCAAGCCGCGGGCCGCAGGCCCGTGATGTACCTGCGGCACTTCGCTCTGCGTGAGGCGCCGTTCTCGATCACGCCGGACGCGGCATTCTTCTATCCCCACGAAGGCGCGCAGGCCGCGCTGAACACGCTGCTGGTGGCGCTGCGCGGGGGCGAAGGTTTCCTGAAGATCGTCGGGGAGGTGGGCTGCGGCAAGACGGTGCTGTGCCGCCAGCTGCTGCGCTCGCTGCAGGGCGAATGCGTCACCGCCTACATCCCGAACCCGGACCTCGGGCCGCGCGACCTGCTGCTGGCGCTGGCCGGCGAACTGGGCCTGCGGATGCCGGCCTCCGCGACGCGACACCGCCTGCTCGACGGCTTGCAGACCTGCCTGCTGGAGCACGCGGCTGCCGACCGGCGCGTCGTCTTCATCATCGACGAGGCGCAGGCCATCCCGCTGCGCACGGTCGAGAGCCTGCGCCTGCTGTCCAACCTGGAGACCGAGAAGCGCAAGCTGCTGCAGATCGTGCTGCTCGGTCAGCCGGAACTCGACCGCAAGCTGGGCCGCCCGGAGATCCGTCAGCTGCTGCAACGCATCACCTTCAGTGACCACCTCGGCCCGATGGCGGCGGCACGGGTCGGGCCTTATCTGCGCCATCGATTGCAGGTCGCGGCGGCCGACGGGCGGCCGGTTCCGGAGGTCTTCGAGGCCGCGGCCGTGCAGGCCCTGGCGCAGTACAGCGGGGGCGTGCCACGGCTGGTCAATGTGCTGGCCAACAAGTGCCTGCTGCTCGCCTTCGGGGAGAACCGGCACCGTGTCACGCTGGCCGACGTGCGGCTGGCCGCCAAGGACACCGGCGGCGTGAACCTGGCCGCCGGGCCTTCCGGCTCCTGGTGGGAGCGGCTCGTGCAGGGGCGTTTCCGCGGCCCGGCGGCACAGCCGGAACTCCCGCTGGGGGACCCGGGCGGTTCGCCGGAGACCCGGTCGTGAGCGTCATCAACAAGGTGCTGCGGGATCTGGACCAGCGTGCAGCGGGTCCGTCGGCTGTGCAGCCAGGCAAGCCTGCGGCCGCGGAGACCGGTGTGCCGCCAGGCGTCGTGCCGGTTCCGCCGTTGCCGCCTGCCCGGGCGCCGGCGGCCCGCCGTTCACCGGCCCGGTGGCTTCTGGCCCTTCCGATCGCCGGTCTGGTCGGGCTCTCGATCTGGCTGATCGGGCAACGCATGCCCTCCGGCCCCGACGCCGGTAGCCGCTTGCCGGGTTCGGCGGCCTCGGCTGCGTCGGCGCCTTCGTCCGTCGTTGCGCTGGGTGGCGCGGATCAGCCGGTGCCGCCGCCTGCGCCCGTGGCCTCGCAGCCCGCCACGGCGCCGGCCGCGGCGGACGCGGCCTCGGCGACGCCTGCCGCCGTCGCAGCGGTGGCTTCGCCAGCCAGTGCGACGCCGGCCCCGGCCGCGCCGGTCGCCCCCCCGCCATTGACCGCCGCGCCCGCACCGGCGTCCGCAGCATCGGCACCCGGAACTCCGCCACGCGTAATGGCGGCCGGCGCCGCGCCGCTGCAGGCAACGCCGGTCCAGGCACCTGCGGCCCCGGCCGTCCAGCCCGCCTCGGCCCCGCCGCCGCCCGCAGCGCCGTCCTGGCAGGAGGCGGCACAGGACGCGCTGGGGCAGGCGCAGCGCCTGTGGGCCGGCGGCGCGCGGGACTCGGCGCTGGTCTTCCTGCGCGATACGCTGGCAGGCGTCGAACGAGGCCATGCCGCCGAGCTCGCCGCCGAGCGCTCCGGCGCGGCCATCGGCCTGGCCCTGGTGCGGGAGCTCGTGCGCATGGAACTGCTGCTGGGCAATCCGGCGCCGGCACTGGCGGTGCTGCAGCGGCATGAGCCGCTGTGGGCCCGCCACGCGGACCTCTGGGCCGTGCGGGCCAATACGGCGCAGCGGCTGTCGCTGCATCCGGAGGCCGTCGAGTCCTACCGCACGGCACTGCGCCTGCGCCCCGGCGAGCCGCGCTGGATGCTGGGTGCCGCGGTGTCGCTGGCCGCCCAGGGGCAGCTCGTGCCGGCGGCACAATGGCTGGAGCAGGCGCGCGCGCTGGGTCCGGTGAGCCCGGACGTGTTGTCCTACCTCCGACAGCTTGGCGTGACGCCGCAAAGAGATAATCCAGGCAATTGAGCCCCGCCTTGATATGAAGAAAAAAATAAGTGTCGACGACGTTGAGGTCGGCATGTACCTCCATGACCTGGGCGCTTCCTGGATCAAGAATCCGTTCTGGCGATCCAGCTTCCTGATCACCGAGGCCAAGGACCTGGCCCTGCTGAAGGCCTCCGGCATCCGCGAGATCTGGATCGACACGTCCAAGGGCGCCGATGTTGCGGGGGCCGCCCCGACGGAGGGGTATGCGGCGACTGAACCGGCCCCGCTGATGCTGCAGGCGGGAGCGGAGGAGCCGTGGCTCCAGCCCACCAGCCTGGAGGAGGAACTCGTCCGCGCAGCCGAGATCTGCGCCGAGGCCCGCCAGGCGGTCACCAGCATGTTCCGGGAGGCCCGCATGGGCAATACCGTGGATGCGGCGGGTGCCGGCGCGCTGGTGCAGGACATTTCCGACTCGGTGTCGCGCAATGCCAGTGCCCTGATCAGTCTGGCCCGGCTCAAGACCGCTGACGACTACACCTACATGCATTCCGTCGCGGTGTGCGCGATGATGATCGCGCTGGCCCGCCAGCTGGGGCTGGATGAGAGCCAGGTCCGCGCGGCGGGGGAGGCCGGGCTGCTGCACGACATGGGCAAGGCGCTGGTCCCGCTGGAGATCCTCAACAAGCCGGGCAAGCTCAGCGACGCGGAGTTCGCGATCGTCCGGCGCCATCCTGCGCTGGGCCATGACCTGCTGAGCCATGCGCCGGGTGTGGGCGCGGTCGCGCTCGATGTGTGCCTGCATCACCATGAGAAGACCAACGGCACCGGCTACCCCGAGGGGCTGGGCGCGGACCGCATCAGCCTGTTCGCCAAGATGGGTGCGGTCTGTGATGTGTACGACGCGATCACGTCGAACCGACCGTACAAGTCCGGCTGGGATCCGGCCGAGTCGATGCGCAAGATGGGGCAGTGGGCGGAGGGCCACTTCGACCTGACGGTGTTCCAGGCCTTCGCAAAGAGCCTGGGCATCTACCCGGTCGGCTCGCTGGTGCGCCTGACCTCCGGGCTGCTGGGGGTGGTGGTCCAGCAGAGCAGCGGCGCGTTGACCACGCCGGTGGTCCGGGCCTTCTATGCCACGAAGACCCAGGAGCGGATCGCCCCGGCGATCCTGGATCTGTCGGAGCCGGCCTGCCTGGAGAAGATCGTCGCGCGCGAGGACCCGGCGCGCTGGAACTTCCCGGACCTGCAGACGCTGTGGGCCGGCGACATGGTGCCCAACATCACCTGACCGCCCGCCGGTCCGGCGCGTTGCTCAGCAGCCGCGCGTGACCGGCATCTCGACTTCCCGCGGGCGATCGGCGTACTTGCCCAGTTCCAGCTTGGCAATCGCGTTGCGGTGCACCTCGTCCGGCCCGTCGGCAAAGCGCAGCGTACGGGCGGTGACATAGGCATAGGCCAGCGGGAAGTCGTCGCACATCCCGCCGCCGCCGTGGGCCTGGATGGCCCAGTCGATCACCTGGCAGGCCATCGACGGCGCGACGACCTTGATCATTGCAATCTCGCTGCGGGCCACCTTGTTGCCTGCCACATCCATCAGCCAGGCGGCCTTGAGCGTCAGCAGGCGCGCCATGTCGATCTTGCAGCGCGCCTCCGCGATGCGCTCCTGCGTGACGGTCTGGGCCGCCACGGTCCGGCCGAAGGCCACACGGGAGGACGCCCGGCGGCACATCAGTTCCAGCGCGCGTTCGGCCAGTCCGATCAGCCGCATGCAATGGTGGATGCGACCCGGCCCGAGCCGGCCCTGGGCGATCTCGAAGCCGCGGCCCTCACCGAGCAGGATATTGCCGACCGGCACCCGCACATCGTCGAAGTACATCTCGACATGGCCGTGCGGTGCGTCGTCGTAGCCCATCACGTTGAGCGGGCGCACGATCCGCAGGCCGGGGGTGTCGGCCGGCACCAGCACCATGCTCTGCTGCGCATGGCGCGGTGCCTCCGGGTCGGTCTTGCCCATCACGATGAAGATCTTGCAGCGCGGGTCGGAGGCGCCGGAGATCCACCACTTGTGGCCATTGATCACGTAGTCGTCGCCCTGCCGTTCGATCCGGGTCGCGATGTTGGTGGCATCGCTGGAGGCGACCTCCGGCTCGGTCATCGCGAAGCTGGAACGGATCTCGCCTTCCAGCAGCGGCCGCAGCCAGCGCGCCTTGTGCTCCTCGGAACCGTAGCGCGCAATGGTCTCCATGTTGCCAGTGTCCGGCGCCGAGCAGTTGAACACCTCGCTGGCCCAGGGCACGCGGCCCATGATCTCGGCCAGCGGCGCATATTCCTGGTTCGTCAGACCGGCGCCGGCATAGCCGGATGCCGCGGCACTGTCGACCGGCAGGAACAGGTTCCACAGGCCGGCGGCGCGGGCGCGCGGCTTGAGCTGTTCGATCGTCTGCAGCGCCGTCCAGCGCCGACCGGCCTGGGTGTTGGCGGCCAGCTCCTGCTGGTAAGCCGCTTCGGCCGGATAGACGTGCTCGTCCATGAACCGCAGCAGGCGGGTCTGCAGGTCCTGGGTCTTGGGGGAGTAACTGAAATCCATGGGCAACTCCGGGGTGGCGTCAGGCCTTCTGGGCGAATTCCCAGGCCATGCGCGCCATCGGCACCACGCCGCGGGCGGACTGTTCCGCCTGCGCGCTGGACGCGGTGCCGGTCTGGATGCGCTTGGCGATGCCCTGCAGGATCGCAGCGATCCGGAACATGTTGTAGGCCAGGTAGAAGTTCCAGTCCTGGCGCAGGTCCTGGGGTGTGGTCAGCCCGGTGCGGTCGCAGTACAGCGCGATGTAGCGCTCTTCGCTTGGGATGCCCAGGCTGGCGATGTCCAGGCCGCCGATGCCGCGGAAGCTGCCGGGCGGGATGTGCCAGGCCATGCAGTGGTAGCTGAAATCGGCCAGCGGATGGCCCAGCGTCGAGAGTTCCCAGTCCAGCACCGCGATCGCGCGCGGTGCCGTGGCGTCGAACATCAGGTTGTCCAGCCGGTAGTCCCCGTGCACGATGCTGGTCTTGCTGTCGTCGCGGGCGCTGGCCGGCATGTTGGCCGGCAGCCAGGCGATCAGGCGGTCCATCTCGTCGATCTGCTGCGTGGCCGACGCGACGTATTGCTTGCTCCAGCGCCCGATCTGCCGCTCGAAGTAGCTGCCGGGTTTGCCGTAGGCTGCCAGCCCCTGGCGCTGGTAGTCGACCGTGTGCAGCGCGGCGATCACGCGGTTCATCTCGTCATAGATCTCGCCGCGTCCCGCTGTCGTCATGCCGGGCAGGGACTGGTCCCACAGCACGCGGCCCTGCATGAACTCCATGATGTAGAACGCGCGCCCGATCACGGATTCGTCCTCGCACAGGCAGTACATCGTCGGCACCGGCACGCCGGTGCCCTGCAGCCCGCGCATCACGGCGAACTCCCGCTCCACCGCATGGGCGGAGGGCAGCAGCTTGGCCACCGGGCCGGGCTTGGCGCGCATGACATAGCTGCGCTGCGGCGTGATGAGCTTGTAGGTCGGGTTGGACTGGCCGCCCTTGAACATCTCGACGCTCAGGGGCCCGGCGAAGCCGTCCAGGTTCTTCTTCAGCCAGGTGCCCAGCGCGGCGGTATCGAACAGGTGCTGGTCGCTTACCGCGCGGGTGCCGACATAGTGGTCAAAGTCGCTCATGGTTCTCTTCAGGAATCGGATTCAACGATGCGCATCAGCGCGTTGCGGTTGCGTACCACCAGGCCCCCCGGCTCGATGCGGATGATGTCCTCCCGCTCCATCGCCTTCAGTTCCTGGTTCACGCGCTGGCGCGATGCGCCCAGCAGCTGCGCCAGTTCCTCCTGGGCCAGCTGCAGGCCGATGCGCATCTCGCTGGCATTCGAGAGGCTGGCGACGCCATAGCTGCGCACCAGGTGGGTCAGCTGCTTGGCCAGGCGCGCCCGCAGCGGCAGGGTGTTGAGGTCTTCCACGAGCCCGTAGAGCTGCCGGATGCGGCGTGCATGCAGGCGCAGCATCGCCTCGTAGAGTTCGACATGGCTGGACAGGATCTTCTTGAAGTCGGCCTTGGCGACACACAGGGTGGTGCATTCGCCATGGGCATAGGCATCGTGCGTACGCCGGTCGCCGTCGAAGATCGACACGTCGCCGAACCAGATGCCGGGCTCGACGTAGGTCAGCGTGACCTGCTTGCCCGAGATCGATGTGGAGCTGACACGTACCGCTCCCTTGGCACAGGCCAGCCATTCCTCGGGCGGATCGCCTCGCGCAGCGATCAGGTCGCCGTCGCGGAAGCGTTTGACGTAGGCGCAGCGCAGGATGTCGTGGCGCAGCGAGGGGGAGAGCGAACTGAACCAGCGACCGGCGTTGATCGCCTCGCGTTCCTCGATGGTAAGGATCGGGTTGTCCATGGCCTGCAGGCAGCTCAGGCTTCGACGTGCAGCAGGCTCAGGCCGATCGCGCCGCGGCGGCGCAGCCAGGGGCTCGGACGGTAGCGCGGGTCGCCATACACCGTCTGCATGTTGAACAGCACCTCCAGCACGTTGGTCGGGCCCACCAGGTTGCCCATCTCCAGCGGCCCCATCGGGTAGCCCAGCCCGAGCTTGACGGCGGTCTCCAGGTCGGCCGGCGTGCAGACGCCCTGCTGGCACATGTCGGAGGCGATGTTGACGATGCAGGCCACGACACGCTGGGTGACGAAGCCGCCGCTATCGCGGATGACGCTGACCGGCTTGGCGTCGCGCGCGAACAATGCATGGGCCGCGTCCCGCATGTCGCTCCGGGTGGCCGGGTTCGTTGCGACCACCCGGCGGCGGGTCTGGGCGTCGTCGAACAGCATGTCGATGCCGACGGTCCTGGCCGGATCGAGGCGCTCGACCACCGCCATCGTCGTGACGTCAAAGCCGAGCGGCGCGACCAGGATGAGTGCCGACTCGGACGGCGTTGCACCGGTTTCGATGCTGGCGCCCAGGTCCTTGAGCAACTGCAGCAGCCCGGCACGCCGGGCGGCGCGAGGAGACACCCAGACAGGTGGCAGTGTGGTCACCGACGGGGCCGGCGGCTCGGCCGCGCGCTGCGCCTTGCCATCGACATAGGCATAGAAGCCCTCGCCGGTCTTGCGGCCCAGCAGGCCTCCGGCCAGCCGCTGTGCCGCGATGGCGCTGGGCCGGTAGCGTGGCTCCTCGTAGTACTGCCGGTAGATCGATTCCATCACCGGGTGCGACACATCCAGACCGGTGAGGTCCAGCAGCTCGAACGGCCCCAGCCGGAAGCCGACCTGGTCTCGCAGGACCGCGTCGATCGTCGCAAAGTCCGCGACGCCCTCGGAGATGATGCGCAGCGCCTCGGTGCCGTAGGCGCGGCCGGCATGGTTCACGACGAAGCCGGGGGTGTCGGACGCCTGGACCGGGGCATGCCCCATCTGGCGGACGTAGTCTGTCAGCGCACGGCACACCGCGGGGTCGGTCCGCAGGCCGGCGATGACTTCCACCACCTTCATCAGTGGCACCGGGTTGAAGAAGTGCAACCCGGCGAAGCGCTGAGGATGCTGCAGTTTGGCGGCGATGGCCGTGACGGACAGCGACGACGTGTTCGTCACCAGCACGGCATCCGGGCGGACCAGTCGCTCCAGGGACTGGAACAAGCCGACCTTCACATCCAGCCGCTCGACGATCGCCTCAACGACAAGATCGCAGCCGGCGAGATCGTCCAGTGCGTCGACGCAGCGAGTCCGGCCACGCAGCGATGCCACCTGCTCAGCGGACAGCCGCCCCTTTTCCGCCATGCTGTCCCACTGCGCGAACAGCGCATCGCGGGCCTTGCTGCTGGCCGCCGGTTGGCTGTCGTGGAGAAGCACTTCGCTGCCGGCCTGGGCCAGCATCTGGGCGATGCCCCGGCCCATGGCGCCGGTTCCGATGATGCCCGTGATCTTGAATTGCACTGTCATGTGTTGGATTATTGTCGGTTTGGCATCGCCGCCCGTCGCGTTGGCGGCTCGGACTTGCCGTTGTTTGACAAGGCTGTGCGAGAATTTGTCAAACTTCCTTGACGTCAATGCCTTGATTGGCCTGAGATTTTCTTCGGATCCCCACCTACATACATGCCGTCAACAAAAATCAGGTTGCTGGGGCTGGCGCTGCTGGCGGTTGCCCTTGAAAGCCAGGCACTGACACTCGGCCGCATGCGCGGCGCCGCCATCATCGGCCAGGGGCTGGATGTCTCGGTCCAGGTGCAGACGGACGCCGACGAGTCCGTGTCGGCGCTGTGCCTGGAGGCGGAAGTTTTCCACGCCGATGCGCGTCAGGATTCCAGCCGGGTGCAGATCAGCTTTGACGCGGTGCCTGCGGGCCAGGCCACCAATGTGCGGATCCGCTCCAGCACGCCGGTCGATGAGCCTGTCATCACGGTGTACCTGCGCGCCGGCTGCAACCAGAAGACCACCCGCCGGTATGTGATGCTGGCCGACGTCCTCAGCGAGCCGGCGCCTGCGGCTGCGCCCGCTGCTGCTCAGGTGGCCTTGGTCAACCCGGCGCCGCCTCCGGTGGCACCGGTCCGGCAGGAGACCCCTGCCAGTGGCAATGGTGCCGGGACGGCTTCCTCCGAGGGGGCTGCCGCTTCGACCCGTACTGCGCCGGCACCGCAGGCGCCCAAGCCGGTGGCCCCGGCAGCCAAGCCGGCGGCCCGGCCCGATGCTTCGGCCGCGGCGCGCAAGCCGGCCGCCGTGAAGCCGGCACCTGCCAAACCAGCCGCCGCCCCCGCGGCGCCGGAGAAGGCTGCGGCGGCCCGCGGGACGGGCCAGAGCCGCCTGAAACTCGACCCGCTCGAGATCCTGTCCGAGCGGGTGGCCTCGCTCGAGACCACGACCGCGAACGCCCCTGCTGAGCAGGCGGCCCGGGAAAGCCGCGATGCGCAGCGTCTGCAGTCCCTGGAGAACAGTGTCAAGAACCTGCTGGCCGTGGCGACCCGCAACGAGGCGAGCATGGCCGACCTGCGCGCCCGCCTGCAGCAGGCGGAGTCGGAGCGCTTCGCCAATCCGCTGATCTACGGTCTGGCGGGTCTGCTCGTGCTTGCGCTGGCGGCCATCGCGTATCTGGTCGGCCGCCGCAATGCGCCGGCCGCCGGACGGGGCGGCAATTGGTGGAATGGTGGGGCACAGGGTGGTGAGGCCGATGCCCATCCGGCAGCCACGATGCCCCGTCGTTCCGGGTTTGCACCCATGTCCTCGCCATCGCCGCTGACCGGGCCGGATTCCCTGCCGGAGTCCGACGCGGCGCTGCAGGCGACGCAGCGCACCGGTCCGCCTTCCAAGGCGGCCCCGATCACACAGGTGGATGTCAGCCTGGTGGAGATGAGCGAGTCGACCTTCGATCGGCTGATGCAGTCCGGCACGACCCACAGCGCGGTCCGCAAGCCGCGCCCGGCCGAACCCTCGGTGCCGGCGCCGGTGTCCGAGCCGGGCCGGCGCCTGATCAATGCCGATGACCTGTTCGACATCCGTCAGCAGGCGGAGTTTTTCGTGTCGCTGGGGCAGACCGATCAGGCCGTGCGCATCCTCGAGAACCGGATTGCCGAAAGCGGGGAGTCCAGTCCGCTGGCCTATCTGGATCTGATGAAGATCTTCCATTCGCTGGGTCTCAAGGCGGACTTCCGGCAGGTGCGGGAAGACTTCAACCAGCTGTTCAATGTGCGCGTGCCGGAGTTTGCGGGCTTCGACAACGAAGGCCGCGATCTGGAGGACTACCCGGACATCCTCGCAGCCTTGACGCCGTTCTGGGGCAAGCCGGAGATCCTGGCGCATATCGAGGCGCTGCTGTTCCGGGACCAGTGGAAGTCGGACCGGGAGTCCGTCGATCTGGCCGCGTTCCGTGATCTGCTGCTGCTGCACGGCATTGCCCATGCGGCCCCAGCCCTGCCGGACGAACTGCAGCAACCCACCGAGCGCGGCATACCGCGCAGCCCGTTCTCCGCCGCGTCGAAGTTCACGCCGGCTGCCCTGGCCCCGACATCCGCGATTGCGCCGCTGCCGGAGATCGAGGTACCGGGCGAGGTCGATCTGGACATCGATCTGGATCTGGATCTTTCCGAACCGGTGGCGGATGGGCCGTCTGCCCCGCCGCCGGCCGCCTCCGCAGCAGCGGCGGTCGACCCGGGCAATCTGATCGACTTCGACCTGCCGAGTCTGCCGGCCGACGGCCTGGGCCCGAAGCGCTGAACACCGGAGGCGCGGGCAGGGCGCGGCAGGTCGGGTAACCGGCGTGTCAGCGCCGTACCTGCAGGGCCCCGGGATTGACGATGTTGCTGGGCGTGCCGCGAATGAAGTTCACGACGTTGTCGAAGGCTGCCCCGAACAGGGCCTCGTAGCTGGACTGCTCCACGTAGCCGATGTGGGGGGTACAGATGCAGTTCTCCAGGCGGAGCAATGCATGGCCTTGCAGGATCGGTTCGGTCTCGAAGACGTCGACCGCCGCCATCCCGGGACGGCCCCGGTTCAGTGCCGAGATCAGTGCATCCGGCTCGATCAGCTCCGCGCGCGAGGTGTTGACCAGCAGCGCATCTGGCTTCATCAGCGAGAGGTCTTCCAGCGAGACGACTCCGCGCGTCTGGTCGTTCAGGCGCAGATGCAGGCTGACGACATCGCTCTGGCTGAAGAGATGGGCCTTGGATTCAGCAGGCAGAAAGCCGTCCTCGGACGCCTTGGCCCGGGAGATCTCGCTGCCCCACACCCGTACCTGCATGCCGAAGGCCTGTCCGTAGCCGGCGATCAGGCGCCCGATCTTGCCGTAGCCCCAGATCCCCAGGGTCTTGCCGTGCAGCAGGTTGCCGATGCCGAAATTGGGCGGCATGGACGCCGCCTTGAGCCCGGACTGCTGCCAGGCGCCGTGTTTCAGGTTGCCGATGTATTGCGGTAGGCGGCGCATCGCCGCCATCACCAGCGCCCAGGTCAGCTCCGCCGCGGCGCGGGGTGAGCCGGACCCTTCGGCCACCGCGATGCCGCGTTCGGTGCAGGCCTGCACATCAACATTGCTGCCCACCCGCCCGGTCTGGACCACCAGCTTCAGGCGCGGCAGCTTCTCGATCAGCGGGCGCGTCAGGTGGGTGCGCTCCCGGATCAGCACGATCACGTCGGCGTCCTTGAGGCGGATGGACAACTGGCCGATGCCCTTGACGGTGTTGGTGTAGACCTTGGCAGGGAAGGCTTCCAGCTTGCTGGCGCAGGCGAGCTTGCGCACGGCATCCTGGTAGTCGTCGAGGATCACGATGTTCATGCCTGCATTGTGCCTTGGGCGCCAACGCGGCGACGCACAGGAAGGGCCTTGCGAGGGTTCGTCGGGCGCTGGCCGGCGTGGGCCGCGTTAGGATGTGGCCCCCATCATCCACCAGGAATCTCCATGACCATCTCGATGTCCTCCGCCAGCCTGCCGATCTGCATGACGATGCTTGGCAATCTGGCCCACATGCTGGACAAGGCCCAGGTTTTTGTCGACACCCGCAAATGCGATCCCAGCGCACTGACGCTGTATCGGCTCGCGCCCGACATGCTGCCCTTCACGCGGCAGATCCAGATCGCCTGCGATGCGGCCAAGAACGGCATCGCCCGCATCGGCGGTATCGAGGCACCGAAGTTCGACGATACCGAGACGACGCTGGCCGAGTTGAAGGCCCGGATCGGCAAGACGCTGGACTTCCTGAAGACCGTGCCAGCGTCCGCGCTCGACGGCACCGAAACCAAGGACATTACGTTCCCGGTCGGCAAGGACGCCACACGGACCATGCAGAGCGAGGCTTATCTGAAGCACTGGATGCTCCCGAACCTCTTCTTCCATGTGACCATGGCCTACGCGATCCTGCGCCACAACGGCGTGGACCTGGGCAAGCGGGACTACCTGCTCGGCGCAGCCGGCTGACAACCCGGGTTGCGCCGGCCCGGATTCATGCCCCGGGCTGCAGGCGGGCCTCCATTGCGGCAAGCCGATCGAGTTCGGCGCATACGTCGGCCATGCGGCCGGAGATGACCATCCGGCCACTGTGCCGCACGCCCGGATGGGCGTCGAGCACGCGCAGTACCCGCAGGGCGGGTGTTCGCCGCTGCGGAAGCGCCCGTTGCGGGCGGTGATGCGTGGCGGGCTGCAGCGAGCTTTCCGGCGTGCCTGCTGCCTTCGGCAGTTGCACGGTGTCGGCCGTCGCTGCACGGTGCAGTGGTGTTCTCAGCGGCTGCCGCTGCGCGGAGCGGCCCAGCCAGGCCTGCAGGCGGTGAAACAAGGTAGCGCTGGCGATCAAGCTTGTCGACATGGTGGGGCTCCTGGCGTGCAGGTTTACATCAGCATCGTGTTGCGGATCAGGCCGACGGCCAGGCCTTCGATCTCGAACGGCTCGCCCGGCTCCACGACGATGGTCTGGTAGTCCGGGTTCTCGGGGTGCAGTTCGATCAGGTGCTTGTTTCTGCGGAAGCGCTTGACCGTGACCTCGTCGCCCAGCCGGGCCACGACGATCTGGCCGTTCTTGGCGTCCTTGGCAGACTGCACGGCCAGAAGGTCGCCGTCCATGATGCCGGCATCGCGCATCGACATGCCCCGGACCTTCAGCAGGTAGTCCGGCTTGCGCTGGAACAGGCTGCTTTCGACGTAGTAGGTCTGGTCGACATGTTCCTGGGCGAGGATCGGCGAGCCGGCGGCGACACGACCGACCAGCGGCAAGGCCAGTTGCGCCAGGCTCGGAAGCGGTAGCGAATACTGCTTGACGCGGGACTCGTTGATCGAGCGCAGCGCCTCGCTGCGCAGCCGGATGCCCCGCGAGGTGCCGCTCACCAGTTCGATGACGCCCTTGCGTGCCAGGGCCTGCAGGTGTTCCTCGGCCGCATTGGCGGAGCGAAAGCCCAGCTCGGAGGCGATCTCGGCGCGGGTGGGAGGCGCGCCGGTGCGCGCGATCGCGCTCTGGATCAAGTCGAGAATCTGCTGCTGGCGCGCGGTAAGCTTCACTTGGAACTGCGGCAAGTCGATCATGCTCACTCCTTGGGTTCGGTGCCGGATGCTGTCTACCTATCCAGTAACTGTATTTTTAACCAGTTTTCGCGAATATGCAAGCAAAGACCACCACATTGTTGAAAAAGCTGGTCGTTCTCGCCACCGGGGGAACGATCTCGGGGCGTGCCGGCGACCCGGATGACAACATTGCCTATACCGCCGGGGTGGTTGGCGTGGCCGAACTGCTGGCGTCGGTCGCCGGCATGGCGCCGGACGGCGTCGAGGTGCTCGGAGAGCAGATCGCGCAGCTGGACAGCAAGGACATGGGCACCGATGTGTGGGTCCGGCTGGCCGAGCGCTGCAGCCACTACCTGTCGCGCGATGACATTGCCGGCGTGGTCGTCACGCACGGGACGGACACGATGGAGGAGACGGCGTACTTCCTGCACGCGGTGCTCGGTGGCCGCGCCGCGCGCAGCAAGCCGGTGTTGCTGACCGGAGCGATGCGCCCGGCGTCGTCGGCGTCGCCGGACGGTCCGCAGAACATGGCCGACGCGATGGTGGCAGCCGCCACGCCAGGCGCTTGCGGTGTCGTCGTCGTGATGGCCGGCATGGTGTTTGCGGGCCTGGAGGTCCAGAAGCTCTACAGCTACCGGCGGGACGCCTTCGGCGCGCCGGACGCAGGGCCGCTGGGCTATGTCGAGGAACGGCAGCTGCGGATGGTACGCCCCTGGCCGGTCCCGGATGGACACTGCCGGGCGTCCTTCTCGGCACTGCCGAGTCCGCCGTCATGGCCGCGCGTCGAGATCGTCACCAGCCATGCGGGTGCCTCCGGTGCCGTCGTCCGCGCCCTGCTGCGGGACGGGGACGATCCGGGGGGACCGCTGCGCGGCATCGTCGTTGCCGGAACCGGCAACGGCACCGTGCATCAGGGGCTGGAGGCGGCGCTGATGCAGGCCCGAGCCGCCGGCATCCGCGTGTTGCGGGCCAGCCGTTGCAGCCAGGGTCGGGTGATGCCGACGCAGGCGGACGTGTTTCCGGGCGCGGGCGGGTTGTCGCCGGTGAAGGCCCGCATCCGGCTGATGCTGGACCTCCTGCAGGAATCTGCGGAGGCGTAGGCGTCGGGCTCAGGCGTCCAGCGCGGCAAAGGCGCGGGCGCGGATCTCGTCGACGCTGCCGATGCCGGAGATCATCCGGTAGCGCGGTGCCGCGGCGGGCTCGTTGCGGGCCCAGTCGCTGTAGTAGGTCACCAGCGGTCGGGTCTGCGCGCTGTAGACGTCCAGACGCTTGCGCACGGTCTCTTCCTTGTCGTCGTCCCGCTGGATCAGGGGTTCGCCGGTGACATCGTCCAGACCTTCCCGCTGGGGCGGGTTGAAGCGGATGTGGTAGGTGCGCCCCGAAGGCGTGTGGGAGCGCCGCCCGCTCATGCGCTCGATGATCGCATCGAAGGGGACGTCGATCTCCAGCACATAGTCGAGCTTGACCGCGGCCGCCTTCATGGCGTCGGCCTGCGGGATCGTGCGCGGAAAGCCGTCGAACAGGAAGCCCTGGGCGCAGTCCGGCTGGGCAATGCGTTCCTTGACGAGACCGATGATGATGTCGTCGCTGACCAGTGCACCGGCATCCATGACTTTCTTGGCCGCGAGCCCCATCGGTGAGGCTGCCTTGACCGCCGCACGCAACATGTCTCCGGTGGAAATCTGCGGGATGCCGTAACGCTGGCAAATGAAGGTGGCCTGGGTGCCTTTTCCGGCGCCCGGGGCACCCAACAGGATCAGTCTCATGGATTTCCTTGGAAGAATGGGAACAGCGTTCCGGCGCCGGGCGCGCGTAGGCGCAACCCTGCCACACCGTGCGTGCCGCAAGAATAGCATGGCGCTGGCACGCCGCCGTGCCGAAATGCGCTCAGTGTCCGAACAGGCGCCGAACGCGTTCGAGGTCCTGCGGCGTGTCGATACCCGGGCCAGGTGACTGCAGGCTGACATGCACCCCGATGCTGTGTCCGTGCCACATCGCACGCAGCTGCTCCAGCGCCTCCACCACCTCGACAGGGGCCTGAGGCATCGTCGGGAAGCTGCGAAGGAAGCCGGCACGGTAGGCGTAGATGCCGATATGGCGCAGTGGGCGGGCGAGCCCCTGCGGTGCCGGTGCGTCGCCGTCACCGGCCTTCCACCAGGCGGTCTGCGCCTGATCCCGCGACAATGGAATCGGTGCCCGGCTGAAGTACAGCGCCCGCGACCGGGCATCAAGCACCACCTTCACCACGTTCGGGTTCAGGTAGTCCTCCAGGCTGTCGATCGGATGCGCGGCCGTGGTGATCGACGCATCGGGCGATTGCTGCAGCAGAGCCGCCACCGCACGAACCAGTTCCGGATCGATCAGTGGCTCATCGCCCTGCACATTGACGACGATCTGCGCATCGGCCAGGCCAAGCAGTTCACAGGCCTCGGCCAGCCGGTCGCTGCCGGAGGCGTGGTCCGTGCGGGTCAGGATGGATTCCACGCCATGCGCTGCGCAGGCCTGCAGGATGCGTGGACTGTCGCAGGCCACGACCACGCGCACCTGGCTGCCCAACGCCGGATCCTGCAGAACCCTCTGGGCCACGCGCACCACCATCGGGAGCCCGGCGATGTCGGCCAGCGGCTTGTCGGGCAGCCGCGTGGAGGCGAGGCGGGCGGGAATCAGAACCGTGAACTGCATGCAGGCTCCTTGTCCGGGCGGGTCGGGCAGGGCGGGGTGTTCACAGGCCGAGTTCGTCGTCACTCAGCGTGCGCGCCTCGGTTTCCAGCAGCACCGGAATGCCGTCGCGCAGCGGGTAGGCCAGGCGGGCGCTGCGTGACCACAGTTCCCGAAGGTCCCGGTGGTATTCCAGCGGACCCTTGGTCACCGGACAAACCAGCAGTTCAAGCAGTCGTGTATCCATGGCGGGATGATAGCCTTGCGCCCCCGCGGGCCTGCAGCAAGGTGTCGAGGCGCTCCCAGAAGCCTGGCGCGATGTCCAGCTCCAGCGGCACGGCCCAGGCGTCGGGCCGGATCGCCCAGAGCTTCACGGCATCCTTCTCGGTGCAGACCAGTACCTCGGCATTGCGCACCGGCGGCTCCAGGCCGGCGAAGCTGGCGTGGTCCGGCAGCGCGGTCGTGCCAGACAGTCGCAGGCCGGCGTCGCGCAGCATGTCGAAGAACGGCTGCGGGCGCGCAATGCCGGCCACCGCCCAGACCGGCGTGGCCGCCAGCGCTTCGAGCGGGATCCGGTGGTCGTCCGCCCTGCGCGCCCAACCGCTCAGCGAGCGACGCATGCCCCAGGACTGCGGCAGTGCCAGGCTGGCATCGGCCAGGATCAGGTCCACCGGCCGGGGCCAGGGCTCGCGGAGCGGCCCCGCCGGCAACAGGCAGCCATTGCCGGCGCCGCGGCGGTCGAAGACGCAGATCTCGATGTCGCGATGGAGTTGCAGGTGCTGCAGTCCGTCGTCGCAGACCAGCACATCGACGGCCGGGTGCAGCAGCAGCAGGGCCCGCGCGGCATCGATGCGCTGTCGCGCAACGAACACCGGTACACCGGTGGCCCGGTGCAGCATCAGCGGTTCGTCCCCGACGTCCTCCGGCGCGCTGCCGGGCAGCACCTGCCGGCACCCTGCATCGCGCCGGCCATGACCGCGGGAGACGATGCCGACCTGGCGACCCTGCTGCAGCAGGTGCCGCACGATGGCGAGCACGGCCGGTGTCTTCCCTGCGCCACCGGCGACGACATTGCCCACCACGATGACGGGTACGTTGACTCGTTGCGGACGCAGCACCCCCCGCCGGTACAGACCCTTGCGCAGCGCGACGAGCGCGCCGTACAGCCAGGACACCGGGCGCAGCAGCCAGGTGAGCGTGCCGCGGTGGTTCCAGCTGTCGACCAGCCGCTGCTGCATGGGGGCGCGGCTTCAGCGCTGCGCCGCGCGGGCCGAGGGTTGGGTCGCGAAGGTGATCCGGCTCAGTCCGGCCCGCCGCGAGGCCTCCATCACGGTGATCACGGACTGGTGCCGGGCGCTGGCATCCGCCTGGATGATGACCACCGTCTCCGCGCCGGCCTTGGCCGCCGCCTTGATCGCGCTGGCCAGGCCATCCGGCGTGCGGCTGGCGAGCGGGCTTCCGTTGATCGCGAAGGCGCCTTCGCTGCTGACGCTGACGACCAGCTCCTTCGGGTAGTCGCGCTGCGCATCCACATCGGCGACCGGCAACTTCAGCTGCAGCTCGGTGAACTTGCTGTAGGTCGTCGAGAGCATCAGGAAGATCAGGACGACGAGCAGCACGTCAATGAACGGGATCAGGTTGATCTCCGGTTCGTCGCGGGAGGTGGTGCGAAAGTTCATGGGCCCTTGCGCAGCGAGTTCAGGTGCCGGACGAGCCGGTCGGAGGCCAGCTCCAGGGTCAGCAGATGGGCATCCACCGTCGCACGGAAATAGCGCCAGAAGATCAGGGCCGGGATCGCGATGATCAGGCCGAACGCGGTGTTGTAGAGCGCGATCGAGATGCCATGCGCGAGCTGGGCCGGGTTGCCACCGGTGGCGCCGCCGGCCGGGCTCTGGGACCCGAAGATCTCGATCATGCCGACCACGGTACCGAACAGGCCCATCAGGGGCGCCGCAGAGGCAATCGTCGCCAGCGCGCTGAGGTACTTCTCGAGCCGGTGGGCCACGAGCCGCCCGGTGCCTTCCATCGTCGCGCGCAGATCGGCTTCGCTGCAGCGCGGGTTCGCATTGAGGGCACGGAATCCGCTGGCCAGAACTTCACCCAGCGCCGAGTTGCGCTCCAGCTGCGCGACCATGTCGGTCGACGGCACACCATTGCGTGACACCGTCAGCACCTCGTCCAGAAGCCGGGCCGGCGCCACCTTGCTGGGCTTCAGGCTGACAAACCGCTCGATGATCAGCGCCAGCGCCAGGATGGAGCAGACGATCAGGGGCCAGATTGGCCAGCCAGCGGCTTGTATGATGGACAGCAAAGGGGTCTCCGGCGCAGGAAGGTTGCCCGGGGATTATGGCGCAGCGTTCCCGCTGTCCGACGCCTGGTCCGGCCGGGCTTGCCCCGGCCGCGGCGAAGTCACCCACAGGGGATGTGGACAAGTTTGTGCAGAACCCTGGTAAAACCGCGCCGGAGCCTTTGCCGACGCGGATTTGCTTTGTGTTGCTGACAAATGAGGCACTGGATAGTTCAATGAAATCATGGCCTTATCAGGTTTCGACAGCCGCCGCAAGGGGCTGCCTTGGCTGAGCCGGAGCCCCGTCTCTGGCAGGTGGCAGCGCTGTGCCGTGCGCTGGCGGATGCGCTGGACGCCCGGTTCAACCCGGTCAGCGTACAGGGCGAGATCTCGGGCTTCACCCGCGCATCCAGTGGCCACTGCTATTTTTCGCTGAAGGACGCGAGTGCGCAGATCCGTTGCGTGATGTTCAAGCGCGCGGCTGGGCTGCTGGACTTCGCGCCACGCGATGGGCAGCAGGTGGAGCTGCGTGGCCGCCTGAGCCTCTACGAGCCGCGTGGCGACCTGCAGCTGATGGTCGAATCGATGCGTCAGGCGGGCGCCGGCGCGCTGTTCGAGCAGTTCCTGCGGCTCAAGGCGCGGCTGGATGCCGAAGGCCTGTTCGATGGGGCGCGCAAGCGCGGCCTGCCCAGCTTTCCCCGGGGAATCGGAGTCGTCACGTCCTTGTCCGCGGCTGCGCTGCGTGACGTGGTCACGGCGCTGCAGCGCAGGGCCGCGCATGTCCCGGTTTTCGTGGTTCCAGCCCAGGTGCAGGGCGCCGGGGCGGCGGCCGACATGGTGCGGGCGCTGGACGCGATGTACCGGATGGCGCAACCATCCGGGCACTCCGAGGCGGGGGCGCCGAAAGTCGATGTCATCCTGCTGGTGCGCGGCGGCGGATCGATCGAGGACCTGTGGGCCTTCAACGACGAGGGCCTGGCCCGCACGATCGTCCGCAGCCCGGTTCCGGTGGTGTCCGGCGTGGGCCACGAGACGGACTTCACGATCGCGGATTTCGTGGCGGATCTCCGGGCCCCGACCCCGACCGCCGCGGCCGAGCTCGCGGCGACGGCCCGGACCACCTGGCTGGACGGTCTGGACGTGGTGGCCGATCGTCTGCAGCAACTGGTGTGGCGCAAGCTGGACCAGCAGGCGCAACGCATCGACGGTCTTGCGGCCCGCCTCGGCCGGCCCAGTGCGCTGGCTGCCGGGCAGGACATCCGCCTGCAGGGATGGGCCCAGCGACTGCAGCGGGCTTCGATGCAGTCGCTGCGGGGCCAGGCGCAGAGGCTCGACGCGCTGGGTGGCCAGTTGCCGGTGCAGGTGCGGCGCGGCATGGCGCTGCGTCAGGATCGCCTTGGCCGGGCGCAGTTGAAGCTGGGCTTGCTGGACCCGACACTGGTCCTGCAGCGGGGCTATGCCTGGCTCGTCGACGGACAGGGTCGGACTATCACCGAGCCGGCCAGTGCCCGCCCGGGAGACCGGGTGCGCGCCACCCTGGCATCCGGAGTGCTGAATCTGCAGGTGCCGGAACAGGACTGAGCATTCTTCCTACAATCGGGCCTCTCGCTTCGCTTCAACTCTACGAGGAAAACATGGAACATACCCTGCCCGCACTGCCGTATGCGATCGACGCCCTGGCCCCGCACTACTCGCGTGAAACCCTGGAATTCCACCATGGCAAGCACCACAACGCCTATGTCGTGAATCTCAACAACCTGCAGAAGGGCACGGAGTTCGAGTCCATGGCGCTGGAGGACATCATCAAGAAGTCTTCGGGGGGCATCTACAACAACTCGGCGCAGATCTGGAATCACACCTTCTTTTGGAACTGCATGAAGCCGGCGGGCGGTGGCGAGCCCTCCGGACGTCTTGCAGCAGCCATCCAGGCCAAGTGGGGCAGCTACGCGGCCTTCCGCGAAGCCTTCGTCAAGTCCGCGGTCGGCAACTTCGGCTCCGGCTGGACCTGGCTTGTCAAGAAGGCGGATGGCTCGGTCGATATCGTGAACATGGGCGCCGCCGGCACGCCGTTGACGACCGCCGACAAGGCCCTGCTGACGGTGGACGTCTGGGAGCACGCCTACTACATCGATTACCGCAACCTGCGCCCGAAGTTTGTCGAGACCTTCCTCGACAAGCTCGTGAACTGGAGTTTTGCAGAAGCCAACTTCGGCTGAGGCACTCCAGCGCCGAAGCAGGCAGCAAGCCCGGCCCCCCGCTGCTGCGCGGGGGCGTCTCTGCCGGCATTCAACGATTGGCGGGGTCGAACGGTTTGCCGGCCAGCTTGAACCCGGCCCGGATCGCCCGCTTGGCGAACCACCCCTGATTCATCTCCAGCACGAAGCGCACCGGCTTCGCGGAGCAATGGGAGTCGGTCGTCTGGGGCTGCATGTCCGCGAGGTTCACGATCGTGCCGTCGTCGGCGACGAACGCGGCGGTCAGCGGCAGGATGGTGTTCTTCATCCAGAAGCATTGCTGCGTCGGCTGTTCAAAGACGAACAGCATGCCCTCGTGCTGGGGCATTTCCTTGCGGAACATCAGGCCGATCTGGCGCTGCTCGGGGGTGTAGGCGACCTGCACATCCATCTGGTGCATGCCGGCCTGCAACTTCACGCGCGGGAGGTTCAGTTGGGGCTGGTCCTGCGCCAGCGCCGGCAGGGCCCCGAAGACCCACAACAACAGGAAAAGGGCGTTGCGTCGCTGATTCATGTTTTCATTGTGGCTCAGAAACAGGAAAGCCCGCATCGCGGGCTTCCTGGTGGCTGATAGACGCCGAAGCGTGCTGGATCAGGCCTTCTTTTCAGCCGGCTTGGCGTCGGCCTTGGCCTTCTTGGCAGCGGCCTTTTCTTCCTTGGCCTTGGCGGCGGCAGCCTTCTTCTCTTCCTTGGCCTTGGCGGCGGCGGCCTTCTTCTCTTCGGCCTTGGCCTTGGCTTCAGCCTTGGCGTCCGGCTTGGCTTCTTCCTTCTTCGCTGCAGGAGCAGCAGCCGCAGGAGCAGCAGCAGCCGGGGCGGCGGCCGGAGCGGCAGCCTTGGCCGGAGCCGCGGCCGTCTGGGCCATGGCGCCAGCGGCGAAGAGGGTGGCGATCAGGGCGGCGAGAACTTTGTTCATGGTTGATTCCTTGTATCACTGACTGGCTGGATTGCCTGCCTCCCGGTCTGGGGGCCCCTCTGTAACGGCGGTCGCCGCGGGCCCGTTGACAGTTTCGTGCAATTTTTTGAGGCTAGAATTCCTCGCAACCCCCGCAGGGCCCGCTTCAGCGGCCGGGCGGGTGTATCCATAAGCGGCCATGCAGCCGCGCATTTTGCGAGACCCAACACCCATGTACCAGCACATCAAGGTCCCCACCGAAGGCCAGAAGATCACCGTCAATGCGGATATGTCGCTCAACGTGCCGGACCAGCCGATCATTCCGTTCATCGAAGGCGACGGGACCGGTCTGGACATCACGCCGGTGATGCTCAAGGTGGTGGACGCCGCCGTGTCCAAGGCCTACGGCAGCAAGCGCAAGATCCACTGGATGGAGGTGTATGCCGGCGAAAAGTCCACGCATGTGTACGGCCCGGACGTCTGGCTGCCGGAGGAGACGCTGCACGCGGTGCGCGACTTCGTCGTCTCGATCAAGGGGCCGCTGACCACCCCGGTTGGCGGCGGGATCCGCTCGCTGAACGTCGCGCTGCGCCAGGAACTGGATCTCTACGTCTGCCTGCGCCCTATCCAGTACTTCAAGGGCGTGCCCTCGCCGGTCAAGGAGCCGCACAAGACCAACATGGTGATCTTCCGGGAGAACTCCGAAGACATCTACGCCGGCATCGAGTTCGAGGCCGAGTCCGACAAGGCCAAGAAGATCATCAAGTTCCTGCAGGAAGAGATGGGGGTCAAGAAGATCCGCTTCCCGAACACCTCCGGCATCGGCATCAAGCCGGTGTCCCGCGAAGGCACGGAGCGCCTGGTGCGCAAGGCCCTGCAGTACACGATCGACAATGACAAGCCCAGCCTGACGATCGTCCACAAGGGCAACATCATGAAGTTCACCGAAGGCGGGTTCCGCGACTGGGCCTATGGCCTGGCCCAGCGGGAGTTCGGCGCGGAACTGATCGACGGCGGCCCGTGGTGCAAGTTCAAGAACCCGAAGACGGGCAAGGACATCGTCGTCAAGGACAGCATCGCCGACGCGTTCCTGCAGCAGATCCTGCTGCGGCCGGCGGAGTACAGCGTGATTGCGACGCTGAACCTCAACGGCGACTATGTGTCCGACGCGCTGGCTGCGCAGGTGGGTGGCATCGGCATCGCGCCGGGCGCCAACCTGAGCGACACGGTGGCGATGTTCGAGGCGACCCACGGCACGGCGCCGAAGTACGCCGGCAAGGATTACGTGAACCCGGGTTCCGAGATCCTCTCGGCCGAGATGATGCTGCGCCACATGGGCTGGATCGAGGCGGCCGACTTGATCATCAGTTCCATGGAGAAGTCCATCGCCAGCAAGAAGGTCACCTACGATTTCGCCCGCTTGATGGATGGTGCGACCCAGGTGAGCTGCTCCGGCTTCGGTCAGGTCATGATCGACAACATGTGAGTTCCCCACCTGCCGGGCCGCCCATCGGGCGGCATGTCCGGTCCAGGAAGCCGCCGCCGCAAGCCGGCGGCTTTTTTTTGCCTTGCGCTTGAATGTGGCCGTTCCAGCTCCAATTCTCGGAGGTGCGGCAGCGCCAAGAGGCCGTCGATAGAATGGTCCCATGGCAACCCAGATCCCTGCAAAACCCCCGACGTCCCCTGTGCGCCTGCCCGACGGCGATGGCGCGGGTTCGGTGGTGCTGGAGCGCAGGACCCAGAAGGTCAAGCCGCCGCAGATGTACCAGGTCGTCATGCTGAACGACGACTACACCCCGATGGAATTCGTCGTGGTCGTCATCCAGGAGTTCTTTGGCAAGGACCTGGAATCCGCGACCCAGATCATGCTCAAGATTCACCTGGAGGGCCGGGGCGTCTGTGGCGTCTATTCCAAGGATGTGGCAGCCACCAAGGTGGATCAGGTGCTGGAAGCGGCCCAGAAGGCGGGCCACCCGCTGCAGTGCCTCAGTGAACCGGTCGAGTTGTAGCAAAACATGCCACTTGTCCGGACTATCGGTTTCAAATCGGATTACAGTTGATCATCACCGCAAGGCAGAAGGAAATCCCATGATTGCCCAAGAACTGGAAGTTAGCCTGCATATGGCCTTCGTGGAGGCGCGGCAGCAGCGCCATGAGTTCATCACGGTGGAGCACCTGCTGCTGGCATTGCTGGACAACCCGAGTGCCGCCGAGGTGCTGCGCGCGTGTTCCGCCAACATCGACGACCTGCGCAAGTCGCTGTCCACCTTCATCAAGGACAACACGCCCCAGGTTGCCGGCACCGACGACGTGGACACCCAGCCGACGCTGGGGTTCCAGCGGGTGATCCAGCGGGCCATCATGCATGTCCAGTCCACCGGCAGCGGCAAGAAGGAGGTCACCGGTGCGAACGTGCTGGTGGCGATCTTCGGCGAGAAGGATTCCCACGCGGTCTACTACCTGCACCAGCAGGGCGTGACGCGCCTGGATGTCGTCAACTTCATCGCCCATGGCATCAAGAAGTCGGATCCGCCGGAGCCGAGCAAGGCCAACGAGACCCAGGCGGAGGCCGAGGAGTCCGGCGAGAAGAACGAAAAGCAGTCTCCGCTGGAGCAGTACACCCAGAACCTGAACCAGCTGGCCAAGGACGGCAAGATCGATCCGCTGATCGGCCGCGAGTACGAGGTGGAGCGGGTCATCCAGATCCTGTGCCGCCGGCGCAAGAACAACCCGTTGCTGGTTGGCGAGGCGGGCGTCGGCAAGACAGCCATCGCGGAGGGCCTGGCCTGGCGCATCACGCAGAAGGACGTGCCGGAGATCCTGTCCGAGGCGGTGGTCTATTCGCTGGACATGGGCGCCTTGCTCGCCGGCACCAAGTACCGCGGCGATTTCGAGCAGCGCCTCAAGGGTGTGCTGAAGTCGCTGAAGGACAAGCCGCACGGCATCCTGTTCATCGACGAGATCCATACGCTGATCGGCGCGGGTGCCGCGTCCGGCGGCACGCTGGATGCGTCCAACCTGCTCAAGCCCGGCCTGAGTTCCGGGGCGCTCAAGTGCATCGGCGCAACCACGTTCAGCGAGTACCGCGGCATCTTCGAGAAGGATGCGGCGCTGTCGCGCCGTTTCCAGAAGGTGGACGTCGTCGAGCCGTCGATCGAGCAGACCGTGGAAATCCTCAAGGGCCTGAAGTCGCGCTTCGAGGAGCACCACAACGTCAAGTACGCCGTGGCGGCCCTGCAGGCGGCGGCGGAGTTGAGTGCCAAGTACATCAACGACCGGCATCTGCCGGACAAGGCGATCGACGTGATCGACGAGGCGGGGGCCGCCCAGCGCATCCTGCCGGCCTCCAAGCGCAAGAAGACCATCACGAAGGGCGAGGTGGAGGAGATCGTCGCGAAGATCGCGCGGATTCCGCCCGCCAATGTGTCGAACGACGACCGCGGCAAGCTCAAGACGCTGGAGCGGGACCTGAAGAATGTCGTGTTCGGCCAGGACCGGGCGCTGGACGCGCTGGCGTCCTCGGTCAAGATGGCCCGTTCGGGGCTGGGCAAGGGGGACAAGCCGATCGGTGCCTTCCTGTTCAGCGGCCCGACCGGTGTCGGCAAGACCGAGGCGGCCAAGCAGCTCGCCTACATCATGGGCATCGACCTGATCCGTTTCGACATGAGCGAGTACATGGAGCGCCATGCGGTCAGCCGTCTGATCGGCGCGCCCCCCGGCTATGTCGGCTTCGATCAGGGCGGCCTGCTGACGGAGGCGATCACCAAGAAGCCGCACTGCGTGCTGCTGCTCGATGAGATCGAGAAAGCCCACCCGGACATCTTCAACGTGCTGCTGCAGGTGATGGACCACGGATCCCTGACCGACAACAACGGTCGCAAGGCGGATTTCCGCAATGTGATCATCGTCATGACGACGAATGCCGGCGCCGAGGCGATGAACAAGTCGGTGATCGGTTTCACGAACCGTCATGAGGTCGGCGACGAGATGGCGGATATCAAGCGCCTGTTCACGCCGGAGTTCCGCAACCGGCTGGATGCGATCGTCAGCTTCAAGGCGCTCGACGAGAACATCATCCTGCGCGTGGTTGACAAGTTCCTGCTGCAATTGGAGACCCAGCTCGCCGAGAAGAAGGTCGACGTGACCTTCACGGACAAGCTGCGTCGCCACCTGGCCAAGAAGGGCTTTGATCCGCTGATGGGTGCCCGCCCGATGCAGCGCCTGATCCAGGACACGATCCGCCGTGCACTGGCCGATGAGTTGCTGTTCGGTCGTCTGACTGACGGCGGCCGTCTGACCGTGGATCTGGACGATGCCGACCCGGAGAAGACCGAGGTGCGGCTGGAGATCACGCCGCTGCCCAGGAAAGAGGGCAAGCCCAAGCCGGAAGAGGCGGCGATCGGCTAGGAGGCCCAGCGGGCCCGGATCTCTTCCATCCGGGCCCGGTTGACGCCCATGTCCTCGCGGCCCCAGCGGCTTGCCGAGCGGAAATGGATCACGCCCGCGGGCGCGTCAAGTACAAACTCCAGATCATCGGTGAAGCCCAGCCATCGCGTGCGGGCCTCGGCGCGCAGGTAGCTTGCGTCCTGTACCACGATGCGGCTGCGGGGTTGCGCCCGCAGAACCCCTGCCAGCTTGCGCATCGCCTGGCCGGCATCGCCCTGGACGCGCAGAGGCTCCATGGCGGCATAGCTGCGCTGGGGATGGTCCGGGAACAGCGATGCCTGGCTGCTGACGCTGTTGCGGGTGTTGGACGGTGGGGCCAGGCGGCCCTGCTGCAGACCCAGGCCATCGGGCGGATGACCGGCGAACAGCCCGGCCTGCCCTGCGCCGACGATGGCGCAGCCAAGCACCAGCAAGCTGGCACACCCTTTCCAGAACCACGATCGCATGGCGGCGCCTCCTCGGGCAACCGCCGATCGAGGCCGGATGCCCGGCGGTCTACTTGAATCCTACCCGGTCCAGCATCTGCTGTACCTTGACCTGGTTCATGCCAACCGTGGCGATCGGGAGCGTCTCGCTCTTGAAGCTTCCCCCCGTCATGGCCTGCAACGCCGGGTTGGCAATCGAGACGCCCTTGGCGACCGGCCATTCGTTGTTGCCATTGGCGAAGTGGTCCTGCGCCTGCGGGCTGGCGAGGTATTCCAGGAACTTCACCGCATTGGCCGGGTTCTTGGCATGGCGTGCCACGGCGCCGCCGGCGATATTGACGTGGGTGCCCCAGGAACTCTGGTTCGGGAACACGACGCCGACGCGGTCCATGATCGCCTTGTCTTCCGGCGCGCTCGAACGCATGATGCGGGCCAGGTAGTAGGTGTTTGTCACCGCGATCGAGCATTCGCCGGAAGCGACGCCCTTGATCTGGTCGGTGTCGCCACCCTTCGGGGAGCGCGCCAGGTTGGCGACGAGGCCGCGCAGCCACTCTTCCGTCTTGGCGGGGCCCAGGTGCTCCATGACCGAGCCGAACAGGGACAGGTTGTACGGGTGCGACCCGGAGCGGATGCAGATGCGACCCTTGTTCTTGGGATCGGCCAGGGACTCGTAGGTGGCGACATCGGCCTTTTGAACCTTGAGCTTGTCGTACACGATCACGCGGGCGCGGGTCGAGAAGCCGAACCAGGGCGTCTTGCCCTCCGGATCCGCCTTGCCACGCAGTTGCTGCGGAATCGCCTGGTCCAGCACCGGCGAGCGGACTGGCTGGAACAGCCCGTCGATCTCGCCACGCCAGAGCCGGGAGGCGTCGACGAGCAGGATCACGTCTGCCGGAGAGGCCGTACCCTCCGCCTTCAGGCGGGCCAGGATGCCGGCGTCGTCGGAGTCCACGCGGTTGAGCTTGATGCCGGTCGCTTTGGTGAAGTTCGCGTAGAGCGCCTCATCCGTGGGATAGTGGCGGGCCGAGTAGATGTTCAGGACGGCGTCCTGTGCCATCGATGCGCCGCAGGTCAACGCCAGGACGGCGCTCGCGAGGACGGCTTTGTGCAGGTGGATCTTCATGGCGGGGAAGTGGCGTTCAGTGGATACGAGGTCTGGATGATAAAGCAAACGCGAATCATTCGCAATCACATTGTTGACTTGCTGCGAGGGGTACGGTCCGCCGTGCGTCTGCGCCCGCTGGCCGCCATGGTCGGGTGCGCGGTGCTGTTGCTCGGCTGCGCGACGCCGCCACCGCCGCCAGTGCCGGTTCCTCCGGTTCCCGCCGAGGTTCGGCCAGTCGCCCCGCCGCCCTCCCGGCCGCCCCGGATCGCGCTGGTCCTCGGCGGAGGCGCGGCACGGGGCTTTGCACATATCGGTGTCATCCAGGTACTGGAGGAGGCCGGCGTCAGGCCGGACATGGTCGTGGGCACCTCCGCAGGGAGCCTGGTCGCCGCGATCTATGCCAGCGGCAAGGGCGGGCGGCAGCTGCAGCAGATCGCCCTGGAGATGGAGGAGGCCATGCTGACCGACTGGACGCTGCCGCTTTTCAATCGCGGCGTGCTGCGCGGCGAGGCACTGGCGCGCTACGTGAACCAGCAGGTGGCGGGCCGGCCGATGGAGCAACTGGAATTGCCGTTGGGGATCGTTGCCACCGACCTGCGCAGTGGCGAGGGCATCCTGTTCCGTCGCGGCGATACCGGCGCTGCGGTGCGGGCCTCCAGCGCGGTACCCTCCGTGTTCCAGCCGGTCCGGATCGGGACGCGCGAGTATGTCGATGGGGGTCTGGTGGCGCCGGTGCCGGTGCACTATGCGCGCACCATGGGCGCCGAACTCATCATTGCGGTGGACATCTCGAGCGAGCCGGGCAGCAACCCGGCCGACGGGCCTCTGCAGGTGCTGTTGCAGACCTTCAACATCATGGGCAAGTCGATCAACCGCTTCGAGCTGCGCGACGCCGACGTGGTGGTGCGGCCGGAGCTGGGCGGCGTCGGAAGCGCGGATTTCACGGCGCGGCGGCGGTCCATCGACGCCGGCCGGGCGGCGATGCAGGCCGCCATGCCGGTGTTCCGGGCGCGCCTGGGGGCGTTCCGGGCGGGCTGAGTGGACCGCATCCTGGTCTCCGGAAGGGCGCCCTGCCAGCCCAAACCCGCACCTATAATCCCGCGCACATTGCGGGGCGGAAACAAAAATACCGAAGCCGACTGGACTCGTATGCAGAGCACCTTGAACCGGGAACGCAAAGATACCCGCATTCTCATCTACAGCCATGACACCTTCGGGCTGGGCCACCTGCGGCGCTGCCGCACCATCGCCCACTCGCTGGTGGACCGCTTCAAGCACCTGTCGGTGCTGATCCTGTCTGGCTCACCCATCATCGGAAGTTTCGACTTCCGTTCGCGCGTGGATTTCGTCCGGGTGCCGGGCGTCGTCAAGCTGCGCAACGGCGAATACACCCCGCTGAACCTGCACATCGACGTCGACCAGACCTTGCGCATGCGCGCGTCGATCATCCAGCACACCGCGGAGATGTTCGATCCCGACATCTTCATCGTCGACAAGGAGCCGCTCGGCCTCCGCGGGGAAGTCCTCGAGACGCTGGAAATGCTCAAGGCGCGGGGAACCCGGCTGGTGCTGGGCTTGCGCGATGTCATGGACGAGCCCAAGCTGCTGGCCCCGGAGTGGCGCCGCAAGAAGGTCCTGCCGGCACTGCGGGACCTGTACGACGAAATCTGGATCTACGGCCTGCCGCAGATCTGCGAGCCGCTGGACGGCATCGCGCTGCCCGCGAGCGTGCGCAAGAAGATCACCTACACCGGCTACCTGTCGCGCGAAGTGTCGACGGCGGGCGCACCGCCGCGCCTGCCGGAGATCACGCGCAAACCCTACATCCTGGTGACCACCGGCGGCGGTGGCGACGGCGAAGGCCTGATCGACTGGGTACTGCGCGCCTACGAGCACGACGCCCTGCTGCCGTACCCCGCACTGCTGGTCCTGGGGCCGTTCATGCAGCCGGAGCGCCAGGCGGAATTCATGAACCGCGCATCCCGCCTCAAGCGTGTCGACGCGATCACCTTCCACAGCAACCTGGAAGCGCTGGTGGCCGGTGCCGCCGGGGTCGTGGCGATGGGGGGCTACAACACCTTCTGCGAGGTGCTGTCGCTCGACAAGCGGGCCCTGATCATCCCGCGGACCACCCCCCGTCTGGAGCAGTTCATCCGCGCCTCCAGCGCGGCGAAGCTCGGCCTGATCAGCATGCTCAGCGAGGACGGCGTCAACGATCCCGGCGTGATGGCTGCCGCCCTGCGCGCGCTGCCGCGCCAGAACCTGCCGTCGCAGGTCGTGGTGCCAGGCTTGCTGGAGGGGCTTCCCAGCGTTGGCAAGCTGGTCGCGCCCTGGATCAACAAGGTCGAGGACGCTGCCGCAACCAAGGTGGTGGCACGTATTGGCTGAGCCGGTGCCGCAGCCGGCAGGCGGGCCTGTCGCCTTTGTCCTGAAAGGTTACCCGCGGCTCTCCGAAACCTTCATCGCGCAGGAGATTGCCGCGCTGGAGCGCATGGGGCTGGAGATCCAGATCGTCTCGCTGCGGCACCCGACCGACAAGCGTACCCACCCGATCCACGCCGAGATTCGCGCACCGCTCCTCTACCTGCCGGAGTACCTGCGGGATGATCCCTGGCGCGTGCTGCGCGCCTGGTGGCATGTCCGCCGGCGGCCTGGCTACCGGTCGGCCTGGCGCACCTGGCTGCGGGACTGGTGGCGGGACCGCACCGCCAACCGGGGCCGCCGATTCGGTCAGGCCCTGGTGCTGGCCCACGAAGTACCCGCCGGGGTGACGCGCCTGCATGCCCATTTCCTGCACACGCCAGCGTCGGTGACCCGTTATGCGGCGATGATCCGCGGTCTGCCTTGGTCCGGCTCGGCCCATGCCAAGGATATCTGGACCTCGCCGGCCTGGGAACTGCGCGAGAAGCTCGCCGACTGTGACTGGCTGGTGACCTGCACCGCGACCAACCGGGACTACCTCGGCACGCTGGCCCCGCCGGGGCGCGTCGATCTGGTCTACCACGGCCTGGATCTGCTGCGCTTCCCGATCTGGCCTGCAGCGCGGGCACCGCGGGACGGCAGCCAGGCCCAGGATCCGGTGCGCCTGCTGTCCGTCGGGCGGCTCGTCGAGAAAAAAGGCACCGACGATTTGCTGGAAGCCCTGGCGCGCCTGCCGGCCTCACTGCACTGGACGCTGGTGCATGTCGGTGGCGGCCCGCTGCGGGAAGCCCTGCAGGCCCAGGCCCGCCGTCTCGGGCTGGAGTCGCGGATCGCATGGCGCGGCGCGATGACCCAGGACCAGCTGATCCAGGAATACCGGGAGGCCGACCTCTTCGTGCTTGCGAGCCGGATAGCGGCGGACGGCGACCGCGACGGTTTGCCGAATGTGCTGATGGAGGCCCAAAGCCAGGGCCTGGCCTGTGTCGCCACCCGCGTGTCCGCGATTCCGGAGCTGATCGAGGAGGGCGTCACCGGCCTGCTGGTGGCGCCGCAATCGGCGGCCGATCTGGCCGGCGCATTGTCCCTGGCCATCACCGAGCCGGCCCGCCGCGCGGCACTGGCCGCCGCGGGGCAGGATCGGCTGGCCCGGTACTTTGGCATGGAGGCCAACATCGTGCGGCTGGCCCGACGCTTCGGGCTCCCGCTGCCCGCCGGGCGCGTCAGCGCAGCCCCATAGTCTCCTCCAGGCCGGCCAGGCAGAACATCCGCTGCAGCAGGCCGCATTCCAGGTAGTCGTCGCGGTTGCGCGCCGCGTCCAGCAGGCGCGCAACGTCCACCCGCCCGCGCAGGAGCCGGGACCCCGCCACCAGCGCCAGCACCTCGGAGCGGTTGTTCTTCAGGAAGCGGTGGTAGACCCAGCGGAAGCCCTGCTTGTCGCGCCGCCACTGCGTCGGCAGCGGCACGAAGGCCGAGAACGCGCTGCGCAGCTCGTGCTTGTTCCAGGGGCCGACAAACTTGTTCCGGAAGTCCGAGCGCATCCAGCCGGCAAGGCGGTGGTCCAGCAGCGGGCTGCGGTTCTCGATGCCGTGGGTCATCGCATTGCGGTCGTTCTGCCAGAGCCATTCCGACAGCCGGCCGGCGCCGGCATCCAGCAGCAGGGCCTCGGACAGGCCGCCCGGGAACTGCCGCAGCGGATCCACGCGCCGCGCATGGCGGACCTGCGGCTGCACGAACTCGTCCAGGTCTGCCGGATCCTCGGCGGCGCGGTCGATGCCGCCCGGGTCGGCGAAGGCTTCGGGGTGGCTGTGGGCGAAGTCCAGCGCCTGCCGTGCCCGTGCCTGGGCGCCGGCGTCGTCCTGCTGGGCGGCCAGCGAGGCCTCGACCCAGGCGGTGTCCCCCTGCGCCAGCGCTTCACGCAGCGCAAACCGGTGATAGCGGTCCCAATAGCCGGCAAACAGTTCGTCGCCACCGGTGCCGTCCAGCACGACCGGCACACCGTGTTCCGCAATGCGTGCATAGAGCTGGGGCATCGCCAGCACATTGCCAATGAAGGGAAACGGCTTTTCCTGGTGCCGGCAGACATCCAGGAACGACGCCATGCCGCCCGTTCCGTAGTCCAGGGGCAGGCTGATCGCCGGGATGCCGAGCTGTTCGATGCACTGCCGGGCATAGGTGGCATCGTCGCTCTTGCCGGCGTCGCCGGTGAAGCAGGTCACCTGCTCGGCCCATCCGCGGGCCGCCAGGATGGACAGGATCAGCGAGCTGTCCACGCCGCCGGACAGCAGCAGTCCGATCCTGCGGTCCGACACCAGCCGCGCCTGCACGGCTTCCTCCAGCTGGTTCGCGAGTGCGTCCGCCTCGGCGGGTGGTCCGGCCGTGTCATGCTGCACGCTGTGGTAACTCCCCGTCTGCCATGTCCAGCGGGCCAGATCGACCTGCAGGCAGCTGCCGGGTGGCACCTCGCGGACATCCCGGATGTGGGTGGCGCCGTCCGGCCGCGGGAACAGCCAGCCATCGCGCAGGTAACTGTCGATGTCGGCGCCCACCATTTCCGGGGCCCGGTCCAGGTACAGCATCAGCGGAGCGACCTCGGAGGCCAAGCAGATCCGCTGCGCATCCGCGTGCCAGAACAGGGGCTTCTTGCCATAGCGGTCGCGGGCGGCCATCAGTGTCTGGGCGGCTTCGTCGAGCAGGCCGAAGGCCCACATGCCATGGGCCTGGTTCAGACCCTCGACGCCCTGGTCGGCGAGCAGTGCCAGCAGCACCTCCGTATCGCCTTCGGTTTCGAAGTGGTGGCCGCGCTGGCGCAGGGTCTGCCGCAGCGCGCGGAAGTTGTAGATCTCGCCGTTGTAGCTCAGCGTGCGGGTGTCACGGCGCAGTGGCTGGGCGGAACGCTGCACCGGATCCTGGATCGCCAGCCGGGTATGGCCGACGATGCCGCTCGGCCCGGGGGCTCCGTTGCCGATGCACGCGAACGCGTACTCGCCGGAGCCATCCGGCCCCCGATGGCGCAGCGCCGCAATCGCGCGCCGGGCGCGCTCCAGATCCACAGGCTGGTGGCGTTCGATCGCGATGAAGATTCCGCACATGGGGGAGGAGGGGACGCCCGCTGCCGGGTCGGATGGGGTGGCGCGGGATTGTACGGTCGCGGACCTGCCGGAGCAGGCTTTCCGGTCGTCCGGGCCGCCCGGACCCGCTCTCTAGAATCCGGCCATGCGGATCGCCTTTTACGCGCCTCTGAAGTCGCCCATGCATCCGGTTCCGTCGGGCGATCGGCGCGTGGCGCGGCTGCTGCTGCAGGCACTGCAACTCGCTGGCCACGAGGCCGAGCTGGTGTCCGAGTTCCGCAGCTACGAGGGCCGGGGCGACCCGCACGCGCAGCGCCTGCTGCGGGTGGAGGGCGATGCGATTGCCAGCGCACTGCTGCGCCGTTGGGGGCCGGACTCGCCGCACCGCTGCCGACCCGACCTGTGGTTCACCTACCACCTCTACTACAAGGCCCCCGACTGGCTGGGCCCGGTCGTATGCCGCCATCTGGGGCTTCCCTACGTCGTGGCTGAGGCCTCGTTCGCAGCGAAGCGGGCGCAGGGCCCCTGGGCGGCCGGGCACGCGGCGGTGCGCGACGCCCTGCAGAGGGCCGACCTGCTGTTGTGCCCAACGGCGGACGATGTGCCGGCGCTGCAGACGGTGGCCCGCCCGGCAGCGCGGATCCTGCGCCTGCCGCCATTCCTGGACCCGGCCCCGTACCAGCAGGCAGCGCGCCAGCGTGCGGAGCATCGCGCGCGTCTGGCGGCGGCCGCCGGCATCGAACCGCAGGCGCCGTGGATTGTCGTCTCCGCGATGATGCGGCCCGGTGACAAGCAGGCGTCCTACACCGAACTTGCGGAGGTGCTGCGCCGGCTGGCGGATCTGCGCTGGCAACTGCTGGTGGCTGGGGACGGTGTGGCGGGCGCGGAGATTCGCGCGATGCTCGAGGCAGCGGCCCCCGGTCGCTGCCATTTCGCCGGGCAGTCTGACGCCACCGCACTGGCGGCCTTGTACGCAGCCAGCGACCTGTGCATCTGGCCGGCGGTCAACGAGGCCTACGGCATGGCCCTGCTCGAGGCGCAGGCCGCCGGCGTGCCAGTCGCGGCCTGTGCGGTGCGCGGTGTGCCGGATGTTGTCTGCGATGGCGTGACCGGCCTGCTCACCCCACCGGGGGACGTGCCAGCGCTGGCAGGCAGCGCGCGCCGTCTGCTGCAGGACGCCACGCTGCGCTTGTCGATGGGGGCCGCTGCGGCGCGCCATGTCGCCGCCGAGCGGGGTACGTCGGGCGCGGCACGCACGCTGCGGGAGGCACTGGCGCAGGTTGCCGCGACGCCGCGCGACCTGGCCGGCGCGGGAGCAAGGCCATGACGCTGCTGGCGATGCTGCGCCATGGCGAGACACCCTGGACGGCGGCCGGTCGGCTGCAGGGACGCACCGACATCCCGCTGGACGATGCGGCGCGGCGCGCTTTCGCGTCCTGGAGCCTGCCGGAGGAACTGCAGCATCTGCCGGTCGTCAGCAGCCCGCTGCTGCGATGCCGGCAGACGGCGCAGTCTCTGGGGCTGACGGACATTCAGGTCGAGCCCCGCCTGACGGAGATGGCCTGGGGCCGGTGGGAGGGGCAGACGCTGGCGTCGCTGCGTGCGCAGTTCGGCGACGCCTTGCAGGCCAACGAGGCGCGCGGCCTGGATTTCCGGCCGGATGGGGGCGAGAGTCCGCGCGAGGTCCTGGAGCGGGTGCGCCCCTGGCTGGCGGAGATCGGCGCCGAAGGCCGCGCGCACCTGGCCGTCTGCCATCGCGGTGTGATCCGTGTCGTGTTCGCCTGGGCCCTGGGGTGGGACATGCGGGGCAAGCCGCCGGCCCGACTGGACTGGCGCTGCCTGCAGCTGTTCGACATCGATGCGCAGGGCGTCCCCACCGTGGCGCGCCTGAACCTTCCGCTGGCGCGGCGCACGGCAGGCGCTGATCTGCCATCGCAGGGGTGAGCATGGCAGCCTGGCGTGTCCTTTTCTACGTGCAGCACCTGCTGGGGATCGGCCATCTGCGCCGCGCGGTCGCGCTGGCCGACGGCATGACCCGGGCCGGACTGGAGGTGACCCTGGTCACCGGAGGCATGCCGGTGCCCGGCCTGGACATGCCGGTGGCCCACTGCGTGCAGCTCGCGCCTGCCAGCGCCGCAGATCTCAGCTTCAAGACCCTGCTGGACGAGCAGGGGCACCCGGTCGACGATGCCTGGCGGCTGCGGCGCCGCACGCAGCTGATGCAGGCCTGGGCGACCTGCGAGCCCGATGCGGTGGTCGTCGAGCTGTTCCCGTTTGGCCGGCGGCAGATGCGCTTCGAACTGCTGCCGATGCTGGAGGCGGCCATCGCCCGCGTGCCACGGCCGCTGGTCGTGTGCTCGGTGCGCGATGTGCTGGGCGGCGGGCAGTCCGATCCGGCGCGGGCGGACCGTACGCTGGAGGTCTTCGACCGCTACTTCGACCAGGTGCTGGTGCACGGGGACGCCGATCTGGTGGCCTTCGGGCGCACCTTCGTCCACGCGGACCGGCTCGCCGGCCGGTTGCACTACACCGGCTACGTGGTTGCCGGTGGTCCCGGGCCAGTGCCCTCCGAGCCTGCCGTGGTCGGGGGGGCTGCGGAAGCGTCGCAGCGGGAAGTGCTGGTGTCGGTCGGCGGCGGCGCCGTGGGTCGCCAGCTGCTGTTGACGGCCCTGGCTGCAAGGCCGCTGAGCAGCCTGCACGGGCACCCGTGGCGCCTGCTGGCCGGCATCAACGCGAGCGATGCCGTGTTCGAGGAACTCCAGGCGCTGGCGCAGCGGCAGAGCAGCGTGGTCGTCGAGCGCTACCGCGCGGACTTTGCGCAGCGGCTGGGGCAGTGCCGGTTGTCCATCAGCCAGGCGGGCTACAACACGGTCATGGAAATCCTGCAGGCGCGTGCGCCCGCCGTGGTCGTCCCGTTTGCCGGGGGTGCCGAGACCGAGCAGACGCTGCGGGCCCGGTTGCTGGCGGAGCGGGGCGCGCTGCAACTGCTCGAGGAGCCGGATCTGGAGCCGCAGGCGCTGGCGCGCGCCATCGACCGTGCCGCCGCCGTGGCCCACCGTCCGGCGGCTGTCCGTCTGGATGGCGCAGCGGATGCCGCGCGCTGGATGCTGCGCCGGCTGCAGGAGCGATCCGCGTGAGTACCGCGGCCGGATGGCTCGCACTCCGGGACGAGCTGCTGCGCTGGCGCGACGCGGGCCTGGTGGCCGACTTCTGGTGGCGCGACGATGATGCCACCCACCCGACCGCCGCACTCCAGCAGCTGCTGGCGTTGTCCGCGGCGGCCGATGTGCCGCTGGCCCTCGCGGTCATACCCGCCGGCGCACAGCCGGATCTGCTGGCCACCCGGGCCGCGCGCGTCACGGTCCTGCAGCACGGGGTGTCGCACCGGAACCTGGCACCGCCCGGGCAGAAGAAGTCGGAGTTCCCGGCAGAGGAGCCCCCGCCGGAGGCCGTAGGGCGGCTGCAGCAGGGGCGGCAGACGTTGCAGTCGCTGTTCGGCGCGGTTGCCTTGCCCGTGCTGGTGCCACCGTGGAACCGGATCGCGTCAGCCGCGCTGCTGCCGCTGCTGGCCGGCGGCGGCTACCGTGGCCTCAGTCGGTTCGGTGCCCGCCGCGCGGGCGATCCGGCGTCCGGCCTGGCGCAGGTGAATACGCATGTGGATGTGATCGACTGGCGCGGGGCCCGCGGATTCGTCGGCGTGCAGGCCGCGCTGGACCAGGCGCTACGGCACCTGCAGGCGCGTCGCCTGGGCGAAGTCGACCTCCAGGAGTCGACGGGCTGGCTGACCCACCACGCGGTCCATGACCCGGCGACCTGGGCCTTTCTGGACGAACTGTTCGAGCGCACTCGGGCCGACGGGCTGGTGGTCTGGCGCCGCGCCGACGCGCTGTTCGCGTCCCCGTGAGTTCGTCTCGTGCGCGCGACATCTCTTCTATACTCAAGTCAAAAATGGCCGAGCCGCGGGATTTGTCCAGGGCCTTTGCCAACAGTTACAAGCGGTGGCGGTCGCCCGGACTGACCACCCGGGGAGCTTCGCAGGGCACAACAAAATGCAGGCATGCCAAACGTTCTCACGGTCAAGGACCTGAAGGTCTATCTCAATGTCGATGCCGGCATCGTCAAGGCCGTGGACGGCGTGTCCTTCCGGATCCCGGCCGGGGGGACGATGGCGC